>JACQZM010000539.1 GCA_016213885.1 Candidatus Rifleibacteriota bacterium | reverse complement strand
GATTGGATCGCCCCGGCCCCGTCCTCGGCCGGGTCGGTGATCTTGAACGCATCCATGCTGGTGCCGTAGCCAGCGATCTCGGCCAGGATCCTGGCGCCCCGGGCCCGGGCCGCGGTCCGCTCCTCCAGCACCACCACCGCCGCACCCTCGCCCAGCACGAACCCGTCCCGGTTCAGGTCGAACGGTCGGCTCGCCCGACCCTTCAGGTGGCTCGACCCCGTCGTGGCGGCCAGCAGACCGAACCCGGCCACGGCCAGCGGGTTGATCATCGAATCGGCGCCCCCGGCCAGCACCAGCTGTGCCCTGCCGCGCTGCACCATCCTGAACCCCTCGCCGATCGCCTGGGCGGACGCGACGCAGGCTCCCACGTTGACCCGGCGCGGACCGTGCACGCCGGCCAGCCGGCCCAGGATCGCCGGGCCCAGGTCCGAAGGGATGCGGAAGCTGTCCATGAACGACCGCCCGGCCAGGTGGCGGGCCAGCGCCTCCGGGTCCAGATCGCCTTGCTCGCGGCACCAGGGGACGATGTCGTCCATCTTGAAGATCTCGACCCCGACCCCCAGCGATAGCCCCCTGGCCCCGGCGGGGTAGGGAATCGACCAGGAGCGGCCGAACGCCTCGTCCAGAGCCATCCGGGCCGCCCCGAGGACGAAGCCGACCTTCCGATCCGCCAGCGCCGGGGCGACCTCGCCGGGCAGATCGACGAACGCCCCGGGATCGTAGCCCTTCACCTCGGCGGCGATGGAGGTGACGAACCGGGAGGCGTCGAACAGGGAGATCGAGTCGATGCCGGACCGTCCCGCCACCAGGGAGTCGTGGAAGGCGGACCGGCCGATCCCCACCGGGCTCACCACCCCGGCTCCCGTGACCACGACCCGTCTCGCGCCGGTCATCCCGCTACCCTCGCCAGGCAGGCCGCCGCATCGGGACCGACCCCCGAAGCGCCGACCAAGACCAGCTCTCGACCGGATCGCCGGGCCAGCGCCAGGCCCAGCGCCAGATCCAGCGGCAGGTTGGCCGCCGAGGCGTTGCCGGTGGCCCGGCGGGTCGACCAGCACGCCCAGCGCGATCGGCGCTCTCCCAGGAGCCCTTCAGCGACCGAGGCGGCGATCCCCTCGACCGACCGGTGTCCATCGTCGCCGGGGATCAGGACTCCCGACCCGGCGGCCGACCCTTCGGGGCCGGATCGGTCAGCGACCGCCGGCAACGCCGCCCGGTCGAGCGCCCCCGCGAACGCCCGCTCGAGGTGCTCCCGGGACGGCGGGGCCCGGTACGGCCACCCATCGCCGGAGGCGACGGCCACGCCCAGGATCTCCCCGTGGAGCCTGGCGCCGCGATTCACGGCGTCGGACCGCCGCTCCAGGACCAGCACCGCAGCCCCGTCGGCCGGCGGGACGCCGTTCTGGCACGGCCCTGGCAGCTGGTCCATCATCGAGAGGGTGTGAAGCGTCAGGAAGCTGGCGGCCTGCGCCGCTCCTCCGGCGAGCGCCACGTCGCAGCGCCCCTCCCGGAGCGCCTCGATCGCCTCGTCGAGCGCCAGCGCCGTCTGGACGGCGCCGGGGTACAGCACCGAGTTCTCGCCCTTGAAGCCCATGGCGATCGACACGTTGCAGGCCGGGATGTTGGGCAGCGACCGGAACACGGAGATCGGGTTGATCCGGCACCGGTCGCCGACCAGCGCGGCGTCGAAGCGACCGTCGGGACCCCGGCCGGCCACGATGACCGGCTTCAGGTCTCTCAGCTCCGACGCCACGAACCCGATGCCCATGTAGAGTCCGATCCGGTAGGGGTCGAGACTGGCCGTCGCCAGCGCCGCGTCCCTGACGGCCAGCCCCGCGGCCCTGACGGCGAGCCGGGCCAGGGTGTCCATGTACTTGAGGTTCTTCCGGTCTCTCAGGAACTCCTCCGGGTCCGGGTTCGAAACGGCGCCGAACCGGCTGTCCGGGTCGTCGGCGAACCCCGGCACCCGGGACGGTCGAAACCGGGCGGGCTCCCCGGCCTCGACCCTCCCGGCCAGCGCCTCGACATCCTCTCCCAGGGGCGTCACGATCCCGGTGCCGGTGATGACGATCGGCTCGTTCACTCCGATGCTCCAGTGGTCCAGATCGAGAAGATCTCCCGCCGGTTCGCCTCCAGGAGATCGTTCTTCAAGTCGGCGAAGTAGAAGACCAGCTGGGCCGACACGACCACCTCGCCCTCCACCGTGGCGCTGGCATCGACCTTGCCGCTGTCGTCGCGGATCGTCACCAGGCGGGCCTCGAACTTCAGCTGGTCGCCGGGGCGGACCACCTGCCTGAACTTGGCCTTCTCGACCATGCTCAGCACCGCCTTGTGCTTGTGTGGCGCATCCGGAGAGGCGGTCCGGGCCAGCAGGTAACCCGACAGCTGGGCCAGACCCTCCAGGATCAGGGTGCCCGGCATGATCGGGATGCCCGCGAAGTGCTCGTCCAGGAAGTCCTCCGACAGGGTGACGTTCTTGACGCCCCGGGCCAGCTTTCCCGGTTCGCACTCCGTGACTCGATCCAGAAGGTAGAACCGCACAGGTACTCCCCGCCCGAGCGGATCCGCTCAGGTGGAGTCCATCGTATCACGACCCGGAGAGCCGGCGCCAAGCCCCCGTGGAGCGGGCCCGCCACCCGGCTCTCGGTCCGTTCAGTCGGGCAGGCGGCGGGAAGGGATCGTGAGACGGTCGGCGTCGTCCGCTCTCCACCATCTCAGCCGCGCCTGCCCGGCTCCGTGGATCCGCCGGGTCCCGCCCCCGGTGGTCCAGCCCAGCTCGCCCGACGACGTGATGAGCCGCCGCCGGAGGTCGGTGCAGCAGCTGCACCGGTAGAGCCGGGCGTCGCCGGTCAACCCTCCGAGCCACGTCTCCTCCACGCAGCTGGCGCAGACGAACTGGTCGCAGGTGTTGCACAGGAAGTACGTGGGGAACACCCGCTGCAACGAGACCTCCGACCGACAGCAGGGGCAGGCGTAGCTGCCCTGGGCGTGGGCAATGGCGGCCCGGAGAGCGTACAGAGCGATCGGAAGCAGATACTCCGGGAGGTCCCTCGAGAGGGGGTCCCGGGGGTCGTGGAGCACGCCGGCCCGGAGAATGCCCAGCCTGTCGGCGCACGACCGGCACACCTTGTGGCAGGTGTCGTCGATGCCCCACAGGCACAGCGAGCACTCCCTCCGACCGCACACGTTCCGGGTGCAGAAGAGACATCCCGCGGTCACGTAGTCGCCATCGCCCCCGGGTCCGCCGAAGTACCCGGCCTCGAAGGAATCCCCGCAGCGGACGCAAGCGAACTCGTCAACGAGAGGCATTCAGGGTCCCGCTCCCTTCGCGCGTCGCGCGGCCTGACTAGTAACTGACGCTCGGCGTGCCGTCGCCCAGGATCTCCACCAGCTTCGGTGCCCCGGCCAGCACGGCGCCGGGCACCAGGTTCTCCGGGTCCAGCTTGCGCCGGGTGAAGCAGCGCGAGCAGACCACGATCTTGCCCCCACCCGCGACGAACGCCTCCATGAGGTTCGCCAGCGGCTCCGACGGTTCCACATGGACGCCGTCGGCCTGGCCCTTCTGGGACAGACGCACCCCTTCGAAGTTCATGAAGACCGTGGTCTCCTTGTCCACCGCCAGGGCCGCGTTGGCCGTCACGAAAGCGATGGTCGCCCGTTCCCAGTTGTCCGGGCCCGAGCCGAGAACGACGCAGAATTTTCCCGACAAGCCGCCTATACCTCCCTCCGTCGAATCAGAAACACCGGTGGGGCCGCCGAGACGAGCCCGTGGCCCGTGAGTCGGCACCAGGAGGAGAGATCCTCCAGCGCGCCCGGATCACCGGTGACGAGGCGGAGCACCTGCCCCGCGAAGAGCTTGTTCATGCGAGCTCTCAGCCCCAGGGTCAGCTCGCCGCACCCCAGATCGCCGGCGTCCCACTCGTCATCCCATCCCGCCGGCCCCTCTGGCGCCGCCCTTCCCACGAGACCCGGGGGAGCGGGCGAACCCGGAGCGCTCGTCAGGCGGGCCGGGGCCGCGCCGCCGGTCCAGAGGCAACCGGGCCGTCCGGTCAGGTCGAACCCCTCCCGGGCGTTGAACCGCTCCCACGAGGTCCGGGTGCAGTCGCGACGCTGGATGTGCTCGAACAGATTCTCCCGCATGGTCTTCGCGTCGTTCTGCACGGCCGTGGCGAGACAGCCCAGGCAGAGCGCCGCCGACGTGTACCCCATCACCCAGGAAAAGAGAGCCTCGTGGCCGCAGATCGGTCCGGAGCATGACGCGCACGGGGCGGTCGCCATCCGTTCCAGGCTGGCCATCAGCTCGTCGATCTGCTGGCGGTCCTCCGGGGAGTCCGTATCTCGTTCCATTGGATCGCTCCTGGCTCGATTATAGCCCAGGTCGATCGCCTCGCTGCTCGATCCCCGGGACCCGGACCCAACCGGCGGCAGAAGGGCGGTGTTTTGTACGCTCTGCGACCGGGCGAAAGGAGTCTCGACAGCGAAGTTGCACAACGACCCGGTGTCGTGCAAACGGCTCCCGTCGGGGCGTCAGTAGCGACTCTGCAGCCAGGCCGAGGCCTGATCACAGGCCCGACTCCGCAAAACAGGCTGGGGATCCTGGTGGACCGACGGCGACTCGACCGGGCGGGCCGGCACCTTTCTACCTTTCTAGCAGGTAGCTTCCTCGCCGACGGCGGATCGCAGCGTCGCCGGGGAGACGTCCGGGGCGGCGCCGTCGGTGGACGGCTGGCGAATCGCCGACGGGGGGTGCCCGGGCTCCTTCACCAGCGCCACGTCGAGCACCTGCGAGATGTGGGAGACCAGGTGGAACTTGATCTTCTTGTAGATCTTGGGCGGGATGTCCTCCAGGTCCTTGCGGTTCTCCTCGCAGAGGATGATCGTCTTGATGCCGGTCCTGAAGGCGGCCAGCACCTTCTCCTTGATCCCGCCCACCGGGAGGACCTTCCCCTTGAGGGTGATCTCGCCGGTCATGGCCACGTCTCTCCGGACCGGGATCCCGGACAGCGCCGAGATGACCGCGGTGCCGATGGTGACGCCGGCTGACGGACCGTCCTTGGGGATCGCCCCCTCGGGCGCGTGGATGTGGACATCCACCCGCTTGTAGAAATCCCTGCGGATCTTGAAGTCGTTGACCCGGGTGCGCACGTAGGAGACCGCCGCCTGGGCCGACTCCTGCATCACCTTGCCGAGCTGCCCGGTCAGGATCACCTTGCCGGTACCGGACATGGTCACCACCTCGATCGGGAGGATCGTGCCTCCGACCTGGGTCCATGCCAGCCCCATCACGAGCCCGACCTCGTTCTTCTCCTCGGCCTTGCCGTAGCGGTACTTCGGGATCCCCAGATACCGCTTGACCGACTTCTCGGCCATGCGGATCCGGAGCTTCCTGGACCGGGCGTTGATGATCTTGCGGGCCACCTTGCGGCAGATGGAGCCGATCTTCCGCTCGAGCTCCCGGACCCCGGCCTCCCGGGTGTAGTAGCGGATGCAGTGGATCAGCGCCCTGTTGGAGAACTGGAGCTGGCTGGTCTTGATCCCGTTCTCCTTGCGCTGCTTCGTCACCAGGTACCGGGCCCCGATCTCCAGCTTCTCCTCCTCGGTGTAGCCCGGGATGTGGATGATCTCCATCCGGTCCCTGAGAGGCTCGGGGATCGTGTGGGGCACGTTGGCCGTCGTGATGAACAGCACCTTCGACAGGTCGAAGGGCACCCCCAGGTAGTGGTCCGTGAACGTGGAGTTCTGCTCCGGATCGAGGACCTCCAAAAGCGCCGAGGCCGGGTCACCCTTGAAGTCCGACCCGGTCTTGTCGATCTCGTCGAGCAGGATCAGCGGGTTGTTCGACCCGAGCCGGCGGATCGTCTGGATGATCCGGCCCGGCATGGCGCCCACGTAGGTCTTGCGGTGTCCCCGGATCTCCGCCTCGTCGCGCATGCCGCCCAGGGAGATCCGGGCGAACTTGCGCCCCATGGCCCGGGCGATCGAGCGGCCCAGGGAGGTCTTGCCCACGCCCGGCGGCCCCAGGAAGCAGATGATGGGGCCCTTGATGGTCTTCTTCAGCTTGCACACCGCCAGGAACTCCAGGACCCTCTGCTTGGGCTCCTCCAGCCCGTAGTGGTCGTCGTTCAATATCTTCTCCGCCCGGACCACGTCGAGCCGGTCCTTGGTCGTCTTGGACCAGGGGAGGTCGCACATGATGTCCAGGTAGTTCCTGATGACGCCGCCCTCCGCGGAGGCGGAGGTCATCTTGGAGAGCTTCTCGACCTCCTTGAGGCACTTCTCCTCCGCCGACTCGGGCATCTGGGCTTCCTTGACCTTGCGCCTGTACTCTTCCACCTCCGCCTGGGTCTGGTCGGTCTCGCCGAGCTCCTTCTGGATCGACTTCATCTGATCCCTCAGGTAGTGCTCTTTCTGCAGGTTCTCCATCTGCTTGCGGACGCGACCTCGGATCTTCTTCTCGATGTTGAGGATCTTGATCTCCTTGTTGAGGAGGTCCGCCAGGAGCTCCAGCCGCTTGCCCTGGTCGAACGCCTCGAGGATCTCCTGCTTGACCTCCACCTTCTGGTTCATGTTGGCCATGATGATGTCGGCCAGGCGTCCCGGATCGGTGACGCCCGTGGCGGTCTGGAGCAGCTCCGGCGCGATCTTCTTGTTGAGCTTCACGTACGCCTCGAACAGGGAGAGCACGTTCTTCCGGCCGGTGGTGAGCTTCGCATCGTCGGCCGGTACGTCCGGTACCTCCTCCACCGTGACCTCGAACGTCTCCTGGGTGTCGATGAAATCCTTGATCCTGGCGCGGTACAGACCCTCCACCTGGATCTTGATGATCCCATCGGGGAGCTTCAGCATCTGCTGGATCTGGCAGACCGTACCCACGTGGTAGACGTCCTTGGGCTGCGGCTCGTCCACGGCGGCCGATTTCTGGCTCACCACCAGGATCTCCCGGGTGCCGTCGATCGCCTTCTCGATCGCCTTCAGCGATTTCGGGCGTCCGACGAAGAGCGGGATCATCATCGACGGGAACACCACGGTCTCTCGCAGCGGGGATCCGGCGCCTCGCCGGATCCGAGTCGCGCCCCCGAGCGCGACCTCGATCCGGATCCCCTCCTCTTTCTTCCCTCACTCCCGAGCGCGACTTCAAACCAACCCCCTGCACGTCCACAGACGACGCTGCAGCCAGACCGAGGCCTGATCACAGGCCGGACTCCGCGAAACAGGTGGGGGATCCTGGTCATCCAGTCGGGCGAGAAGACCCGTCCAGAGCGGGAGACCTCCCCGCCCGGAGCAAGACCGATCCGGCCCGATCAGGCGTCGTGGGGAGGCCCGGGATGACTGAGACTCGATCTCAAGTCACGGGGGGGCCTTCGCGGTCGGATCATGGCGACCCGGGCGCTCCGAGTCCCTTCGGCGAGAGGGCCCTGATCGGCTTCCAGAGGGCGTTTGGTCACACGCCTACCAGGTTGTAGACCTCTTCCATCTGTGATACTATGTACCGAAACGCCGCTATGTTGTTGATCACGGTGACGTCTTTCTCCGGCTTGGCCAGCTCGAACGACAGTCTCTCCCTGTTGCTCCGGTAGATCTGGATGATGGCCACCGTGGCCTTCTGTTTCATGATTCAGAGGACTCCTTGACCTCGAATCGAGCGGCAAGAGATGGACAGAATGGCGCAGCGACAACGCGCCGGAATGCCTGGGATTTGGTAAGATGGGGTCGGACAGATCACTTTTGATCTTAGCACAAAACTCCGAGCCTATCAATCCTTTTTGTGCGGCAAGATTCTTGAATCCCAGGGAGAGAGTCTCGGATTGAGGGGGGCGACCGGACTCCCCCCGCGGCAGCGCGTCGATGACCTCCGGCTGGACCCTGGCCAGGCCGGCGAGCCTGGAGGGCGAGCCCGAACCAGCGTCGGCCGGGCGACCCTGATCCTGGCGGCGTGGAGCTCTGGACCGTCGAGCGGGAGCAACGGAGCATGGCAGATTCAGAGACGCAGAACAAGGACATCGTCTTTCTCGGATCCAACCGGGAGCTCTTCGACTCGCTCGTTTCCGTGGCGACCCGGAACGGCCTGGAGATCCGGAGGGTCGAAGACCCCACGGAGATGCTGACGCTGCCCCGCCGCGACGTTCCCGGCATCATCCTGTACCAGACGGACGGCACCCAGGAGCACCTCTCGCGGTGTCGGCGCGAGGGGGATGGCCTGCCGCTCTTCATCCCGATCGCCGACGACGCCGGGATCAAGCTCCTGGAGAACGGCCAGGGCGGCGACATCTACGACTACCTGGCGCTGCCGCTGAACCCGATGCGGGCGGCCTCCACGCTGAGGAACGCCCACCGGTTGGTGCAGTCGATCCTCACGACCCGGTTGCTCTCCCAGCGGGTCAAGGTGTTCCACGCCCAGTGGGTGAAGCTGAACCAGATCGGGAGCGCGCTCTCGACGATCCACGACCTGGGCGATCTGCTGAACTTCATCCTGAGGAAATGCCGGGAGATCACGTCGGCCGACTCGGGGAGCCTCTACCTGAAAGAGACCGCGCCCCAGGCGCCGGGGTCCACGGCGCCGCCGGCGCCGATCCTCAGGTTCAAGGTGGCCCAGAACGACTCCAAGTTCATCCCGTTCAGGGAGTGGACCATGCCCGCCAGCAAGGAGAAGGTCTCGGGCTACGTGGCGCTGGAGGGCGAGGAGATCCTCATCGACGATGTGTACAGGCTTCCGGCGGACTCGCCCTTCAAGTTCGACTCGAGCTTCGACAGGACCTCGGGCTACCGGACCAAGTCCATGCTGGTGGTCCCCATGAGGAACCACAAGGACGAGATCATCGGCGTCATCCAGCTGATCAACAAGAAGAGGCAGTGGACCGCTCTCTTGAAGACGCCCCAGGACGCCGAGAGCCGGGTCATCCCGTTCGATCGCGACGATCGGGAGCTCGCCAAGTCGCTGGCGTCCCAGGCCGGCGTCGCCGTGGAGAACGCCAAGCTCCTGGACGACCTGAAGATCGCCATGGGCAACCTGAAGATCGCCAACGACGAGCTCAAGAAGGCCAAGCAGCAGATCGAAGACCTGTTCGAAGGGTTCGTCAACACCTGCGCCCGGGCCGTCGAGGCGCGCGACAACGCCCTGTCCGGGCACACCGACAGGATGGCGCTCTACGCCACCGTCGTGGCCCGCAAGATCAACGAGGTGACCGAGGGGCCGCTGGCCAAGTTCCGGTTCAACGAGGCGGAGATCAAGGCTCTGAAGTACGCCGCCATCCTGCACGACTTCGGCAAGATCGGCGTCCGGGAGGAGATCCTCTGGAAGGCGTCGCGGCTGCGGCCGGAGCGTCTGGAGGCCGTGGCGTACCGGTTCGAGGCGTTCAAGGGGCGGCTCAGGGACCAGACGTCCCGGCTGGCGATCCAGTTCATCCTGGAAAACCGGGGTGCCACGGGGACCGCGGACTACCTCCTGGAGCAGGAGGCCAGGCTCGCCAAGGAGTGCGAGGCGCTGGACCGCGACCTGGCGTTCATCCAGCGCATCTCCAAGCTGGGCTACCTGAGCGACGAGGACCTGATGGCGCTGAACAGGATCCGGGACAAGCGACTCCGCGTGGAGAACCAGGAGCTCGCTCTCATCTCCGAGGAGGAGTACGAGCACCTCTCGGTCCGCAAGGGGAACCTCACGGCCAGGGAGTGGGTGGAGATGAAGAAGCACGTGGCGTTCACCTACGACATTCTGATGGCGATCCCGTGGGAGGGAGAGCTGAGGATGGTGCCGGAGATCGCGGGGTCGCACCATGAGAAGCGCGACGGCTCCGGCTATCACCGGGGGCTCACCGGCGACAAGATCCCCATCGGCGGTCAGATCCTCGCCCTGGTCGACATCTACGAGGCGCTCACCGCTTCGGACAGGCCGTACAAGAAGCAGTTCAGTCGCGAGGAGGCGCTGAAGTTCCTCGACGAATGCGCCAGCACCAACTGGCTGAACCCCGACGTGGTGAAGCTGTTCGTCGACCACAGGCTGTACGAGACCCCCCTCCCGGACGGCGCCCGCATTCCCAAGCCGACGACCATGACGTGACGGCCCGTCGGCCCGCCGGGATCGGACGGACCGTCGAGCCGTCGAGCAACGCGCTTGACGTCATGGCTGTCCTCGTGTAACATACCCACGGTCTCCGGGCGGGAGACGTTGGCAGTGCAGGTCCCGGCCCGGTTGCAGGCGAGCGGAAGTAGCTCAGTGGTAGAGCTCCTCGTTGCCAACGAGGAGGTCGCGGGTTCAAGTCCCGTCTTCCGCTCCATTTTTGCTAGGGCGAGTTGTCCTGGCGGAAAGCGGTGGAACTGGAAGCGGCGATCGATCGCACCGCCCTCGAGGCCCGGCGCGAAGCGATCCCCTGAAGTGACGGCCCGGTCGTGACGGCCGGCAGGGGCCCGAGCAGGTCGAAGAGGCTACCAGCTCCAATCGCCCGGTGCGCCGGTACGTCGAAGCCAGCCGGGCGGCGCCCCAGGTCTGACCCCTCCCTCCGCTTTCACCGCCAGTCACAGGCCCTCGAGCGTGAACCACAGGCTGCCGGGCGGCCGTTGTCTCCATTCACCGGTTAAGGAGCGGCATCGTGTCAGCGGAAAAGAGCAGGACGGACGAGTTCCAGATCGTGGAGACGAAGGTCGACGCCGCCGTCTTGACCCTCAAGGTCGAGGTGGATCGGGAGGTCGTCAACCGGGCCTACCGGAAGGTCTACAAGGTCCTTCTGAAGCAGGTGCGGGTGCCGGGCTTCCGCCCGGGCAAGATCCCCTTGCCTGTGCTCTCCAACGCCATCGGCAAGGAGAACTTCGTCAAGGAGGTGCGGAAGGAGCTCCTGCCGCAGTACTACTACCACGCCATCGAGAGCACCACCTTCCGGCCGTTCTCCGAGGTCTCGTTCGACGAGGAGCACCTGGCCAACGGCGAGCCGTTCTCGTTCTGCGCCAAGGTGACGGTGCTCCCGGAGGTCAAGCTGGGCGAGTACAGCGACCTCAAGATCAAGAGGAAGGCGCCGACGCCGGTCGATGACGCCGACGTGGACACGGCTCTCAAGGAGCGGCAGCGGAGGTACGCCAAGACCCGGGCCGTGGAGGAGGAGCCGATCCAGGACGGCCATTACATCCTGCTGTCGTACTCGGTCTCCATCGAGGGCAAGGAGTTCAAGACGCTGAGCCGGAACAACGTCAGCCTGGTCGTGGGCGAGGACAGCGCCCTTCCGGGGCTCGACGCGGAGCTCGTGGGGAAGAAGAAGGGCGAGGAGTTCACCGTGGCGCTGGAGCTGCCCAAGAAGGGACTCGAGAACAAGTTCCTGATCGGCAAGAAGTGCCTGGTCAAGGGCAAGGTCAAGACCGTGTTCAAGCTGGAGCTGCCCGAGCTGGACTACGAATTCGCAAAGGACGTCGGGGCGTTCGGCAGTCTCGACGAGCTCAAGAAGAAGATCCGGGCCGACCTCGAGAAGGAACGGGAGAAGTCCGCCAGGGAGGAGTTCAGCGACGAGCTCCGCAGGGCGCTCGTCGAGATGGCGGACGTCGCGGTCCCGAAGAGCCTGCTGGACAGGGAGCTGGACAAGCGGATCGACGACCTGAAGGGCAGCTTCAAGGGGAGGCCCTACACGTTCGAGGACTACCTCGCCGAGAGCGGGCGCGACGAGGCCGCTCTCAGGGATGAGCTCGTCGAGAAGGTGATCAGCGACCTCAAGTTCCAGTGCGTTCTCGACGAGATCGCCGCCCGGGAAGCGCTGCAGGTGACCGACGAGGAGCTCCAGCAACGGGTCAAGATCCTGGCCCAGGCGTTCCACAAGGACGAGGAAGAGATCATGGACACCCTGGACTCGTCGGGCCGCCGGGTCCTCCAGAGGCGGGAGATGTTGAGGGAGAAGGCGTTCGCCGCGCTCCGAGACCGCCTGCAGTGACCGTGCCGGACGGAGCAGTTCCGGGGGTCGCCCCGGCCCCGCTCGACGAGGGCGCCGCCGGTTGAACGTTTCATGATCGAATCAAACCCTGATGCCGTGCGGCTTTCGATGGTGTTTTCCGGGGGCAAAACCAGTTGCCAGGCCCCCGATCGTGGTGTAACATAACGGGTGTCGTCACGGCCTCGAAACACGAGGCCCGAGCTCGATTCCGACCTGGTTCGAGGAGGCTGATCCCTCTGTTTGTCCCGCTGGTCATAGAACAGACTGCCCGGGGGGAGAGGGCGTATGACATCTACTCGCGCCTCCTGAAAGACCACATCGTCTTCGTGGGGTCGGCGATCACCGACGATCTGGCCAACCTGGTCATCGCGCAGCTCCTCTTCCTGGAAGCCGAGGACCCGGACCGGACGATCTCGTTCTACATCAACAGCCCCGGCGGTCTCGTCACGGCCGGGCTGGCCATCTACGACACGCTGAACTACATCAAGCCCGAGGTCTCGACGATCTGCATCGGTCAGGCCGGCTCCATCGCGGCGATGCTGCTGGCCGCCGGAACCCCCGGCAAGCGGTACGGCCTGCCCCACTCCACCATCGTCATGCACCAGCCGTTCGGCGCGGCCAGCGGCCAGGCCTCCGATATCGAGATCAGGGCGCAGGAGATCCTCAGGCTCAAGCGGATGGTGAACGAGATCTTCGTCAAGCACACGAAGCAGATGTACAAGAGAATAGAGAAGGACACCGAGCGCGACTTCTACATGACTGCGTACGAAGCCCGGGAGTACGGGATCATCGACAAGGTATACGTCAGGGACGAGGAGGAGGGGGACAACCAGCTCCCCCCCGGGGGACGGATGCTCCGGAAGGACTTGAGAAAGCAGGACCAGGACGACGACGAAGGGATCAACTGACCCATGTTCAACAAGAGCCACTACAAGTGCTCGTTCTGCGGCAAGACTCAGAACCAGGTCCGGAAGCTCATCGCTGGCCCAGACGTGTACATCTGCGACGGATGCATCGACCTGTGCAACGAGATCATCTTGGAAGAGCTCGAGGAAGAGGTTCCGCCCGCCGGTGGGTCGAGCCTCCCCAATCCGAAGCAGATCCACAAGCAGCTGAACGAGTACGTCGTCAGTCAGGAGCGTGCGAAGAAGATCCTCTCCGTCGCCGTCTACAACCACTACAAGCGGATCAACAACAAGGCCAAGGTCAACGACGTCGAGCTCGAGAAGTCGAACATCCTCATGCTGGGTCCCACGGGATGCGGCAAGACGCTGTTCGCCCAGACGCTGGCCAAGATCCTGGACGTCCCGTTCTGCATCGCCGACGCCACCACCCTCACCGAGGCCGGCTACGTCGGGGAAGACGCCGAGTCGATCCTGCTCAAGCTGATCCAGGACGCGGACTACGACGTCTCCAAGGCGGAGAAAGGGATCGTCTACATCGACGAGATCGACAAGATCGCCCGGAAGGGAGAGTCGACCTCGATCACCAGGGACGTGTCCGGCGAGGGGGTGCAGCAGGCGCTCCTGAAGATCATCGAGGGAGCGGTCTGCAACGTGCCGCCCCAGGGCGGGCGCAAGCACCCGCACCAGGACCTCATCCAGATCGACACGACCAACGTCCTGTTCATCTGCGGCGGCGCCTTCGAGGGCATGGACAACATCATCTCGCGGCGCATGCACAAGAAGACCATGGGGTTCGGCGCCAAGCTGGTGAGCCTCCACGAGCGCAAGGTCGGGGAGATCCTGGAACATATCGAGCCGGAAGACCTGCTCAAGTTCGGCATGATTCCGGAGTTCATCGGCCGGCTCCCGATCCCGATCCCTCTCCATGAGCTGGATGTGAAGGCGCTCGAGGCGATCTTGACGGAGCCGCGGAACGCGCTCTTGAGGCAGTACCAGAAGCTGTTCGGGATGGAGGGCGTGGAGCTCATCTTCACCCCCGGCTGCATCAGCGCCATCGCCAGCAAGGCGGCCCGGAAGCGCACCGGTGCCCGGGCGCTGAGGTCGATCGTCGAGGAGCTCATGCTCGACATCATGTACGAGCTGCCCGGCCGGAAAGACATCAAGAAGTACGTGGTGACCGCCGAGATGGTCGACAAGACCCAGAAGATCATCACGGAGCTGCCCATGGAGAAGTCGGCGTAGCCGATCGCTCCGTCCCCGCGCGTCCCGGACCCCGCCGCTCACGGACGAACGGTCCCTCGGGCCCGCTTTTCATATTATTGTTGGAACCCTCCGCCGCTCCGTCGCGTCCTATAACGGACGCCCTTGACCGGGTCAGCGGGCGAGGGCTCTCTCGTCACCTGTCGAAGCCATGGAAGAAACCAGCGGGGAACCGTCGGCTCCAGCGAGCGCTCCTCCCGACATCCTCCGTGCCTTGATCGGCCGGGTCTACGCACACGTACGGCGAGCCAGGTACCGGCTTCACGTCCCGCAGGGGATCTTCTGGGGGCTCATCGTGGCGGTGCCGGCCATGGCGGCCCACAGGCTCTCGGGGTGGCCGGTCGGGCTGGCGGTGGGGCTGGCCGCCCCGGTCCTCGGTGCCGCCGTCGGGGCGGCGCTGGCCTGGTGGTTCACCCCGCGGCCGGACCGCACGGCCCGGTACATCGACGAGAAGCTCGCCGGGTACGACCAGTGCGCCACGGCCTGGGAGTGCCTCAAGAACGCTTCGCTCAACCAGGTGGAGCTCGAGCTCGTCCGGCTCACCACGGAGAAGCTCGAAGCCACGCCGCTGACCCGGATCCAGCCCGACGATCTGCCGCCGGAGGCCCGGCCGGCCACGGCGCTGGCGGCGGTGCTTTTGCTCATGCTGGTCTGGCCGATGGTCTCCTGGGCGGTCATGGCCGAGCCGGAGCCGTTGCCCGAGGTGAAATCGCTCATCAGGGAGCTGGAGCTGAAGCTCGACGATCTTCGGCAGCGCATCCCTCGGAAGCCCGGCTCCAAGGAGGCGGCCAGAGCCGAGGCCCCGGCGACGCGCCGCCGCCGCGAGTACCAGGAAGAGGTCCAGGAGAGGGTGCGCAAGATCCTGCTCAAGGCGCGCCGGTCCAAGACGCTCGACGATGCCCAGAAGCTCGCCGAGGAGGCGGAGCAGGCGCTGGACGACGAGGCGATCACCGGCGAGGACGACGACCACGACCCTCGGATGCGAGAGCTCAGGGAGGCGCTGGAGAAGGGCGACATGGAGCGGGCTGCCAAGGTGGCCCAGCAGCTCATGAAGGAGGCCCAGGAGAAGGGGGCCAAGGACCCGGGCGCGGGCCGTGACATGGCGGACCGCATCAAGCGCATGATGGCCAGGGCCGCGGCCAAGCGGCTGGGAATCGGCGGCAAGCGGTTCAGCAAGGCGATGGTGGACAATCCGGATCAGGCCGGCGGGTCGTGCGCCCAGGGTGGCGGTCACAGCGGTGCCCAGGGTGGCGGTCAGAGCGGCGCCCGGGGTGGCGGTCAGAGCGGCGCCCAGGGTGGCGGTAACAGCGGTGCCCGGGGCGGCGGGGGCCCGGGGGCAGGTGCCGGAGCGGGCAACCAGGGGCAGCAGCAGGGACCGAGGACCGGGGCCGGCGGCGGAGCTGGCGCCGGGTCCCAGGGCGCCGCGCCGCGCCAGAACCCGTCCGGAGCGGGTCCATCCGGCCCGGGGGCCGGTGGGGGCCAGTCGCAGGGCGGCGGGAAGGGCCAGGGCGCCGGCGCCGGCGCCTCGGAAGCGGAGCAGATGAAGGCGCTGGAGAAGGCGGTGGATCGGCTGTCGCAGGGGGACGCCCAGGGAGCGCAGGAGGAGCTGGACCGGCTCCGGCGGCTGGGGAAGCAGGGCGGACAGGGAGCGGCCGGCGCGGGAAGCACCGGATCTGCCGGGCCGGGCGAAGCCAGGGGCTCCGCTGGCGGCGCCGGCGGCATGCCCCGGACCAGGCCGAACGACGACCGGGCCGCGCCGGGCAAAGGCGCCTCCGGCGGTCCGGTCCGTACGGTCCGGGGCAGGGTCTTGAGCAGCAAGGCGCTCAAGCAGCTCCAGGGAAAGAGCTCCGGCAAGGGCGGGTCCATGGCGTTCGGCACCGGGGAGTTCACGCTCCCCGATGGCACCAAATCGGACGAGCCGACCCGCATGAAGGGTCAGTTCAAGGATTCCATGAGCGAGTACCTGTCCCAGGAGAAGGTGCCCGGAGAGTACCGGACGATCATCAAGGACTACTTCAGCACCGACGACAGTCAGTGACCGGGGGCGCTTTCCGGCGGAGCCGCACCGCCGGGCCCGGGCGACCGGGCCCGGGTGGCGACCGATGAACCGCCGGGGACGCGCCCGCTCCATTTTCGAGGAAAGAGAGGCGTAGGGCGCTTGCTCGACCTGGAAGACAAGGCGTTCCTGAAGACGCTCCGGATGCTCAAGATCGTCACCCGGCGGTTCTTCCGAGGGCAGAAGGTGGGGCAGCGCCGGAGCCAGCAGAAGGGGGCGTCGGTCGAGTTCAAGGACTACAAGGACTACAACCCGGGAGACGACCCCCGGTTCCTGGACTGGAACGTCTATGGCCGCCTGGACAAGCTGCTGGTGAAGCTGTTCCACAACGAGGAGGACCTCCACGTCTACAACCTGATCGACTCCAGCCAGTCCATGCTGTTCGGCAGCCCGAGCAAGTTCGACCACGCCCGGAAGCTGGCGGCGGCCATCTCGTACCTGGCCACGGCCGGCCAGGACCGGTCCACGATTCAGACGTTCGCCCAGGGGCTCCGGGAGCAGTCCTCCGTGGCGACCCGGCCGGGTCACGTGTTCAACCACTTCCACTGGCTGGAGAAGGTGGAAGCCGGCGGCGAAGGGCAGTTCGGCCGCACGATCGACGAGTTCCTGGTGAGGCACAAGCGGCGGGGGGCCGTGTTCATCCACTCGGACTTCCTCATGAACGATCCGGTCGAGGAGAGCCTGCGGCGGCTCCGATTCAACAAGTACGAGGTGTTCCTGGTGCAGGTGCTCACGGAAGAGGAGCTCGCCCCGCCGTTCTCCGGGATGTTCCGGTTCGTGGACTCCGAGACCCACCTGGAGCGGGAGCTGTACGTGGACTACGAGGCGCTGGAGACCTACCGGCAGGTGGTGGAGGAGTTCACCGGGGGGCTCGAGTCGTTCGCCCACAGGAACGGGATGAGCTACGTGAGAGCGTCCACGGCGGTCCCGTTCGAGTCGACGGTCCTCCAGTTCTTCCGACCGGTGAAGGCGGCGGGCACCACGACGCTGGCCGCGGGCGCGGGAGGGCAGTAGCACCGTGAGCTTCGCGGGGCCGCTCTACCTGACCCTGTTGGTGCTCGTCCCGGCGCTCATCGCCCTCTACTTCAAGAAGAGCCGGCCGATCCGGAAGATCCTCCCGTCCAACCGGCTGTGGGCGGAGGTCCAGCAGAGGCTCAACCAGAACTCCATCTTCCAGAAGTACCGCCATTCCCTGTTCCTCGTGCTGCAGCTCCTCGTCATTCTCGGCATCGTCCTCGGCCTGGCCCGGCCGTACTTCAAGTCGACGCTGTCGGGGAAGGTCGTGATCTTCCTCGACACGTCGGCGAGCATGCGAGCCACGGACGTGGCCCCCGATCGATTCGGACAGGCCAGGGACAAGGCGCGATCGATCCTCGACCGGCTCGATGCCTCCGGCAAGGCGGCGCTCATCACCGGCGACAGCTCCGTGGTCGTCCGCGCCGGGTTCGGCAGCGATCTGGTCACCGTGGTCGCCCTGCTCGACAAGCTCGAGCCGACGGATCATCCCGGCCCCGACCCCGAGGAGGTCGTCGCTGCGCTGGACGGGCTCAGGTCGGCCAAGCCCGATCGGGTGTACATCCTGACCGACCAGCTCAAGGCCGCCGAGCTGGCGGAGAGGATCCGCGGCGTCAGCCTCACGGTCCACTCGTTCGGCTCCCGGGGCGACAACCTGGCTGTGAGCCGGTTCGAGGTCCGGCCATCCAGCGTCAAGGGCCCGGCCAAGCAGGCCGCCTGGGAAGCCGAAGTGGTGGTGACGAACTACGCCCCCGGTCCGGTGAAGACCACGGTGGAGCTCCGGCACGACGGCCGTGAGGTCGCCTCCAGCAGCACCGGGATCGGCGGGAGGGCCGACTCGAGCGTCCGCTTCTCGGACCTGAAGCTCGCGCCGGGGATCCTCGAGGTGCGGCTGGTGGCCTCCTCCGGTGACGACTTTCTCGCCGGCGACAACCGGGCCTGGGCGACCGTGGGCCAGGAGAACCTGTCGGTGCTGCTGCTGGGCCGGACCACCAGCCCGCTGGTCCGGGTGCTCAAGTCGATCCGGGGAGTCCAGCTCAAGGCGGTCACGGAGAGGGAGAGCGCCTCCATGGCCACCCTTCCGGAGGCGGAGCTCGTGGTGTCCGACGGCGTTCTCCACCCGGGCCTGCTGCGTCGGAACGCCGTGGTGCTCTGCCCCGGCGACGCCGACGGCGTGTCGGCGCCCGCGTGGCTCGCCGGCCCGTCGGTGGAGTCGCCGCTGCCGGTCCGCTTCGAGACGACCCACCCGCTGCTCAAGTACCTCTCGCTCAAGGACGTGACGTTCTCGAAGGCCGCCACCCTCAAGCGCCAGCCCGGCGACGTGGAAGTGCTGGGCGCCCAGGACTGCCCGCTGGTGCTGGCCCGGGCCGACCGGGAGTCCAAGCAGGTGGTGTGCGCCTTCTCCACGGCCGACACGGACTTCGCCATGAGGGTCGGCTTCCCGATCTTCGTGGTCAACAGCCTCCGGTGGATCGGCGGTGACCGGATGGCCAGCTCCGGCTGCCTGAAGCTCGGGGAGAGCTACCGCGTCCCTGGGCCCCTGGGCCCGGAGATCGGCCTGGTCTCGCCGGAGGGTCGGTCGGTGACGCTGGAGTCGAGCCCGACGCCGGGGATGCTCCTCGCCTCCTCGTTCCGGACGGCCGGGGTCTACACGGTCAGGGTCGGATCCCGCCAGGTGGCCGTCCCGGCGGTGCTCCAGAGCTTCTCCGAATCGGCCCTCGCCCCGGCCCAGGACAGGGACCTGAACCGCGAGATGCCCACCACGGTAGCGGTGGGCGGCGGCGCGCTCTCCACGGCCCGGTGGCTTCTGATGCTGGCGCTGATGGTGATGGTCGTCGAGTGGGCGCTGTATGCCCGATACGGAGGGTAGCGGTGCTCCTCCACCCGGGCTACCTCGTGCTGCTCGTCTTGATTCCCCCCCTGGCGCGGCTCTTCCTGAAGAGCCACCTGGGCCTGAGCCGGCGGGGGATGATCGTCCTGGTCTTCTCGAGGGGGCTGGCGGTGGCGCTCATGGTCGTCGCCCTGGCCCGGCCGGTGACGCTCATCGGCGAGCAGGCCGCCCGGCGCCGGGTGGTGGTCCTGGTGGACGGTTCCCTGTCCATTCCGAAACGCGAGCTGGACCGGGCCCGGCTGGCGGCGGAGGAGATCCACCAGGTGGCGACCCGGAACAAGGTGAAGGCCAGGACGCTCCTGTTCGGCAAACGGTCGTTCCCGCTGGAGCGGCCGGACGAGTGGGACCAGGTCGTCTCGTCCAGGGAGTTCAAGCAGGCCGCCGAAGGGACCGACCTCGAGGCCGCCCTGGCCGACGCGCGGGCGAACGTCGAGGCGGGCGAGTCGGCCCGGGTGGTGCTCCTGTCCGACGGGAACCCCACGAGCGGCAACGTCTGGCAGGCGATCTCGCGGATGAAGCGGGCCCGGATCGAGGTCTACCCGGTGGGGCTACCGCCGGTCGACGACCCCGGCGTCTCCATCGCCACGCTGGAGGTCCCGGAGCGAGCGTTCGTGGGCGACACCCTCGACGTGGCGGTCTGGATCCAGGCGAGCGCCAGCGGGACGGTCCATCTCACGATCCAGCGGGAGGACCGGGTCATCCACGCGGAGCCGGTGACGGTCTCCCCCGGGTTGACCGTGGTGCGGGCCCGGTCCCAGGAGCAGATGGCCGGGATGATCCGCTTCCAGGCCCGGATCGACCCGGCCCAGGTCCGGGACACGTTCGGTCGGGACAACGAGGCGTTCGCGGTCTGCCAGGTGCAGCAGGTCCCCCGCGTGCTGGTGGTGACCCGGGACCCGAGACCCGACCAGCCTTTCCTGGCGGCGCTTCGGGCGCAGCGCTTGACCCACGACACCATGCTCCCGGCCGGGTTCCCCACCCGGATGGACGCTCTCACCGGCTACTCCAGCGTGGTGTTCGACAACGTGGAGGCCCGGGAGTTTCCTGCCGGTTCGCTGCCGCTCCTGGAACGGGCGGTGAAGGACTACGGCGGAGGGTTCGTCATGACCGGCGGTCGCAGCAGCTTCGCCGCTGGCGGGTTCGTGGGAACTCCGGTGGAGAAGGTCCTCCCGGTGGAGATGCCGACCAAGAGCTACACGGTCAGCTCGTCGGTGGTGCTGCTGCTGGACTGCTCCGGGAGCATGAGCGGCTACCCGCTCGCCCAGGCCAAGCTCTCCGCGAAGGCCCTGATGCGGATGCTCAAGGGCCGGCAGGTCGGGCTGTACATGTTCTCGACCTGGGTCGCCGAGGTGTTCCCCCCGACGGTCATCGGGGAGGACTTCACGGAGATCGACGAGAAGATCAGTCAGATCGGCATCGGCGGCGGCACCATGTACCAGCCGGCCATGCGGGAGGCGCTGAAGCAGCTCGTCGCCACGACCATGCAGAACAAGTACGTGATCTTCCTGACCGACGGCATGCCGTTCGACTCCTGGGGGCTGCTGG
This sequence comes from Candidatus Rifleibacteriota bacterium, assembly GCA_016213885.1. GTDB lineage: Bacteria > Muiribacteriota > UBA6191 > JACPRK01 > JACQZM01 > JACQZM01. Next base: position 7,941 of record JACQZM010000539.1, on the reverse strand, counting down.
AGCTGGTGGACCAGATGAAGGAGTCCGGGCTCAAGCTGTCCACGATCGGGATAGGCCCGCACGTGGATCCCAGGTTGATGAAGCAGATGGCCGATCGAGGCGGCGGACGGTATCACCAGCCGCAGAACCTGTCGGACCTCACGGAGGTGTTCCGCCAGGAGGTGGCCCACATCGTGGAGGGGTCGCCGATCGTCGAGGAGCCGTTCTCCGTGAAGATCGCCCACCAGCACGCCATGGTGAAGGGGTTCACGGAGCAGTCGTTCCCGCAGCTGACCGGCTACGTGGGCACCGCGGCCAAGGACCGCGCCGAGGTGGTGCTGGCGAGCCGGCAGGCCGACCCGGTGCTGGCCATCTGGAGGTACGGTCTCGGGGTGTCGGTGGCGTACACGACCGACACCGCCGGCCTCTGGTCCAAGGACTGGGTGCGCTGGCCGGAGCTCCCCCGGTTCTGGTCGCAGGTGCTGAAGGCCACGTTCCGCGGGAACGACTCGGACTACACGATCCGGTCGCAGATCCGGGAGCAGATGGGCGAGATCGCCGTGGACGCCGTGGACCGCGAGGGCTCGTACCTGAACTTCCTGTCGCTGTTCGCCCAGGTGTCGGAGCCGGATGGCCCGACGGTCCGCAAGGTCGACCTCGTCCAGGTGGGGCCCGGCCGCTACGTGGCCCGGTTCCCCTGCACCGGTCAGGGGTTCTACCGGTTCCAGGTGTTCCGCAAGGACAAGGACAAGCCGCTGGGGACCACCGGCGCGGCCATGTCGGCGTCGCCGGAGTTCAAGGTGAGGCCTCTGAACCGATCGCTCCTGGAGCACCTGGCCAAGGAGACCGGCGGCACGATGGTCCAGTCCAGGGATGATCTTTCGAGCCTGGTGGCCGGCATACCGGCCCAGACCCAGCAGCAGGTCAAGGACTGGTGGCCTCTGTGCGCCCTCGTCGCGGTGCTGGTGTTCTTCCTGGAGGTGGCGTTGAGGAGGCTCGCGGTCTTCCAGGCCGACGGTCTGGGCGAGGTGTCCCAGGCCGCCTCCATCATCGCCATCGCCGAGACGTACCTCAAGACGGCCAAGGACCTGGACGCCAAGGGCGAGCACGGCAAGGCGCAGGAGTACTACCTGAAGGCCCACAGCTACTTCCTCAAGGCCAAGCGCGACGACGAGGCCAAGCGGATGTGGGAGAAGTACCGGCTGCTCGAGGAGCGACGCGGGGCGGGGTGAGGCGGTGGGGGGCCGGGCCCTCGAGAGCCCGTGTTGACAGCGAGCGTCGACGGGTGTAGCTTTTTCCGGGCCAGTAAGTACCTATGGCATCTACTGACTCCGGGAAACTACCGCCCCATGGCTCCTTCTACGAAAGCGACGCGGTCGACCTCGAAGCGGGCCTCCCCCGGCGACCGGCCCGATGCCTGCGTCTGCGCCACAGGCCGGGTAGAGCGCTTTCTTCAAGCCTGTGTGCTGCTGTTCCTGACCCGTGGTCCCTCCCACGGGTATGAGCTGTTCCAGAACCTGGCTGCGTTCGGCTTCGGCAAGAACCTGCCCGGCACGGCCACCCTCTACAGGAACCTCCGCCGCATGGAGAAGAACGCCCTGATCGCGTCGGAATGGCAGGCTGGCAAGGCCGGCCCTGGCCGGCGGAGCTACCGGCTCACGAGCAAGGGGAAGACGTACCTGGAGCGATGGGCGGAGGCTTTGGCCCATGACCGCGCCCTCATCGAGCGGTTCCTGCAAGAGAAGGATGGGCGACTGGCCACGGCGAATAGCCGGGGTGGAAAGGTGTCTCGAGAGCGGGTGGGGAACGCTTGAGCGCTGACACGGAGCACTGCCGACCTCGGACCACGAGCGCGCCCGAAGGGCCAGCGGGGTGTGGGGCCGTGACCCCACGTACACTGCAAGGCTCGGCCGGTGAGCGTGATGCAACGCCTGGAGCGGCCGAGTCGTCCACCCGCCAGCCGGACGAGCCGCCGGATGCACGTCGCTCTCCCGAGGCTGCGCTCACCCCGGTGGGCCGGGAGAAGGGCGAGCAAAGTGGCATCCTCGGGCTTCTGCGCTGGCTCGTCTTCGGCGGCAACGCCTACGACCGGCTGGAGTTCTCCGGTGCGTTCGGTGACCTGGGCACGTTCATCCCGTTCGTGGTGGCGTACATCACCATCAACAAGCTGGACCCGCTGGGCATCCTCGTGGCCTTCGGCGTGTGCAAGATCTACGTGGGTCTCGTCTTCAAGACGCCCATGCCGGTACAGCCGATGAAGGCGATCGGCGGTGCAGCCATCGCCAACGCGCAGTACGTGACCCACGGCATGATCTGGGGATCGGGTATCTTCACGGCGCTCTTCTGGACCGTGATGGGCATCACCGGCGCGGTGGACTGGCTGGCCAAGATCAGCGTCAAGCCGGTCATCCGCGGTATGATGCTCGGGCTGGGGCTCTCCTTCGTCGTCGATGGCCTCGGCCTGATGCGGACCGACATCGCGCTGTCGATCGCGGCGCTCGTGCTGACTTTCCTGCTCTTGACCAGCCAGCGGTTTCCAGCGATGCTGGTGCTGCTGATGCTGGGCATCGTCTCCTCGTTTGCCCTCGATCCAGGCCTCTTCGGCGAGCTGGGCCGGATCTCGCTGCGTTTCCGTCTGCCCGAGCTCGCCCTGGGACAGATCAGCTGGAGGGACCTGCTCCTGGGCTCCCTCATCCTGGGCATCCCTCAGGTCCCGCTCACGCTGGGCAACGCGATTCTCGCAGTGGCCGCCGAGCACAACCAGCACTTCCCGGGTCGCAAGATAAGTGTGCGGACCGTGGCCCTCGACCACGGGCTCGTGAACATCGTCAGCGCCGCCATCGGCGGAGTGCCGTTGTGCCACGGTGCCGGCGGCATGGCCGGCCACCTCCGGTTCGGGGCCCGCACGGGCGGGTCGCTGGTCATCCTCGGGGTGATCGTGCTCTTCACGGGCCTGTTCCTCAGCGATTCCGTGACGCTCCTCTTCGGCCTGATTCCCCGGGCTGTTCTGGGCGTGATCCTGTTCTTCACCGGACTGGAGCTCGCGGTGATCGTGCGGGACATCGGCAGCAAGAAAGAGGACGTCTACGTGATGCTGGTGACGGGGGGCATCGCCATCGTGAACATCGGGATCGCGTTCGCCGCTGGTGTGATCCTGCATCGCGCGCTCGAAAAGGGGCCTCCTCAGCAGAATCTGTGGGTCGCCTCCCGGGGCTACACCCGCTGCGCTGCTCCAGATCGGCCCTTGGCGGCCACGCGAGGCCCGGGTCATCCGAGCTCAGTTTGGCCGGCATTCACTGTCCACCCACGAGCGATCCGCTGGGCGAAGGTCGGCCGGACCGGCACACGGCGGGGATGCCCTCCTATCAGGAACCGGGGGGCTCCACGCAGGGGGCCGGGCCGGCCGACCGTCACGACGACCGGTCCCGCCGAATGCGCCGGACGACCCACAGATTCTGCTGAAGACCCCAAAAAGGATAGCGGCAAGCCGATCGAGGAGAAGTGCGAGTCGTGTGGCAAGACAGTGCCTGCGTACGAGATCACAAGTCTTGTCGATGACGACAAGAGAAGGTCGCTGTGCGGCGACTGTTACTTCGAGACGATGAGTCACTACTCCGGCGAGGACCTTGTTCATCAACGCCTGGAGCCGATCACGGTCAAGGATGCCGAGGGGAGCTTGCACACCTTCCACTTCCGCTATTCGATCATCCCCGTCGGGTACGGTCTCGAAGCCTTCGAGATCAAGGACGGACACCCTGGCGGCTACCAGTTCGCTATCGGTGGCAAAGAAGATCCTCTTGGTCTTCTCAAGAGGCTCTATGAGAGGATTCGCCGAGAACTTGCTCGCACCCATTTGGAGAAGGACCAGCACGGGATTCACATCAAGGATATGGAGGTCAGGGCGGTCGTTGACTGCGACCTTGAGTCGCCCGAGAACCTGCCGCTCATCTGGATCGACGGGAAGAGCTTCCCCTGGGAGGGGTTCGGGAGAATGGTGATGTCCTGGGAGGGCTGGCGGTTCAAGATGGAGTTCTACGATCGGAGCGACGAGAAGTAGGTTGCTGCCGAAACGCTCTGGGTCACGCTCCAGGGCATAGTCACTGGGGCTATACAAGTTCTCCCGAGCGACGGCTGAAGCGCAGCCCAAGTGATTGGCCGTGGCACGGCCGGCCTTGCGGTCTGCGGCCGGATGCCCTTGCTGCACCTGGCTGCCGGCCGAATGACCAGCCGTACTGGCTGGCGATGGCCGGAGAGGTCGTTGCCCCCCGCTGACCCTCCGGCCACCATACGGACTTGTTTCTCTTGCGCCACAAGGTCAGAAAGGGCCGCCGTCTTTCGGCAGCAATAACGGCTTGGCGGGCTTTCTCTCGTGGTCTCGCCGTTCCCTTGGCCGATGATGGGAGCGAGGCCAGCAGCGAGCGGGGTTTACGTTGAAGTGTTTGTCGTACACGGTGGGACTCCCTTCGTTGTCGTGATGGAGGGCCTCGGCTTCCCGAGGCCCCGTTCCTGCTACGCTGCTTCGCCCAGCTCCTCGGCCGGCGTTGCCTCGGGCTGGCAGGCCGTCACCGACCACTTGCTCGACTCGAACGGTGCGTCGGACTCATCGACCACGATGCCCTCGCCGTTCTTGATGCGGGAGACGGCATCCGCCTGGTCCTTGGCCGTGACCCTCTTGCGTGTCTTGTGGAAGCTCGTGATGACGACTTCGTACTCGGAGAGTTTGGCGGCTTCGCTTCGGTAGTAGACCTCGCTGGTCTCGATCTCGGTGACCGTCATCGATCCCTTGCAGGTCCTTCCGACCACGTCCCGAACCGCCTCCAGGAATTTCGTCAGAAATGACTTCCAGTCGATGCCAGTTTCCGTGGAGACGAACGAAATCACGGACCGGCGGATCGTCGAGGCAGACGAGTCGACTTCGACGTCCGTGCCGTCAACCTCGCCGTTCTCGATGAGCTTCTCGGCGATCCTCTCCAGCTCCCGCTCTTCGCTGTCCTCCCACCCGAAGAACTCGACTTGCACCTTGAACTCGGTGGACATGCGCATCCTCCTATCGTTGATCAGGAGGACCCCAGTTTCCCGAGGTCCTCCTCGTTGTTGTTGACCCCTACGCCGCCAGCGCCATGAGCTTGCCGGCCGCACGCTCTCGGGCCACCCGATCGGCCATGCTGGCCTGCTTGGCGAACGGCCCAGTGATGTACTGGACCAGGCCGAACAAGCTCGCCTCTTCCTTGCTGCCCAGAGCCTCGGAGGCGTTCCGCTGGAACTCCTTGGACCAGATGCCCTCTCGCTTCAAGAGCTTGGCGACCTCGGCCTGGAGCTTGCCCGCCTCGGGGTCCGGGTTCGGGAGGAGCAGGTCATGGCTCGCCCTCAGCTGGGCGATCATCGCCTGGCCGATCTCGGCCACGTTGGCGACGGCGTTCTTGAGCTGTGTGGTGAAGCCGAGCTTCGAGACGAAGATGTGCCGCTGGCGGACGGAGACCTCGGCCTCGGGGCAGATGGCGCCGTTGAGGCAGGCGAGCCGCCAGAGGGTGAACTCGACGCCGAGGGCCATCGTGCCGATCTCGCTGTTCCTGATGGAGATGCCCGCCTTGACCAGGTCTCCAACCTTCCTCGGGCTGACGTCGTGGACCTCGGGCCTCGTGGCGATGATGACCATCTCGTCTCGGCCGACGTCCGGCCGCTGGATCTCCCAGCCGTCGAGGTACGGGCCGACCGTGGCCAGCACGTCGGCGTGATCAAACGGGGAGTACCGGTCCGACAGGACCGCTCGGGCCGTGGGGCACGCCGCTCCGGTCTCGCTGACGGCCCTGATGGTCACGTCCTTGGGCTGGCTCTGGGCGAAGTGGGTCAGCTCGGCCGCCTGCAGCTCCCTCGGCAAGCGGGCGAAGTGGTCGGGGGGTAGCGACCAGTTCGAGAGGAGCTGGGACCGGGCCTTCGGTTCGAGGGTGACCACCTCGCCGGTCGGAACCTGGAGGGCGAGCCTGGTGGCTCCGCTGGCTTCCTCGATCTCTCCGATCTTGATGTCCCTCGTGCTGGCGATGCGATCGAACCTGACGACCTGAGCGAGCTTGGCGACGATCTCTCTGAACATCGGTGTGACCTCCCTGTTTGCACTGTTGTTCGTTGTTGACCTTGATCGAAACGCTTTCTCTTTCGGCACTGGCAGCGGTTCTACGTGTGGATGGTCAAGCCTTCCTCGGGGCTGACGCACACGGCATGGGTCGGTGCCGACCCGCTGCCGTAGCCGTCATGGCTCCCGTGGAAGATCAGCCCCCCGTTGATCCAGGCTCCGCCGGTTTCCCTGATGATCACGAAGGTGAAGCTCAAGGGAGCGAAATCGAGCCACAGACGGGCCTTGCCGTTGACGTTGTTGGCGAGCCTGACGAGTGTGTCGGGGCAGTCCTGGAAGGACTGTGAGAGCAAATGAGAGAGGGCCTGCTTGACCCTCTCGATGAGGGTGTCGTTACCCTTGTCGAACTCGATCAGAGGACTGATTCCCAGGTTCTCGTTGTCCATCGTTTGCACCGCCTTTCGCCGCCCAGAAAGGCGCCGCATGCTTCGGCAGCAAAGCCTCATCACGAGCCGTCTTACATGCAATGCGGCCCACCGATGCAAGGCTGGCAGCTGATTGCGGGCCTGACAGGCCCATGCAAGGTGATAAAGAGCGAGCCTATGGCGGGGTACGGGCGGCCCGTCAGGGCGTTCTGGAAGCGCTGTGAAGCTGGTGTCGGGAATCCATGGCCGAGTCACGCCAGCACGCTCTGCGAGGCTGGCTCTACGGCTCTGGCCTGTAGGCCTCTCGGCCGTGGAGTGCGGCCCAGCGATGGCCTGTAGGCCTGGGAAGCAGGCCGAGGCAACGCCAGCGGCCGTCTACGGCCCGTGGGGCAGCACGATCAGCTGGGCCTCAGAAGGGGTGCTGGATGTGAGAAACCTGCATCACGAGAGGGTTTGAGGCAGAGTGGCGAAGGCAGGGTGCTGGTGGCTATTCTCTCTTTTGCGGCCACAACCTCGTGGACGGTCAGGATGAGCATGATGAACGAGCCTTCTTCACGGATCACAGATCCGCTCCAGATGTGGACGATCGGCCACTCGAATCGGACCCTCCAGCAGTTCCTGTCTCTCTTGAAGAGGCAGAACATCTCCAGTGTTGTCGACGTTCGCACCGTGGCTCGGTCCAAGCGGAGTCCTCACTTCAACAGGATGATCCTGCTCGACTTGCTGAGAGCGAGGGGGATTCCCTACCTTCATATGCCAGGTTTGGGCGGGCTGAGGAAGCCCATCAAGGACTCTATCAACCTGGGCTTGGCGGAGGATGTCAGGGGCTACGCCGACTACATGGGGACTCCGATGTTCTGGAAGAACCTGGACGTTCTCATTGAGATGCTCCGAGTGGATCGAGTTGCCGTGATGTGTGCCGAGGCTGATCCAGCCAGGTGCCATCGCCGTCTCCTTTCCGATGCGGCCATGGTTCTCGGCGTGGAGGTCTTTCACATCGTCGACGCCGGTCCCGCCACGAAGCACGTGATCACGCCGTCAGCGCGAGTAGCGGGGAAGACGATCTCGTATCCAGCCAGAGGAGAGGAGCATGGCGAGGGCCAGCCAGGCCTCCCAGGCTTCGGGGATTTTGGCCGCAGCTGATCGCCCCGATGGCGTAGGGGAACACGGCCTGAGCATCTGCTGGCAGCTGTCACCGACGGCGAGTAGGTCGTTCACGACGTGACGCAGGCCGCTGGGCCAGGATGGCCAGCGTCGGCACCTCGCCAAAACATAGAAGATTTCTTACATGCGGGCATGCGTACGGGCGTGAGTTTGCATTTTTCTATGCCTCTTGTGACCTGCTCAGGGAGCGGTATTCGACGGGGTCTCACGGCAGCCTTGATCCATGGCCGCAAAAGGAAAGTGGCCGTGTCTTTTCCGTAGGCGTGCTTGACAACCTCTCGGAACCGGACGGTGACGGGCGGG
>JACQZM010000284.1 GCA_016213885.1 Candidatus Rifleibacteriota bacterium | reverse complement strand
CCCGAGGCGGCGGCCCGGGCGCTGGAGGGGCCGGGGCGCCCGGACCGGTTCGTCGCAGCGCTCCCTGTCCACCTGTTCCTCAGCGGCTTCACCGCCATGGTCTACGAGACCGCTTTCTCCCGGCTCCTGCCCCTGGTGATCGGCTCCTCCACCCACTCGTTCGCGCTCATGCTGGCCGCGTTCATCACCGGCATCGCCCGCGGCTCCTGGTCGCTCTCCCGGGGCGCAGACGCGCGGCCGGATCAGCGGCTCCCCCGGTGCCAGCTCCTGCTGGCGATCACGATCTTCGCCACGGTCCCGCTCCTCTCGATCCTTCCTTATTCATATGTCGTGCTGAAGTCGTCGCTCAGGCTGCCGTTCGAGTGGTTCTCCCTGCTGGTCTTCGTCCTCCTCTTCCCGGTCATGTCCTACCCGGCCTACCAGCTCGGGATGGTCATCCCGCTCGCCTCGAAGGCGCTCACCACCCACGGGGGCAACGTGGGGACCGCGATCGGGAGGGCGTACCTGGCCAACACGGCCGGCAACGTCCTGGGCTCCCTGGTGGGCGGCCTGCTGCTGGTGCCGGGCCTGGGCCTCAGGGTCACCTTCGTGGTCATGGCCGTGATCAACGCCCTGTCCGGGATGGCGATGGCGCGGTTCTCCGGCGGAGTGACCGGCGGGCTGGCCACCGGCCTCGCCGCCACGCTCGTGTTGAACGCGGCGCTGCCGAGATGGGATCCGGCGCCTGTCCAGGGACCGCGTGGTCGCCTCGTTCGTCGACGCCGACACCACCGTGGCGGTGCAGCACGGCGCGGGACCCCGGGCCGGGATGCGCTACCTGAGAGTCGCCGGCAAGGTGGACGCCTCGAGCGGCCCGGACATGGGCACGCAGCTCCTGCTGGCCCACCTGCCGCTCCTCCTCTCGACCGACCCTCGCGAGGTCCTGGTCATCGGCCTGGGAAGCGGCGTGACCGCCGGAGCGGCGCTGACCCATCCGATCAGGAGCCTGGACGTGGTGGAGATCTCCCGGGCCATGGTGGCCGCCTCGCTCCACTTCGGCGGGGTGAACCGCCGCTTCTGGGAAGACCGGCGCGCCCGGGTCGTCGTGGACGACGCCAGGCACCATCTGGCCAGAAGCCGGAAGGTCTACGACGTCATCATCTCGGAGCCGTCCAACCCATGGATGGCCGGCATCGGCAACCTGTACACCCGGGAGTTCTTCGACCTGGCGGCCAGGCGCCTGGCGCCGGACGGTGCGTTCTGCCAGTGGATCCACACGTACGAGATGGACCGGCAGGTCCTCTCCCTGGTGCTCAGGACGTTCCTCGAACGGTTCCCCCACGTCCACGGTTTCGTCACCGGCCACGGGTCGGACCTGCTCCTGGTGGGGAGACGGACCCGGTGGCCGCTGGGCGAGGGCGATCTGGGCCGACGATTCGGCGTGCCCGAGGTGGCCCGGAGCCTGGCCGCCATCGGCATCGAGCGACCGCTCACCCCGCTGGTGACCGAGGCGCTCGACGCCGACGAGGCCAGGGCGTTCGCAGGCGCCGGCCCCTCGGTCACCGACGACAAGCCGCTGCTGGAGCACCTGGCCCCCAGGGCGTTCTACGAGAACCGGGCCGTGGACCTCCCGGTCTGGAGCAACTTCGCGAACCCAGGTCACCTCTGGAGGCGACTCCGCCCCGGGGGGCTCCGCGACGACCGGGAGCTCCGGGACGCCCTGGCGTACACCGTCGAGATTCTCCCCTGGAGGGCCCGCCGGGAGTGGCTGCGGGAGCTGGTCCGATCCGGACGCGGCGGCGAGATGGAGCAGAACGAGCTTCGCCGGCTCGAAGCGCTGGGCCGGTGAGAGCGGCGCCCGCGGCGCATCCCCAAAAGCGCGGCCGATGCAAGTTGCGCGACGCCCGCCGTTGCGGCTAGAGTTCGACTGCCCACAGTCGTCCCGAGAGCCGCCTCCGGCGCCCGCGTCGGAGAGTCTGGCCCGAGCGACAGAACAACAACGAAACGGACCTTCAAGTCACCGGATTTGAAGGGGGTAGGACCTCATGGCACCTGTTGGCTCCTTCTTCGCCCGCTCTCGCCACCTCGCCCTGTTCGCCGCCTTCCCGGCTCTGGGCCTCGTGGTCGTCGTCGGCCAGGCGGTGCTGCTGTCGGGCTGCGACGGCGGATCTGCCGGGGCGGCGGCTGCGGCGACCGCGCCGACCGTCCAGATGACCCAGGCGCAGTCGGCGTTCTTCGCCACCCATCCCCAGCTCAAGGTGGTCTGGGATCACGGCGTGGGCGTTCCGGCCTCCATGCGGGGGTTCACCTCGCCGATGGTCGGCGATCCCGCCGGCGCGGCCACGAGGTTTCTCGAGGGGATCAAAGACGTCCTCAAGCTCGGAGACGTCGGGGCCCAGATGAAGGTCCGGAGAGTCCAGAGGGACGACCTGGGTTACGAGCACGTCCGGTTCAGCCAGGTCCACGAGGGGCTCTCCGTGATCGGGGCCGAGGTGATCGTCCACTCCGACCGGCTGCGGCGCATCTACCAGGTGGACACCAAGATCTACCCCGACCCGGACGTGAGCCTGATCCCGTCGGTGACCGCCGAGAAGGCGCTCGCCAGGGGCCGGGGCGACTTCGCGAGCAAGAAGACGCTGAGGGTCAGCCGTGGACCGACCCTGGTGGTCTACCCGTGGGGCTCCCAGAAGACCTACCTCGCCTGGACCTACGCCCTGTCGTTCGGAGAGCCGGGGGGATCGATCGGCCACTGGATCTACTTCGTCGACGCCCACTCGGGCAGGGTCTTGACCCGCTTCAACGACATCCAGACCATCGCGGGGCCCACGACCAACGGCACCCACACCGACGTCACCGGCAACAGGCTCGCGGGAGAGGACGGCGCCAGCGTGACCGTCCAGGGGTGGCGCGACGACACCAACAGCGCCTGGTATCTCTACAACAAGTACGAGAACTGGTACATCTACAACCACTGGCACTGGGCCCCCACGTACACCGACGACAACACCTTCGCCCACCGGACCGCCAACGCGAGCTGGGGAACCAGCGACCAGGCGCTGATCTCGCTGGCGAACAACTTCCATTCGATCCAGCAGTTCTGCCAGGGGGTCCTGGGGTGGAACAGCTTCGACAACCTCGGTCGGGTAGCCGTGGTGAACGGTCACTACAGCGAGACCGGCTCGGCCTTTCTGAACGCCTTCTACTCCGGCGACTTCGCGGACCCGACGAACAACGTGACGCCGCGGATGTTCTACTTCGGCGACGGTGACGGGGTGTTGTACAACCCGCTGGTCTCCCTGGACATCACGGCCCACGAGTTCGGCCACGGGATCACCCACCACTCGTCGAACCTGGTCTACGCCAACGAGTCCGGCGCTCTGAACGAGTCGTTCTCCGACATCTACGGCGCCGCGTGCGAGTTCCAGGTCCAGCCGGACGGACGGTCGTCGTACCCCGGCTCCCAGGCGGGGCGGGCCGACTGGCTCATGGGTGAGGACGCCACGGTCCATTCCTGGGCCACGGCCGGGCGGGACATGCGCAACCCCGGGAGCACCACGACGCTGGCCTCCGGCTCGCAGCAGCCCTCCCGGTACCACGGGGTGTACTGGTACACGGGCACCGGCGACAACGGCGGCGTTCACCGGAACAGCGGCCCGCAGAACTTCGTCTACTACCTGCTCAGCGAGGGAGGGTCCGGGCTGAACGACGGTCTGCCCTACAGCCTGACCGGCATCGGCTGGCTCGACGCGGCGCGGGTCGCTCACCGGGCGAACACCGCGTACCTCACCCAGGGATCGACCTACGGAAACGCCCGGAACGCCTGGATCTCCGCGGCCACGGACCTCCAGGGCGGGTCCGACTGGGTCACGCCGGTGGGTCAGGCGTTCGACGCCATCGGTGTCACCGGCGTGCCTGCGGCGGTGACCGAGGGATTCGAAGGCGGGACGATCCCGGCCGGATGGGACACCTCCGGAGCCGCCACCTGGTCGGTGACCACGACCCACATCGAGGGGGCCCAGGCGGTCCGTGCCGGCGCCATCGTCGACAGCCAGGCGTCGCACCTCACAACGACCGTGAATACCACCCATGCCTAGCTCCTGTCGTTCTTCATCATGGTCTCGTCGGAGTCCGGCTGGGACAACCTCTCGTTCACCCTCGACGGCACCACGAGCACGACCTGGTCAGGCGCCGTGGACTGGACGTCGTACGCGGTGAACGTCCCGGCCGGGAGCCACACGTTCCGGTGGACCTACGAGAAAGACACCAGCACCGCCACTGGTCTGGACACGGCCTGGCTGGACGCGGTGACGCTGGTGCCCCTGGAGGCGCCCACCGGCGACCCCAGCGGCCTCGCAGCCACCCTGGCCTCTTCCACCGAGATCGACCTGGAGTGGGTCGACAACTGCACCACGGAGCTGGGCTTCCGGATCGAACGGCGAGACGGCGCGAGCGGCACGTTCACCGAGATCGCCACGGTCAGCGCCAACACCACGACGACCCGGGACTCGGGGCTGTCGGCGGGGACGGCCTACACCTACCGGGTCCGGGCGTACAACGCCGGGGGCAACACCGGCTACTCCAACGAGGCGTCGGCGACCACTCCCGGCGGCGCCACCGCTCCGGGAGCCCCGTCGGCCCTGTCGGCCACGGCGGCGGGGTCGATCGCGGTGGTGCTCACCTGGACGCGCAACTCCACCAACGAGACCGGCTTCAAGATCGAGCGGAAGACCGGCTCCACCGGTTCCTACTCCCAGATCGGTACGGTGACGGCCAACGTGACGACCTGCGGCGACACCGGGCTGGCCTCGATGACCACCTACACCTACCGGGTCCGGGCCTACAACGCCACGGGCAACTCCGCCTTCTCCAACGAGGCGAGCGCCACCACCGGGGCGAGCTCCGACAGCAGCAGCAGCGGTTGCTTCATCGCCACGGCCGCGTACGGCTCTCCGCTGGATGCGAGGGTGATGGCGCTCCGGCGCTTCAGGGACCGGCACCTCGTCACGAACGCATGGGGGCGCCTGCTCGTCGACGGGTACTACCGCACCTCGCCGCCGGTGGCCGACGTGATCCGACGCTCCGACACGCTCAAGGAGGCGACCCGCTGGGCGCTGGAGCCGCTGATCGATGCTGTGGAGCGTCTGGACTAGTTCTGCCCTTCCTGCGCCTCCTCGGCGGGCAGGCCCAGCCCCGAGACCTCCACGGTGGCGCTCACCCGGTCCGGTGAGGCGTTGGCCGTCCTGCTGGCGCTCACCCTCAGGTCGGTCACCTCGAGGAAGATGGCGTCGGCCTGGATGCGGCCCAGGAACCGGAGCAGGTCGGCGAACGACGCCTCCACGGTGAACCGGTCCGCGTACTTGAGCACGTCGATGGACCCGGGCACCGCCCAGCGGGGGAACACGACCCGCGGGTTGTCCTTGGAGAAGGCGTTCTTCAGCCGGTTCAGCTGCTCGTTCGGGTCGACCGGGTTCCTGAACGAGAGCCGCGCCGGCGCCTGACCGGACTCCGTCGGGATCAGCTGGAACTCCTTGAGCGCCTTCACCGCCTGGTCCCGGGCCACGCTGGCGCGGAACCGGTCTCCGTCATCCCGGATCAGGTGGCCCTGCAGCTCGTCCAGCAGAGCCGTGAGCGACTTCACCTTCCGCTCCAGCCGGATGACCTTGGCCTTGAGGCTCCGGACCCACTGCCTCTGCCCCCTCAGCCTGGCCACCTGGAGCTTCATCTTGTTCGAGCGCTCGATGATCGGCCGCAGGTACTCGCGGAAACCGATCTGGAACGAGAGCCAGACCATCACCACGAATATGACGGCGAAGCCGACGAGGTCAGTTTTCTTGAGAGTGAGCACTGTCGATCTCCCCGATGATCTCGAACGCGTAGGCGGCACTGCCTGCCGAACCCGGCGCCGCCGACGCCGGCCTGGAGCTGGTGATCCGGGGTGCCTTGAACAGCCGGGCCTGCTTCAGCGCCTGGAGGAACTGCGTCACGCCGGTCAGGGAGCGGGCCTCACCCCGGAGGGTGAACCAGACCGTCTTTCCCTTTGCCTGACCGCCCCTCGAGCCGTCGCCGGTGTGGGGCCACTGGGTCTGCACGTCCACGGCGGTCAGGCAGCAGTGCGCTCTGGGGAGCGCCCGCTCCACGCTCGCGAAGAACCGTCCCCAGCCCATGCGGTTCTTCAAGAGTTCCGAGACGTAGGCGAACCTGGCGTCCACGCCCACCTCGCGGCCCCTCAGGTCCCGGTAGGCCAGCAAGATCTTCTGGACCTCTGCCGCGCCGGGCAGCTTGGCCTTCTCGGCCTCGAAATTCTGGGTGGCCTCCCTCACGCCAGCCTCGAAGAGGAAGCCGGTGAAGGCGAACCCGATCAGCGCCACCGCCAGCAGGAACCCGGCGAACAGCGCCGGGCCCCCAGGCAGGCCGCGAACGCCGCCGGGCTGCAGGGGAGCTGCACCCGGGATTGCCTGGCGACCAGCGCCACCGGGTCGGCCACGGCGCACGGGACTCCCAGGGTCGCCCGGGCCCGGTCGTCGAACCCGACGATCGCCGCGCCTCCCCCGCAGAGCACGATCGGTCCCGGCACCGGCGGGGGCGCAGGGTCCTCCGGGGGCGCATCCTCCTCCTCGTCCGCGTCCTGGGCCCTGGTCATCCCGGGGATCGCCTGTCTGACCGCCCCGATCAGCAGGTCCCACGACCGTTCGATCCGTTCCAGCAGAGCAGCGACCTCTTCCGGCGGAACACCCCGGTCGGACAGACGGCGGGCCACGAGGTCCGGGCCCCCCGACGTCAGCGCCTCCAGGATCACGGCCGCCGTCTCCGGCTCCAGATCGGACTCCCCGTCGGTCGGCGACCGGAGCCAGTCCATGGCCCCCGCGAACACCTTTCTGCAAGCGGCGACGTTGTCCCCCTCCAGCAGCAGCACCAGCGTGCCGGTGGCGCCCACGTCCACCAGGAGGCGCGGCGCGGTGCCGGGTTCCATCCCCGGCCCCGACAGCCTGCGGGCCAGGTCGGCCAGAGCCAGGACCGGCGATAGCACCGCTCCGAGCCTGAGCCCCGCATCGCACAGCGAGCGGTTGAGCAGCTCCAGGTCGGAGTGCCGACAATACGAGTGGACCACCGTCACGTGGACCAGACCTTCGGAGCGGGCCACGTGGATCGGGAAGCTCTTCTCGTAGGTCTGGCCGCGGGTGCCGTACGAGCTGACGAAATGGAGCCTGGAGGTCCTGAGGATCTCCGGCACCGAGGCTTCGGGGACCCCGGGGAGCGTGTGGACCCCCTCCGGACAGCAACGCCTCGAGCCCCGCATCGACCGGCGTCGGGAGCGGATCCGCCCTGCCCGAGTCGAGAGTCAGCGCGCCGTCGCGTTTCACCGATCCGATGATCGCCTTGACGAGGTGGCTTCCCAGCTCGAGTATCTGATATCGCTGAGAGTTGAACACGGCCGATCGCCGCGGGTCGGTCGGAGCGTGGCTCCCCGCGGCCCGGGCCAGAAACGAAGCCCCTCGCTCCGCCCGCCGTGGTGACGGGAGGGAGCGCCGGTCGATCCGCCGCAACGGGTCGTCGGCGAGGCGCGTTCGAGTCTACCGCACAAGCCGGCCCCGGACAATTGTGACGAGGCAAGAGCCGGCGCCTCGCCGGGTCCGAGTCGCGCCCCCGAGCGAGACCTCAATCCGGATCCCCTCCTCTTTCTTCTTCCTCCCGAGCGCGACCTCAATCCGGATCCCCTCCTCTTTCTTCTTCCTCCCGAGCGCGACCTCCAACCTGATCCTCTCCTCTTTCTCCCTCCCGAGCGCGACCTCAATTCCTTGGTGACCCTGCACCCAGGCCGGTCGGGCCGTCGTGGCCGGTGGGCCGGAGTGGTACAATGCCACGGGCGTTCCCGGCCGCGGACGATGGGATCGGAGGGTTCTGGCGATGCGAGGATGCGTCTGGGTGCTGCTGCTGGCTCTGGCTTCGGTGGCGCGGGGCGCCGAGCCGCCGTCTTTGGTCACCACGCTGGCCGAACCGCTGATCGTCGGCGCCATCGGCTTCAGGGCGCAGCTCGTCGAGAGCAAGGTCGTCGCCACGTGGAACAGGTACATGCGACCGGACTTCAAGTGCTACAAGGTGATGAAATCCACCACGGACCCGGACCCGGTCTGGCCCGAGGTGAAGGAGGTCTTCTCCTCCACCAACCGGGACTGGACGCGGTACGTGGACCCGGACGTCGAGAGGGGGCGCACGAACTACAGGGTCTTGGTCATCACCACCGACGGCGATCGCTGGGCCAGTCCCGTGTCCACGATCACGATCTGGCGCGGATGCTCCAGAAAGCCGCTCCCCACGGCCTCCGACTTCGCCCCCCCGATTCCCGAGCCCACCACCGGGCCGAGGGACTGACCGGGCCTCGTCGTGAGCTGGCGGGCGAGACCCCGGTGGACCCCGGAGAGCGGGGGGGCCTGACGTGATCGAGAAGCCGTGCCTGGGCCCCTACGAGATCGTCGGGAAGCTCGGCGCCGGCGGCATGGGGATCGTCTACCGGGCCTATCACACCACGCTCCACCGCGAGGTGGCGCTGAAGGTGCTGGACTCCAAGCTCGCCGAGGACGACGCCAGCCAGCGGCGGTTCGTCCGGGAGATGCAGGTGGCGGCCGGCCTTGCCCACCCGGGCCTGATCCGGGTGTACGACGGCGGGGTGCTCGAGGACGAGCTGTTCATCGCCATGGAGCTGGTGGAGGGTCACGGCCTGGACTGGATGGTGAGCCGGCACGCGCCGGTTCCCTGGACCCTGGGGCTCGCCGTCGGCTCGCGGGTCGCCGACCCTCTGCAGTACCTGCACGAACAGAAGATCCTGCACAGGGACATCAAGCCGTCGAACGTCCTCGTCTCGAAGGCAGGCGAGGTGAAGCTGGGCGACTTCGGACTGGCGCGGCCCGCCGGGGGCCCTCAGCTGACCATGCCCGGCGAGCTCGTGGGGACGCTGCTGTTCATGCCGCCGGAGGCGCTTCTCGGCGACCCCTCCACGGAGCTTTCGGACCTGTGGGCGCTGGGATGCGTCCTCTACCTGCTGATCACCGGCCAACCCCACGTGACGGCCACGAACTACAACGAGCTGGTGCAGGGGGTGCTCGCCGGGCCGATCCCGCCGCCGAGCCGACTCGTGCATGACCTTCCGGCCGAGGTCTCCCAGCTGATCCTGGCCTTGCTCGCCCGGAACCCGGACCACCGGATCCGGTCCGCCCGGGAGGTGAAGGAGCGGATCGATGCGCTCGTGCTGACCCACGCCGGGACCACCCCGGACCTCGTCCTGAGCGACGGCTTTCTGGACCGTATCCAGGCCGGACCGCCCCAGGCGCCTTCGACCTCGCCACCGGGCGACTCGACGGAGCGGCTTCCCGTGGATGAGCTGGAGCGGTCACCCCGGACCCAGGTGTCGAAGAACCGTCGCGCCTTGCCGGAGGCGCCCGGGCCGCCCGGTCGCTCCGACGCCTCCGGAACGGTGGCACCGGATCGGCCCGCCGGCTCCGCCGGACCCGAGCCGGCGGACTCCGGGGCCGGGCGGGCTGCCGGGCAGCGCCCTCCCTCGGGCCCTGGGAGCCGGCCCTCCCGACCGAGCTCGCCAGGAGTGCCCAGGGTCCGGAACGTCACCCCGCCCCCGACGGCGCCGTTGTGCCGGAGTCCGTGGCCCGTGGCTGCGCTCTGCGGGACGCTCGCCGTTGCCGGACTCCTCGCCGTGATGCGCACCGGCCCCTGCCAGCCCCCTCCACCCACGACCCGGGTCCGCCCCCCGTCGCCGGGGTCCCCGGCCTCGTCCCCGGCCTCCCCGTCGGCCACCTCGATCTTCATGGAATGGAAGCGACTGGTCCCGTTCTTGCCCCGGCTCCGTTCCACCTCCACCGTCGCGAAGAAAGCGGTGGACGAGATCCGCAAGGTCTCCCGGCTGGACGTGGGGCTGGGCAAGGAGGTGTGGATCCACTGGCTCGAGATGGGGATGTGGCTGGCCAACCCCGGCCGATCGCGGAACCCGCCCCACTACAGGAAGACGCTCCACGTCCAGCTCCAT
>JACQZM010000538.1 GCA_016213885.1 Candidatus Rifleibacteriota bacterium | reverse complement strand
GACCACCTGGAACCCCGGGGTGGGGATCCCGTGGTAAGACAGGATCTCTTTGGCTCTCAACTTGTCGAGGCAGATCGAGAGCGTCAGCGGATCGGAGCCGGTGTACGGGATGTCCAATGCCTCGATCAACGCCGGGATCTGGGACTCACGGTTGATCCCGGCCAGCCCCTCCACCATGTAGAACACGATGTCGGGACGGAGCAGCTCCCGCTGGTGGAATGCTTCTCGAACGTCGTTGGCGACGACACGGGTGACCTGGTGCTCCTCGGCGAGTGCCGATTCCACCGCCCGGATGGTCTCCTCGGTGTCCCACTCCGCGTACCGGTCCAGCTCCTCGGGGTTACCTTGCAGCTCGTGCAGATTCTTGAGGTTGCAGGCGAGAGCGACTCGAAGTGGCCTACGTCTAGGCCGCTTCCTTTTCTTCGTGGACCTGGTCAATCGATTCACCTTCCCTGGGTGGGGTCAGGTCTCGTGGGTACTTCAAACTCGTTCGGAACTTCAGCTCATCCGCGCGTTGTGATAGAGTGCAACCCTGCCGTTTGTCCGGCTCTGTCCGGGCCTGGTGATCGTGAGGTGGGTCCACGTGTCCGAAACTCCGAAGTACAGACTGGTGACGAGAAGCGACTTCGACGGCCTCGTCTGCGCCGTCATCCTCAGGGAGTTGAACCTGATCGGCGACATCAAGTTCGTCCACCCCAAAGACATGCAGGACCGGAAGATCGACATCACCGACAAGGACATAACCACGAACCTGCCATACGTCGAGGGAGTCTACCTGGCGTTCGACCACCACTCGAGCGAGACGCTCAGAGCCGGAGGCAAGCAGCGGGACAACCACATCATAGATCCCCACGCCCCGTCGGCGGCCAGGGTCGTCTACGATTATTATGGTGGCAAGGAGCGGCTTGCCGCCATCTCCACGGAGATGATGGCGGCCGTGGACAAGGGGGATTCGGCCCAGTTCAACCGGGAGGAGATTCTCCATCCCGGAGGCTGGGACCTGCTGAACTACCTGATGGACGCCCGCACCGGCCTGGGGCGCTTCCACACGTTCAGGATCTCCAACTACAACCTGATGATGGATCTCATCGCCTACTGCAAGAACCACACGATCGACGAGATCCTGGCGCTGCCCGACGTGCAGGAGCGCGTCAAGCTGTACTTCGAACACGAGGAGAAGTTCAAGGACCAGATCAAGCGCTGCGCCAGGGTCCACAAGAACCTGGTGGTGCTCGACCTCAGGAACGAGGAGACGATCTGGCCCGGGAACCGATTCATGATCTACGCCCTGTTCCCCGAGACCAACATCTCCATGCATGTGATCTGGGGCGTGAAGAAGCAGAACACCGCCATCCCGATCGGCAAGTCGATCTTGAACCGGACGTCCACGACCGACATCGGGAAGCTCTGCCTCAAGTACGGCGGCGGAGGCCACGTGAACGCCGGCACCTGCCAGGTGGAGAACGACAAGTCGGAACAGGTCATCCAGGAGCTTATCCACCAGATCAACCTGGATACGTGAGCACCCTGGCCCGTTTCTTGTGAGTGAATGACGGATCCCCGGGGGCTCCCTGTTCTTCCATGCGCCAAGGCGGGCCGATCCGAGCCGCCTCTCCAACGATCCGCGGGTCGACTTTCCGAGGTGAGGCCGGTGAACAAGCTGTCCAGGAACTCCCAGACCCGGGAGATCTCCCCCGGGAATTCCTCCCTTCTGGAACGGAGAGCGACGATTCTCTCTCCGAACCTGCAACCCGCCCTCGTCCCGGGAGTCCTCCAGCGTCTGAGCGGCGTGGCGCGGACGCTGTCGACGGCCCGGGACGAGCAGGAGCTCGTGATGGCCGCGGCCCGGCTGGTCCGCCGCGAGACCCGATCCATCCTGAGCGTCGTCGTCGCCGAGGGTGTCGAGGGGCTGGTCACCCACTGCGATTCGAGCCTGGAGGGCGGCATCGATCTCCCCGAACCCGGGGTGCTCCACGAGCTGGTCGACGGTGCATCGTCGGCGTCGCCGCTGGAGGTGCCGCCGGGTGCAGTCGACCATCTGACGCGGCTGGGACTGGGTTCCGGCGTGGCTCTGCATCTGGCTCCATCGATCGCTCGCTGCGCGATCCTGGTGGGCTCGAACACCATGCTGCTGAGTCGCGAGACCATCGTGGTGCTCAAGAGCATCGCCATGCAGCTCGCCCTGGTGCTCAGGAGCCGGCGCGCCGCTCCGTCGGGAGAGGACGGCCAGCCCGCCGGCTGCTGGTCGCTGGCGGTGATCGACGCCGCAGGAGAGCTCCAGTACGTGACCCGTACGATCCAGCAGGTGGCGCGGATGCAGCGCTCCGGCGTGCTGGATCTCACGCCTCTGCTGGTCGATCGCCGGCTCGAGGGCACCTCCAGTCACCGGCGTCTCTGGGAGGCGATCCACGGCGACGGCGTCTTCGAGGCCGCCTTGGTGACCAGGGACGACGATGGCGGCTGTCACGGAGTCCGGACCACCGTCGCGGCCGTGAAGGAAGAGGACGGCTCGATCCACCACCTCGTGGGCCACTACCGGGCACTCTCGCGCTCCCGGAGCAGATCGCGTCACACGGCGCCCGCGACGGAGCCCGAGGGGCATCGGTCCCTGGACGCGCTGGCCATGGTGGCGGTGCACCATCTCAAGGACCCGCTGCGCTCCATCGAGACGGTCGCCAGGTTCCTGCTGCAGTACGTCAGCATCTCCACGAGCCTGGGCCACGTCGAGGCCGTGGGCGGCATCCTCGGAGCGGTCCACCAGATCCGCTCCGAGCTCCACAGGCTGTTGACCCTGGTTCCCACGTCCACGAGCCGGATTCCGGTCGAGCCGGTGGACCTGGAGGCGCTGCTGGGCCAACTCCAGGCCCAGCTGATCCCGGGGTTCTGGAGACGGAGCGCGCGGCTGGGATGCGGCGCGCTGCCGTCCGTACGGGCGAACCCGGTCCTGATGAGGATCCTGCTGGAGAACATGATCTACGTCGCCTTGCATCGGGAGGAGGCGCGGCGTTCCGACCTGGCCATCACCACCCTCGACGAAGGCGCACCCTCGTCGACGACGGCGTGCTTCTCGGTCCATACCGTCGGGCGGCCGACCGCACCGATCGACTCGGACGGCCACGCCTCCCTGATCGATCCCTGGCGCCACGAGGTGGTCCGCCTGAACCTGGAGCTGGCCAAGACGGTGATCCGGCTCCACGGAGGCAATCTGTGGGAGGGCGTCACCGCCGACGGCGCCTACAGCATCTTCTTCGCGCTGCCTCGCGCCTCGCCCCCCCCTGCGGCCGCGATCGCCCCGGATGGTCCGGCGCCCGTCGGGTCGCCGGGCGCGAGTGCCGGAGCGGGTGCCGGACCGAGCGCCAGATCGACCGCCGGCCCGGTTCCGGCGACCGCGGCGCTCCTGGGGTACGGGGTGAGGAGGCTCCTGTCATCCATCGATTCGGCGGTGGAGAGCCTCTCGAGATCTTCTGGGCAGGCGATGCCCAAGACTCTGCGGGCCGCGGTCGCCCACATCAGAAAGAGCTGCACCGCCATGCACGATCTGATCGACAACCTGATGGATACGATCTACCTGGATGGTGGAGCCATCCAGCTCGTGCGACGGTGGACCGACCTGAACACGCTGGTGTTCGTCGCCGCCGACGGAGTCCGGTCGATGGCCGGCGAGCGATCGATCTCGCTGGCGGTGCAACCGAGTCACGAACGGGCCGCGGCGCGGGTCGACGCCCCCAGGCTGCACGGGGTGCTGCAGCGGCTGCTCTCCAACGCGATCAGGTTCACCCAGGCCGGCGGAAGGGTCGAGATCGGCGTCCGGGTCGAGTCGGGGACGGCGGTCATCTGGGTCGAGGACAACGGTCAGGGCATTCCGGATCTGGAGCTTCCCAGGCTGTTCAGCCGGCTGTCGGGCACCAGCGTGAGGCCGATCGCCGGCGAACCCGGCGCGGGGTTGGGGCTGAACGTGGCCAGCCGGATCGTCCAGCTCCACGGAGGCGCTCTGAGCGTCGAGGCCCAGGAGGGCTCGGGCACTCGCCTCGAGATCGCCGTGCCGGTCGGGTCGGACTAGGGCTCGCCAGGATCGTCCACCGAGAGGTCGAACCCGGTGAGCTCCTTCAACTTCCGGCGCACGTCCTCGAGGTCGCCCGGGTCGGGGCCGGAGAGCAGCTGCAGCTTCACGAGGCCCGCCGACGCATCGAGGCCCGGGCCCTTCCTGAGGGCCCAGCGGGCCGGCAGGATCGACCGGGCCAGCTGCAGGATCGCCTGCTGGTCCGCCCGGGTGAACAGCTCGATCCGCCATCCGATCGTCCTGGAGACCTGGTCCAGGAGCGGTCGGTACAGCGCCGCCACCTGCCCGGAGATGAACGCCACCTCGATGAACGGGCCGCCGGCATCGCCCTTCAGGCCGAGCTTCCGGGGGGCATGAGGCTGGTCGACGAACGCCCGCCGGATCGCCCCGTAGGCCTGGTTGATCTCGAACCGGCCTTGGGAGTCCACGGCGACCCTGGGGGCCTGGTCGGACGCCGCGTGGTCGGTTTCGAACACCAGCTCGCATCCGGTGCGGTCGGGGAACTCCCTGCGCGCCGGCGCCGCCACCGACGGGTCCCGCGGTATCTTCGGGAAGCACCAGACCACGACCTGCCGGCTCTCCCGGCGGATCGCCGACGTCCGGGGAGTGGCCCAGCCCACCGGCGTCACCTCGACGGCCGCTTCGGCCAGGCTCGCCTGGTGGGTCTCGGGATGGACCGTGACCCCCCACCCGGTCTCCCGGGACAGCTCCGCGAGTCGTTCGCCGTGGAGACGCTGGACCACCAGCGGGAAGTGGAAGTACAGCACCAGCTGCCAGCTCTCCCGACTGGCCCCCTTGCGGTAGAGGCCGGTCGCGGGGCCGAACAGCCGGTCCGCCACGGCCAGCGCCGCGTTCTGCTCCAACCGGCCGTCGGCATCCCTGACCTGGCCCGTTCCCGCCCCCCGAGCCACGGTCGCGGCCTGCTTTCTCCGGAAGAGGTACGGCCGCTTGGGGTCAGGCTCCAGCGGTGACTCGGGGGAGGTCAGCAGCGCCCTGAACCTCTCCCGGGCGGCCCGATCCACCGTCTGTCCCAGACACCTCTTGGCCAGATCGACGAGGTCGAAACCCCGGTTGGGCGGGTCGTCCGCAACCAGAGCGCCCAGACGACGGAGCAACGCCGGGTCGTCCAGCGGTCCCGGGCCCTTCCCGGCCGGCAGGCCCACCGCCGTGACGGGACGCCGGGCGGTGCGGTACGACAGGCCCAGCGACTCGCCCAGCGCCGGCAGGTGGATCCCCTGTCTCACCGCGCCCGAGACCTGCGCCGAGAGCGCCTTGCGAGCCTCATCCTGTCCGTGGACGAGAATCAGGTCCTTGGGCCTCAGCTTGCCCACCAGGCCGGCCAGCTCCCCGGAGTCGGCGTGAGCCGACAGGTTGTAGCGGGCGATGCGGCACGCCGCCCGGACCTTCTGCCCTCCGAGAGCGATCTCGCCGGAGGCTCCG
The DNA here is from genome assembly GCA_016213885.1 of Candidatus Rifleibacteriota bacterium. GTDB lineage: Bacteria > Muiribacteriota > UBA6191 > JACPRK01 > JACQZM01 > JACQZM01. Next base: position 2,362 of record JACQZM010000538.1, on the reverse strand, counting down.
TCGGCCAGCTCCAGCAAGCGCCGCCCCGGCGACTCCTCGTCCTGGTACCCGGTGATGGCGATCAGGTTCGCCTCGCCGGGCATCAGGGCCGCCGCGTAGAAGGCCGAAGGGCCGCCGGTCAGCATCCCGGACGACGCGACGATGCAGCAGGGCGGCCCGCCCACGATGGCGGCACGCTCCTCCGGCCTGGTGACCGGGCGGATGCAGTCCTCCTGGCCCCAGAACGGGTTGCCGCTCTTCTCGATCTTCCTTCTGAGCCACGGCGACACCCAGTCCGGATGGCCGGAGTACACCTCGCACACCGCCCGGACCATCCCGTCCACGAAGACCGGGAATCTCTTCAGCTGCTTCATCGCCATGGCGCGTCTCAGAGTCAGGATGACCTCCTGGGCGCGGCCGATGGCGAACGCCGGGATCAGCACCTTGCCACCGCTCTCCACGACGGCGCCCACCGCCTCTGCGAGGCGGCGCTCCTGGGCCTCCCGGTTGGCGTGGACCCGGTCTCCGTACGTCGACTCCACGACCACCGCGTCCGCCTTGACCCGGGGCGTCAGCATGCCGGGCACCGTGAGCTGATCGGCCACGGAGATGTCGCCGGAGATCCAGAGTCTGCCCTCCGACGACTCGATGGCCAGGGTGGCGGCGCCCAGGATGTGCCCGGCCGGGAAGAAGGTCACGGAGATTCCGGGCAGCACCTCCTCCGGCTCCAGGAACCTGCACGGCTCGATGCGGGCGACCAGGGAGTCCACCGCCTCGGGTGGGTAGAGCGGCACCTCGCCCTCGGCGTCGAAGCGGCCCCCCATGATCTTCAACGAATCGGTGAGCAGGATCCGGACCAGCGGCCTGGTTGGCTCGGCCGCGAAGACCGGGGCGTTCGGGTACGCGCCGTGGACGATCGGGAGGGCGCCGGTGTGGTCCAGGTGGGCGTGCGTGATCAGAACCGCGTCGACCCCTCCGGCCGACTGGGCCAGCGCCAGATCGGGCAGCGGGTCGCGGGAGCGGGCGCCCTGGCGGACCCCGCAGTCGACGAGCAACCTGCGGCCGCCGGTCTCCACCAGCATCGAAGAGGCCCCGACCTCGTCCGCCCCGCCCAGGAAGAAGAGCTTCATCATCGCCCGCCAGCCTAGCGACGGGGAGCATGAGTCGTCAAGTCGCCGGGTGTGCTACACTCGTGCCCTGATGAACGAGCCCAGGTATCGCATCGAGTGGAACGATGGCAGGGCGTTGCTGGTCGCCTCCGAGGCGGACCCCGAAGAGGTCGAGCGCCAGGCCCGGACCCTGAGCGGCTGGTACAACGACGACTACAACCGGGGGATGATGGACCACACCTGTCTGATGACCCCCCAGGACGTGGTCGATCACTTCCACGCGAGCCAGGCCCAGGGCGGACGGGTCTTTCTGCTCTACCACGACGGCGAGCTGATGGGTGACGGCGACTTCCGCGGCATCACCTGCCGGGCCGCCGAGTTCGCCATCATGATCGGGGCTCGCACGGCCCAGGGAAAGGGACTGGGCACGCGGTTCACGACCCTTCTGCACGCCTTCGCGTTCCGCGAGCTCAAGGTGCTGACCGCGTCCCTGACCATCGTCCCCAAGAACGTGCCCGGCCGTCGCTGCTACGAGAAGGTCGGCTACGCGGTCGACGGGAGCGCCGAGGCGAGAGCCTACGCCGACCACGACGACGACATCGCCATGTCGCTGCCCAGGGACGAGTTCGAGCGCCGCCATGGAGAGATCCTCGATCAGATCAGGATCTCCAAGGTCTAGTTGCTCGACAGCCTGAACGGCCTCTTGTCGCTGAACCACTCCGCGTCGCCGGCCGAGGCGACGTCGTCGAGCCATCCGGCGAGCTGGACCGGGTCGCTGGCGTCGACTCCCTCGGCGGTGGCCCAGGCGGTCAGGTAGATCTGGAGGCTCGACAGGAACTGGGAGCCTGCCAGCTCCGAGTTCTTCAGAAGGTTGTCCCGAGCCACCCGGTAAACGAGCTTCAGCTCGCAGAGGGGAAACGCGGAGAACGGACTTCGATTCAGATCGGAGTAGCTCACGGAGAACCTCGAGTCCTGTCGAGAGCCGGCGTGGAGCCGACTCCACCAAGGACAGTATACCGGATCCGAGTCATCCGGCCAACGGTCATTTCTACGGGTGCTGCTCCTTTGAAACGACGCTCAAACCCGCGCCCAGTCGCAAAGGTGACCATCACGGGGCCCGCGGGGAGGGCACGATTCCAGCAAGTCACCAATTATTGAGGCGCCGTCCTCGTGTTCCTTCATCACCGCCCACCGCACTACGATTTTTCTCATCTTCTCCGGAAACGCGCGGAACCGCATGGATTCAAGATCGCAGGTTCCCCTAACTGCGGATT
>JACQZM010000283.1 GCA_016213885.1 Candidatus Rifleibacteriota bacterium | reverse complement strand
GTATCCGATCGGGACGTTCGGGCGGCTGGAGGCCCAGCGTCACCGGGAGCGAGGCATCGACCTGACGATGTTCCTCGGGCTGTTCAAGTACTACCGTCGCGCCTACCACGACCTGATCGCCTCCGCGGGGTTCGATCAGCCACTGGAGAGACGGTGCCGTCTCTTCGCCGACACGGCCTTCGACCGGATCGAGCTCGGTTTCTGCGCGGAGTGGGCCGGCCTCTCCGGGGACTCGGCGCTCCGGGAGCTGCAGGAGACGACCCGGCGGATGACCAACGAGAAGAACAGGTACCTCACCCTGTTCGAGAGTCTGTCCTCCCCGGCGATCCTCCTGGGCGCGGACCACAAGATCGAGAACCTGAACCTGGCGGCGTCTCGACTGCTGAAGAGGCCCGGCACGCCCGGTCAGACGTACTACGAGGAGAGCGCCGCGCCGATGGAGGTGCCGGAGTGGCTGACTCAGCCGCTCGCCAGGTTCCAGGAAGGAGGCACCTACCGCCTCACCATCGACAAGGAGCTCCCGAAGTCCGCGGGTGGCGGTTTCCACCGGCTGGGCTTCTCCCGGATGCTGGACGTCTCCGGCAAATTCAGCGGCACCCTGGTCCTCCTCGACGACCTCTCGGACCGCAAGAGGGCCGAGGCGGCGGTCGTCAAGAGCGCTCGCATGGAAGTGGCGTCCACGCTGGCATCGGGGATCGCCCACGACTTCAACAACCTGATGCAGGCCATCCTGGGCAACGCCGAGCTGCTGGGCCTCGACCTGGCCGACCACCCCGGCGCCCAGGGCATGCTGTCCCTGATCTGCAACGCAGCGGAGCAGGGGGGGCAGCTGGCCCAGCAGATGCTCGCCTACGCCCGTGGCGGCAAGCGCGATCCCAGGCTGATCTCGATCAACGACACGGTCCAGGAGGCGGTGCGGCTCCAGGCGCGACACTGTCCCAGCAAGATCCAGGTGGAGTGCGACCTGGACCGGGACGCCCACAAGGTCAACGCCGATCCGTCGCAGCTGAGCCAGGTGGTGATGCATCTGTTGCTCAACGCCGTGGAGGCCATCTCCGGCGCTGGCAAGATCGCCGTCAGCACCAGGAACATCACCATCTCCAAGGAAGATTCGGTCCGGCTGCGGTTTCAGCCCGGGGCGTACGTGTGCCTCACGGTCCGTGACACGGGTTGCGGCATGCCTCCCGAGGTTCTCTCCAAGGTCTTCGAGCCGTTCTTCTCGACCAAGGGTCAGGGGAGGGGCCTCGGCCTGGCCGCCGCGTTCGGGATCGTGGCGGGCCACGACGGGCGGATCACGGTCCAGAGCACGGCCGGTCAGGGGACCACGTTCCGGGTGTACCTGGCCGCTGCTTTCGCGCGCCCGGTGCCGGTCGTCTCCCCGGAGCGTCGGCCGGCCGGTGGCGAGACCATCCTGCTCATCGACGACGACGAAGGGGTGCTCGAGGTCGTCAATCAGGGCCTGAGACGCTTCGGCTACGTCGTGCTGGTGGCGCCCAGCGGTCAGAAGGCCGTGGAGCTGGCGAAGTCGTGGACCGGGAGGATCGATCTGGCGATCCTCGACATGGAGATGCCGGGCCTCGGCGGTCTGGCGGCCTTCCCGCTCTTGACCCAGGCGCGACCGGCCATGAAGATCTTGATCTGCAGCGGCAACGCCTTCGACGAGAGCGCTCAAGCGTTGCTCGACGGGGGGGCCGGTGGGTTCCTGCAGAAGCCGCTGAGACTGGAGGCGCTGGTCACGGAGCTGCGCCGTGTCCTCGACGGACTCCCTCCGACCGGAGCTCCCCTGCTGGTGCCGCTCGGCCCTGGGGAGGACCCGCCGGAGTAGCGGACCCCGGACCCTGCTTCGGAGGCACCGCCGGAGAGAACGGGTCCGGGAACTCCTGCGCCGGGTCGAACCGGAGCTTGCGCGCGCCCCTGTCATCGACGTACCTGGCGAGCTCCAGGTCGACCCGCACCGGGACCCTGACGCCCATCTGGGCCAGCGCCTGCCGCAGCAACGCCTCGGCCTTGCCGGCGTAGGCGATGGCGTCGCCCAGCACTCTCGACGCCTCGGCCGGGTTGTGGAACCCGAGGGAGTTCTCCGAGACCACGAAGAGGCATCGGTAGAAGGCCTCCTCGTAGAGCCGCCTGGCCTCGTCGTGGAGGACCTGATCGGGCGCCGCTCCGGCGGCGCGGCGCCGGTGGAGCGTCTCGAACAGCTTGGCCGCCGTCGCCGTGCCGTATCCGGCGCGGAGCACGAGCGACATGGTCCGGTCCTGGATGGAGAAGACCCGATAGCGGAGTCGCTCCGGCCCGTCGGGGTGGCACCCGAGGCAGCCCCTGAGCCCGTTCTTGAGGGGGCTCAGCACGCGATGGTCGGATGTCTTGACGGAACTCTTCCTGGAGTAGGGCATGTGGCAGTCGGCGCAGGCCACCCCGGCGGCCCAGTGCGGCGAGTCGAACGAGAACAGCTCGAACTCCGGGTGTCGGATGAGACCCAGCCGGAAGCCGGTCACGGAGTGGACCCACTCGGGCGTCTTCCTGGCGTTGGCGATGACGGTCTCCACGGGGATCCGGCCCCACCTGCCTCCCTGCCACGGGAAGAACAGTCCGATGGACCGGTTCTCCCGGTCCCTGGGGATCGCGTAGGTCGAGTGGCACTGGGCGCAGACGAGGCTCCTCAGCTCCTGGCGCCCCGCGGTCGCCGGGCTCTTGCCGATGGTCCGCAGCGCTGCTCCCAGAGTGAAGTCGCGGTCCAGCCGGAGGGAGGCCTCGCCTCCGTCGCGTACGGGGTCTTGCACGCCAGACAGACGCCGCCGGCATCGAGTCGCGATCGATCGACACGCTCCACCAGGTCCTCGAGCATCCAGGCGTGACCGCGGGGCTCCCGGTAGTCGATGCCCTGGCCCGAGCCGCTCAGGAGGAGCGCCAGGAAGGGGTACTCCGAGAGTCTGTCGTGGACCTTCTTGCTGGTGTCCCAGCCGCGCTTGTAGCGGCTCGATCCCGGCGGGGTCGGGTCCTGGGTGAACGCCCAGCCCAGGTACTGCAACGGCCAGACCTTGCCCCACACCGCGGGCTCGACCTCGCCGACCGGGACCGTGGGCTTCGGCTCGGGTCTCGCCACCCGGGCAGCGCTGATCCACCAGATCGACAGGCCCGCGGCGACCGCCACCGCCAGGGCCGCGGCCACCTTCATCGGGTCACCTCGTGGCTCCCCGGTGGGTGGACCGCCGGTGGCACCTGAAGCATCGCCGGCCGGCGTCGATCCGACTCACCATCGCACCGTGGCAGCGGACGCAGTTGTCGTGGACGATCCTCTGCCCCGGCTCGCTGAGCCGGATCGGGTCAGGGATCCGACCCGATGCGTAGGCCACCACGTCCCTGGTACCGTGGATCCCCTTGGCGAGGATGTGGGGGATCCAGTGCCGGTTGGGCAGATGGCATTCGACGCACCGCTCCCGCCGGTGGGAGCCCATGCGCTCCCAGCTCTCACGTTCCATCTCATGGCACCTGCCGCAGAACCCCGGCGACTCCGAGTATTCGAACAGCTTCGGCGGGCCGAAGAGCGCAGCCAGCATCAACGCCGCCCCCGCCAGCGCGGCCACGCCGACACTGCGCGGACCGTGAAGCGTCCGATCCACCACCGTCCGTACCGACCAGAGCATGCGAACCGACCGTCCAGGGGATGGGCTCCTCGACACCCGGGCGGTCACGAAGATAGCAGGTGCGGCCGGCCACGGCCAGACGGTCGTGACCCCGGGATCCTCCAGCTGGTTCGCGGAGTCGGGCCTGGGATCAGGCCTCGGACTGGGTGCAGAGTCACCGGGGAAGTGGAGGGGATCCGGATTGGAGGTCGCGCTCGGGGGGGAGAAGAAAGAGGAGGGGATCCGGATTGGAGGTCGCGCTCGGGGGCGCGACTCGGACCCGGCGAGGCGCCGGGTCTTGCGACTCGGACCCGGCGAGGCGCCGGGTCTTG
>JACQZM010000537.1 GCA_016213885.1 Candidatus Rifleibacteriota bacterium | reverse complement strand
CGTGTCCCGTTTCCGGCGGTTAACATAATGTTCATTATCGGTAGTTGCGCGTAGCCGGATGGTTCTGTTCGTTGCCGGTGATCCGCCGAGGCGCATCGGCCCCACGGCCCCACCGGACCGTGGCGGACCGGCGTCCGGGCTCCTGCCGGTCGGATCCGGCAGCCCGCGCCGATCCGCTTCGGCTCGACGAAAGCCTTGCCTTCCTCGTCCGTCCTGAGGTAGACTCGCCCCCTGTTCTTGCGGTCCAGGAGGTCTGCCCATGGGGAAGTACGTGGCCCTGTTCATCGGGATGCTGGCAGTCACTGCTGGCGTCTGCCTTGCGGTCGAGAACCCAGGCACCAAGGCCGGCTGGCAGTACCTCAAGGAGGGCGACTACGCCCGGGCGGAGAGGGTCTTCGAGCAGGTCCTCGCCCAGGACCCACAAGACATGAAGGCCTGGGAGGGCTATCGAGTCGCGTTCCAGAAGAGGAAGGCCCAGGAGGAAGGCCGGGCCGACGACGACTCGTCCGTGCCGGACGCCACCGCCGACGAGGCGAAGCCCTCCGGGACGAAGAAGTCCGCCGCGTCGACCTCGAAGCCCAAGCGAGCGCCCAAGAAAAACCCGGAGCCGGTGGAGCCGGCAGCGGAGGAGTCCAGCGTGGCCACCTCCGAGCCGGAAGCCCGATCGTCCAGGTCGGAGCCGGAGCCCGACGCCGCCAAGTCCGATCCGGAGGAGCAGGGATCGAAGCCGGAATCGAGGGAGGAGATCGGCAAGCTCGACGCCCGGGCGCTCCACAACGTGAAGAAGGCCCGGGAGCGCTTCGACAAGCTCCGGAAGGACCTCAGCGAGACGTACCGACGGCAGCACTCGGGCGCCACCGAGATCAACGCCACGTTCTACAGCCGGGAGCTGTACCGGGCGCTGGTGGAGAGGCTCGGAGCCGAGAAGGGCTACAAGTACGACAAGGCCCAGAAGCTGTACGAGGCCACGATCAGGGACATGAAGGGACAGCTGGAGTTCTACGTGAAGCTGACCAACTACTCCTCCAAGCCCAAGGTGACCGTCTCCCTCGCCGATGTGGCCAAGCGGACGTGCCTGGTCGACGACGAGGGCAACACGTACGAGCCGGCCCGGTGGAAGGGTCCCAAGAACGAGCAGCTCGTCGCCGAGGACGCCTACACCGTCTGGTTCTCCCGGACCGACAGCGAGGGGGAGGACATCGTCAAGAAGGCCGGCAAGGGAAACCTCTACCTGACCATCTCGGATCTGCCCCGCGAGGTGAAGCAGATCCAGGTCCCGTTCGCCGTCGCCAAGCTCTCGCCGGACCGCGGCAAGTCCACGGAGCGCAAGAGCCTGATGGACAAGGTCAAGGATTGGTGGCGGTGATCCGGTCACCGCGATTCGATTCTCCAGACGAGAGTGGCGGCCGCCGCGGGGGAGGCTCCGGCAAGGGAGGGCCCGACAGCCCATGAGCGATGCGGATCGACCCCCGGCGATCCACCCGACCGCCATCGTGGACCCCGGGGCGCGGCTCCACCGATCTGTCGAGGTCGGGCCGTGGTGCGTGGTGGGTCCCGAGGTGACGATCGGTGAAGGGACGATCCTGCTGCACAACACGACCGTCACCGGTCGCGCGGCGATCGGTGCCAGCAACCGGATCGGGCCGTACGCGGCCATCGGACTTCCTCCTCAGCACATCCACGACGACGGCTCCGGTTCCAGCGTCGAGATCGGCGACAAGAACGTGATCAGGGAGTTCGTCACCATCCACCTGGCGACCAAGCTGGGCGGCTCTCTCACCAAGCTGGGCAACGACAACTACCTGATGGCGTACGCCCACATCGCCCACGACTGCAAGATAGGCAACAACGTGATCGTGGCCAACGCCTGCAACCTGGGCGGCCACGTCACGGTGAAAGACCGGGCGGTGCTGGGCGGGATGGCCGGGTTTCACCAGTTCGTCACGGTGGGCGAGTTCACCATGGTGGGCGGAGCCTCCGCGGTGAGGAACGACGTTCCCCCCTACTGCATGGTCGAGGGCAACACGGCGCGGCTGCGGGGCCTCAATCTCATCGGACTGAAAAGGAACGGTTTCACCGCCGACACCGTCCGCTGCCTGAAGCGGGCGTACCGGGTGCTCTTCCGATCGCGTCTGACCGTCGACCAGGCTGCCAGGGACCTCGAGAGAGAACTGGGGGGCTGGGAGGTGGTGCGGAACCTGGTGGAGTTCGTGAGGACGTCCAAGAGGGGCGTGTGCCGGTGACCTGCGGCCCAGGGGCCGACGGGCTCCAGGGGCTGTACCGGGCGACGCAGGTCCTCGCCGGCCCGGCGGCCTCGCCGCACGGGTCGGCCAGTGACCAGGCACTGGGGCGTCCTGAGTTCCGGATCACGCTGTTTGCACCCGATCCTGCCGAGGAGGCCAAGCGTATGGAGAAAGTCCGTATCGGAGTCGTGGGTGTCGGACATCTTGGCCAGCACCACGCCCGCCTCGTTGCCGACATCGAGGGGGCCACGCTGCAGGCGGTCGTCGATGTGGACTTCGAACGGGCCACCCTGATCGCCGGCCGCACCGGGTCCCGCGCGTACTCCAGCTGCGAGGAGATCCTGGGCCAGGTCGACGCGGTCACGGTGGCGGCGCCCACGATCACCCACTGTCAGATCGCGCGGCTGTTCCTCGAGCACGGCAAGGACGTGTTGATCGAGAAACCGATCGCCAGCTCCATACGAGAGGCGGAGGAGCTGGTGAAGCTGGCTGCCGTGAGGAACCGCATCCTGGCCGTGGGCCACACCGAGCGGTACAACGCCGCCGTGATGAAGCTCGACGAGCTGTCCCGTCGACCCTATTACATCGAGAGTCAGCGTCTGGCGCCGTTCTCGGCTCGAAGCACCGACATCGACGTCGTGCTCGACCTGATGATCCATGATCTCGACGTGATCCTCTCCATCGTCGGGGACGCCCCGGTGCGGGAGGTGCGGGCCGTGGGACACCCGGTGCTCACGTCGAGCATCGACATGGCCTCGGCGTGGATCGAGTTCGCCAACGGCTGCGTGGCCAACGTGACCGCAAGCCGTGTGTCCCGGGAGAAGATTCGAAAACTGAGGATCTTCCAGGACGAGAGCTACATCTCCCTCGACTACGCCACGCAAGAGCTCCATGTCTGGAAACGGATCTTCCCCGACGGCCAGCAGGCGGCCCCTCAACTGGTCGAAGAGAAGCTCGACCTCACGAAGGTGGAACCGCTGAAGGTGGAGCTGGAGGAGTTCGTGCAGGCGGTCAGGCAGCGCACGGAGCCCCGGGTGACCGGCCGTCAGGGGTTGGCTGCGCTGCAGCTCGCCCAGGTCATCTCCGATGCGATCCAGCCACGGATCCGGGCGTCGAACATGATCATCCCCCGACCGTTGGCGAACGGTTCGATACCCTCGTGAGCCCCAGGGTCTTCATATCGGCCGGGGAGGCCTCCGGCGACCGGCACGCCGCCAACCTGGCCCGGTGCCTCCGGGAGCTCAATCCGGAGGTCCGGCTGGTCGGGATGGGCGGCGATCGGATGAGGGAGGCCGGCGTCGACGTCCAGGTCGACATCCGGGGGCTCGGCAT
>JACQZM010000536.1 GCA_016213885.1 Candidatus Rifleibacteriota bacterium | reverse complement strand
TTGCGAAGCAGCAAGCTGGACTAGAAGACCATGACTCCCACTAGAGAATCCGCAGTTAGGGGAACCTGCGATCTTGAATCCATGCGGTTCCGCGCGTTTCCGGAGAAGATGAGAAAAATCGTAATGCGGTGGGCGGTGATAAAGGAACACGAGGACGGCGCCTCAATAATTGGTGACTTGCTGGATTACCAAAGTCCGAGATCCTCCAGCCGCTCATGCGCAAGGGGCTGCTCGCGGCGGGGATCACTCCGACCACCAGTTCCGCCCTCCCGGTGAACCGGTAGCCCTCGAGCCAGGGAGGAGCCTCTCCGACCTGAAGGGGGCCGTGGCGCTGGCTGTGGGACCGGTCGGATGCCCCCGACCGCAGGCGTATGCTACACTCCGCGCGAGAGGTGATGAGATGCCCCAGGCCCAGGCGGTTCACCTGACGCATGCGGACTACGTCGAGCTGCCGGACGATGGCAGACGCTACGAGATCATCCGTGGCAAGCTGTACGTGAGCCCATCGCCGTTCTCGGTTCACCAGATCGTCCTGGCAACCCTCTATGATATCGTCAAGCGCTTCGTCCGGGACCGGAGTCTGGGGAAGGTCCTCTTCGCTCCTCTGGACGTGATTCTTGCCGATGACTCCGTGGTCCAGCCTGATCTCATCTTCATTTCAGGGGCCCGCAGCCCGGCGATCGTGGGCCGGTGGATCCACGGGGCTCCCGATCTGGTGGTGGAGGTGCTCTCGAAGAGCACGTCGCGCAAGGACCGCCTCGTCAAGCGGCAGCTCTACGCGGACTACGGCGTCAAGGAGTACTGGCTCGTGGACATGGATGCCATGAGCGTCACGATCCTCGGCCTGCGCCGCCGCCAGCGGGCCTACGCCACCCTCGCGTCCGGGACTGGCGACCGGCCGCTGGCCTCGCGGGTTCTGCAGGGGCTCGAGCTGCGGCCCTCCGACGTGTTCGCCGACCTCGAGGACTGAGTTCCGGAGCCCGCTCATGCGCCTCGGAGGCAGCCACGGCGCTACCAGACCTGGATCTTCACCATGGCCCTGCCCGGAATCACCTCGGCAAGAAGTTCGGGCGTCTGGCCGGGGTGACCCGGACGGTCAACCGGTTCCTGGCCCCCCGTCTGGTATCTCGTGGTCATCCTGTCGCGCCGGGAGGGCCACGTGCTGCAGGGCCTCCAGGTCGTGACGCCGCCGGAGGAGCTCGCAGTGCGCCGCCTGGTCCGGATCCCGAAAGGCCAGGAACCGCGACAGCCGGTCCGTACCCCCGCTCGGCCTCACGGTTCTCAAAGATGGCGGGGGACTCCCTTGGATGAGTCTCGCCCAGCGCAGTGACCACCACCCTTGGACAGGCACCTCTGGTGCATACTGCTTCCCTCATGAGGGCTTCCGATGAAAAGGTCGATCCGACCTTCCCCGGGCGGGCCGCCGGATGGTAGAAGTGAGCAGGGGGGGGCGCCCCGACCTCGCCGCCGGAGGGGAAACGGACCGAATGAACCGCCTGCGAATCGCTCTCTTCCCGGTGCTGTCGCTGATCCCCGTCGTCTGTCTGGCGATCGTGATCCTGAGGAAGCTCGGGCTGGCCAGACCGGCCGAACCGGCCAAGCTCCAGGAGACCCCGGCGGACAGGGCCGAAGCCGACCTTTCGGCAGGTCTGATCATGCTCTGCGGAGTGGGGTTCCTGAGCTCCGCCGCGGGGTACTCCCTGGTCCAGATTGCCCAGAAGGCTGCTCTGGAGACGTCGGCCGCCCAGCTGAAACGGTACTGGCTCTCCAAGCTCGCGGTCGTCACCCTGGTCTTCGGCCTCGCGCTCGTGTCGACGACGGCCATCGAGGCGATCGTCTTGCTGCCCCTCTACCGGGGCAAGCTGGCCCGGTCCGGCGAGAAGGTCGACGACGGATCGCTGGAACCGTTCTTCCGGGCCCTCGGAACGCTCTTCCGGATCAACGCCGTGGCGGTGTCGGCGGTGCTCCTCGCGCTCGCCCTCGTGACGCTTCCCACGCGCCTGGCGTCGCCAGGGTTCCTGTTCTGACAGCACCACCGGGTGGACCGGCGGACAGCGCCCCCTTCCAGGAGGCACCGTCTTCCCGTGGTCGAGCTCCTTGCGCTGTCGCGCAAAGAGCTCTGGATCAGGGTCTGGGAGGGGGGCGAACTTCCTTACCCCACGTTCATGCGATTCTCCGAGGGAGTCGCTGCCAGGCGTCAAACTTCATGCCAACCTTTCACCCCGAGGTCATCCCCGTACCGCGCTGCTTGGCTCTGCGTGCTGGTCTTGGCGGTAGCAGACGGTCCGTTATCCGGAAACTGATCTCCTGCAACTCCTCCAGGAGTCCGTCCAGGCGCCGGGCGTTCGCGATCCACTCCTCCATCGCCCTTGCCTGCTCCTCGGTCAGGTAGACGCTCACCGTCTTGGCTTTCACCTTTCGGGTCCAGTGGTAGAACGGTCCGTGAAGTTGAGGCGGATCTGCCCGGCATCGACACCGGGAGTTCGCACACCGCCGATACCGCTTCTGAAGTGTCCCACGCCGGAACAGACCCACCCTACCAAGCTCACCCTCGATCTGGGCAAGACGTTCACGATCTCGCTCGTCATCCGGATCTAACGGCCTCTTCAGTGACAAGTTCTCGACCTTCCTTGATCGGTTCTCGTTGATAACCGGTATACATACCGGTCATGGCGGTCACAACAACGAACGCATCGACAGAACAGCCCCTGGAGCATCTGTGGCCATCATACCCCAGCCGTGCCTCTTCAACTGGCAACAAGTCGACTCGAGCCTCGGATCTCGACCGACTCCGGCCGGTCCTGATGGCCATACCCGACGAAAAGCTCATTCCCGCAGCGGCCGCAGCTCCCGGAGCTTCGCCGCCACGTGAGCGAACAGGAGCTCCTCGAGACTCAGCTCCCCTCCGGCAATCTGCTCGAAACGCTCCCGCCCTTGCTCGAACGCCTCCCGGGTCCAGGCACAGAACGATCGCCTCCTTCCACTCGAAGTAGTTGAACAGGGTCCCGGTGGCGATCCTCGCCCCGGTGGAGATGTCCCGGGTGGTGGTCCCCTCGAACCCACGCCGCTCGAACAGCTCCCGGGCCACCCGGAGAATGGCGGTCCGGACCCTCTCCTTCTGCGACGCTGTGATGCGCACGCGATTCTTGCCTCGCTTCGAGCTCTACCCGGCGCGGCGCCTGGAGCGTGAACTGGATCTCGTTGAAGCTGCGGAGGTTGATGGAGGGACAGCAGCATGCCGGTGGCCACGTGGCCTGGGCTCACGATCAGGTGCGACAGAAGACCCGGTCCGAGGGAGACGCCCCTCACCGAGAAGAGCCACCAGGCCCCGCCGGCGCCCACGATTCCGCCGACCAGGCAGCGGCAGAATGAAGGAGGTCCGGTGGTGGACGGCGACTCGGGCGTGGGACTGGCTGGCCACCACCAGCCGCTCCATGGACCGGATCAGGGTGAGCCAGGCCGTGAACAGGAAGAGCAGCACCCCTGCCGAGAGGATCGTCAGGATGCTGCGGGTCCAGTTGCCCTTCAGGTTGCGGAGGACGAGTCCGAGGAAGCCCACGACGGGAGCATGGCGGGCAGGTGCGGCCCCGGCAACGGAAGAGCGCCGGCAGGGTGCACGGCCGCTGGGGGGGGATGGACCCTGACGGGATCGAACCCGCGCTCAAGTTGATCTGATCTGGGAAATCGAGCAGGGTGTCCTTGCCGGGGCCCGAGGGCGGTCGAGCCCCGGGGCTGTGCCGCGACGGGGCATCGGGGACGATCGGACTCCCGCAACGGACCGCGAGAGGATGCGCCCACAGGAACGCGAACCCCGGACCTGTCGAAGGCGCTGACCAGATCCGAGGGGCTCTCTCGTGAATTCAAGCGTCGGCTCGAAAGAGAGGTGGCGGGCTATGGCCGCCCGTACACCTCGACTTCCAGAAGATGCAGGTAGTTGACCTCGGCCAACACCACCCGCACGTACCTGGCCCTCGTGCCGTTGGCGGGCACCTCGAGAGTGTTCCAGCTCTTTCCCCCCTGGTCGTGGAGCATCGTCCACGACTCACCATCCGTCGAGACGAGGACCTGGATGGTCCTGGCACGATCGACCACATCAGGATGGACCCGGTTGAACAGTCGGATCTTGGTCAGGGGCAGCACCGAGCCCAGGTCTACCTGCCACCAGGGAGGGTTGTCTCTGTTCGTATGGAATATGCCCTTGGGATCGCCAGCGGGATCCTTGATGCCGTCCACGCCGTAGCTCGCGACGGCGGGCCAGCCGATGCCCGAGTAGTCGCTGCTCTGGCTCGCCGTCTTGCCCAACGCCAGGTTCACGAGCCCCAAGCCACCGGATTCCTCAGGTTTGCCGCGCGTCCACACCGTTCCGTCGGTCCACCGGATGGCGTTGCCGCCGTTCGTCAACGTCCCGCGAGGACCGCCTTCCCGATCGGTGGCGATCACGGTTCCCGACTCCTCGAGGCGGCCCTTCGCGCGCTGGCCCTTGGGATCCGTGATGATGAGACTCCCGTCGGGCTCCTGGGTGATCGAGACCGCATGCCCGTCGAGAGTCCAATCCCCGGCCAAGTTGGGTGTTGTCGTCGGGGCCGGTCTGGAAGATGCGGTCGGAGTGGGCGGAGTACCTTCCCTCCAGGTGTAGACATAGTGGAATTCCCCGCCGCCGGGGCCACCCCCGCTGTTGACGTACACGATGACTTCCATCTTCCCGGGTTCGATTCTGTTGGGAACGATCCCCGAAACGACTTTGGTGCTCCGGGCCCCCTCTCCTTGCTCCCTGCACAGTCGGACATTTTCGGGGCTGCCGTCGGCTGGTTGGAGGAACGCTTCCGGCAGCGCTGCGCTGATCGCACCGCACTCGCCAAACTGCGTCTTCGTCTTCCCGTTTCTGACCATCAAGGTCAGGGACAGGGTCTTCCCTGGCACCAGAACCCCTGGCGGAGGCGCCCAGGTTGCGATGCGCTCGTAGTAGGTGTTCGGCGACACGCCAAGGAAGGACGTCGAATAGGTGATGTTCCCGTCGCTGAGGGTCATCGTGGTCCCGACCCACTGGTCTTCCCGCCCCGACTTGTCGACCTTGCTGGTCCCGGTGAGATCCCAATAGCCGTCGGCCGCCTGGGCGATTGGCAGTATCGAGCCGGTCAGAGAAAGAAGGACAGCCAGAAAGAGAACCGACAGCGAAGTCCCGTGAGTTCGTTCCATAGGAGCCCTCCCTGTTCGGAATGGCGACAGCAGTCGCGCAAGAGTCTAGGGGAAGTTCGACGAAGGGTCAACCTACAGGTCGATCACCTGGCATTCGGAGTACGCGGCCACGGTCGGCTCACCAGGGCTGCCGCCGAGAACAGATCACCGGCAGGGCGAAGGGCGAGGGACGGCGCCGAGGAACAGGAGAGTCTGCGGCTAGGCCAACGGAGTTCTCGGATCTTTCTGATCACGGCGGGGTCGACGATCCAGGCGATCCGCTGCATGGCAGGCGCATCGCATCTTGGACAATGGAACACGTCCACTTGGAATACGCGTGCCAGCAGCTTGAGCCCAGGACAAGCGATTCCTCCGGCTGATCGGGTCATCCGGGACGCGACAGGCATCCACCTCCGGGAGACGTCTCCCGCTCGGGGACGACCGGTGTGGCAGGCCCGCGCAGAGTCGCCTGCGGCGGCTGCAGGGGCCCCTTCCCCTGCTGCCACCGCCCCTGCGCGGGCACTCCGTCAGGGCCCTCTTCGGTTGACTGCTACTCCGGGGAGCTCCGGTTCCTGTACGAGCCCGGGTTCACCCCCAGGACCTTGAGCCGGCGCTGCAGGGTACGGAGCGGCACGGCCAGCTGCTGGGCCGCCAGCGTCGTGTCCCCCTTGCAGAACTCCAGGGCCGCGTCGAGCATGGCCCGCTCGGCCGCGTTCAGCCCCTGATCGTAGGTGACTCCGGGGCGGAATCCCGACGGCGGAGCGGCCGCGGGCCGGGGGGAGCCGACCAGGGGCGGCAGGCTCTCGACCTGGATCTCCTCGCCAGGTTCCAGGATCAGGGCGTACTCGATGGCGTTGCGGAGCTGTCGCACGTTGCCGGGCCACGGGTAGAGGCTCAGCCGTGACAGCGCCTCCCGGCTGATCCCCTGGATGCGTTTGCCCGCCTGGCTGGCCAGCGTCCGGGCGAAGTGCTCCGCGAGGGCACGGATGTCCCCGGGCCGCTCCCTCAGCGGCGGGATCCTGAGCGGGAAGACGTAGAGCCTGAAGAACAGGTCCTCCCGGAACTCACCCTTGACGATCATGGCCTCGAGGTCGCGGTTCGTGGCGGCGATCAGCCTGACATCGCACTCGAGAGTGTCCGTTCCCCCCACCCGCTCGAACGTCTTCTCCTCGAGCACCCTGAGGAGGCTGACCTGGTTGGCCGACGACAGCTCCCCCACCTCGTCCAGGAAGAGCGTTCCGCCGTGGGCCAGCTCGAACTTGCCGGCTCGATCGCCGACAGCGCCGGTGAAGGCGCCCTTCACGTGGCCGAACAGCTCGCTCCGGACCAGGCTCTCATCGAGCGCTCCACAGTTGACCGCCACGAACGCCGACCCGTGGCGGCGGCTCTTCTCGTGGATCCGCCGGGCCACGAGCTCCTTGCCGGTGCCGCTCTCGCCCAGCAGCAGGACCGCCGCGTCGGTCCCGGCGACCCGGTCGGCCTTGTCGATGACGGCCCCCATGGCCGGATCGACCCCCACGAGGTGCCACTGGCCGTGCGACTCGACCTCCTCCCGGATCAGGGCGCTCTTCTTGGCGTCCAGCGCCGCCTCGATCCTGAGCTGGAGCCGGGCCCGGATCTCGGTCCACGGGAGGTTCTTGAACAGGAAGTCTGCGATCC
>JACQZM010000282.1:12536-19349 GCA_016213885.1 Candidatus Rifleibacteriota bacterium | reverse complement strand
CTCTGGGAGTGCATGGCGCTGCATCCAGAGAATGTGCACGTGCTGCAGCACCAGTGGATGCATGACGACCTCTCGACGATCACGAACGCGTATCCGGACCACGAGGACATCCAGGGCCCGGCGGGCCACAACGTCCCGGAGGTGATGACCAATTTCGTGCCTCGCACGAAGCTCATCACCAGCGAAGACCAGATGATGCCCATCCTCGCCCACGCGGCACGCGGGCAGGGGACGGTCGTCAGGCACGTCGACTGGATCGAGGCCGGGTTGCTGACTCAGGATACTCTGGGCCGCTTCGCCTACGCCGAACACCCGTTCAACGTCGCCCTCGTGCTGGCCATGGCCGACGAGCTGGGGATCGACCGCGACTTCGCGCTCAAGGAGATGGCCGATCACGTCGTCCCGGACATCGGAGCTCTCAAGCTCTACCCACGGGCATCGATCGATGGGCGAACCCTGGAATTCGCCAGCGGCATGTCCGCCAACGAGCGCAAGGCCAGCGTCGAGAACTGGACGCGATTGCAGTTCGACCGGCAGGATCCGTACCGGCAACCGGGCGTCTGGGTCAGCACTCTGGTCAACAACCGCTCCGACCGCATCCCGCGGTCCCAGCAGTTCGCCCAGGTCATCGTGAACGACATGCTGGCCGACCGGCACTTCCTCATCGGCGACAACCTGACCGGGCTCGTGGGCTACATCCGAGATGCGTGGACGGCGATGGTCGCCAAGGTCTCTCTCTGGGGCTCGGACCGGGAAGGCGGGGGCGGCGAGCCCGGTCAGGTGCTCAGACAGCAGGCCGTTCGCCAGCGAATCGCCCTGGAACCCGCCCATCTGAGGGCGCGTCTCGAGGTGATGCTCTCGGGGCTGGATGCCAGCGGCCGCCTGGCCGCGCTGGCAGACCTGTGGGCCGATCCCGACGCTCTGGCACGGCGGCTCGTCCGCGTCGCGGCCGAGCCGGGCGGCATGGACCAGGCGGTGGCCAGCGTGGTCGCACATGCCGCCGAGGGCTTGACGACTCTCGAGGAGTACCAAGGCCTGGTGAGAGCCGTGGCCGAGGCAGGGCCGGCAGAACGGGGCCGGACCGAGAGGGAGTTCAAGTCTCTTCTGTGGAAGTGGTTCTCCCGGAAGCTGGTGCTCGTCGAGGACTACCACATCAAGGGCGATCGATTGACCCGGATCATCGCCAGCCACACGCCTCCCGGTTTTCTCAATCGCATCATGGGGGTCCAGAACATCAAGGGCCCCGGACTGGATTTCGTGTACCGGTGGCAGGCGTGGGACGCCTGCCGTGCGGCCTGCAATCGGCTGCGCACACAGGACCCCGACGAGATCGCCCAGGGGCTGAGCCAGCTGGACGAGTTCACGGAGTTCGGCATCCTGTCCGAAGAGTACGTTCTGGAGACGATCAGGGGGCTGAGAGAGCGGCCCGTGGCACGGAGCGAGAAGATCCAGACGGCCCTGGACAATCTCTCGCGTCGCCACGAGCTGGCGATGAAGACGGTGCGGCATTCGCTCGACAAGACCGAGCGCCTCGGCGCGCTGGCGTGGATCGTGTCGGGAGTGGAGAGCCTCCTGGAGACGGGCGACACGATACGACGCCGCAAGGCCGCTGACCAGATCTACGAGGATCTGGTCCACCTGCGGATCGGCCAGGCACGCGCGGTGGCCGAGCTGCAGGCGCTGAACAAGCGCCAGCACGGAGGCTGGCTCCTGAAGAGGCTGCGCGACTTGCTGGGCCGGCTGAACCTCTCGCGCGTGGACCCGGGCGGGTAGGATGGTCGTTCGTAAGCCCGGTGGCCCAGGTGGTCCCTGTGCGCCGCAGGCGGACAGAGCACCCGTTCGAGGCTCTGCACGACACCGTGGAGATCGTGGGCGACATCGTCGGCCGCCCTCCGATACGTATGAACCACGCTCGATCTGGTACGTATTCTTCCCGCTCGGTACGTACTCGATACGCATAGACAGCCGACTCCCTTCTGGGCCACCTTGATGCCGGGGCGAGGAGGGACGGCCAGCTGATGGGTCACCATCAGCCTTCGTGTGGGGCAAACGCAGCGAGCCGCGGTCTTTCTCGCGGGGTCGGGCGCATCCTGATGCCGGTGGAGGTAGTTTCTACCATGTCGAAAACCCAGTGCTGGGAGTTCATGAAATGCGGACGCGAGACGGGGGGAACGTTCGCCGAGAAGGCGATGTCCTGTCTTTCCTGCCAGTTCCTTCAGAACGTCAAGGACGAAGAGCGGGATGCGTTCCGCTTTCTCGTCACGGGCCGCGAGTTCGAGGAGGTCTCCAGCCTGATCTCCACGTTCCGGGAGCTCACGGCGCGGCAGGAGATGACGATCCGCGAGCTATCGATGCCGGTGCTCCAGATCTGGGAGGGGATCCTGCTCACGCCGCTGATCGGAGTCATCGATTCCCGACAGGCCGTGGACGTCATGGAGAGGGTGCTCAACAGCGTCGCCTCCTCCAACAGCCGCTACGTCATCCTGGACCTCACCGGCGTGGAGATCGTCGACACCAAGACGGCGGACCACCTGATCAAGATCGTCCAGGCCTCGGAGATTCTCGGCGCCCGCTGCGTCCTCACGGGCATCCAGCCTGCTGTGGCCCAGACGCTGGTGGAGATCGGTGTGGACCTGCGCGGTCTCAGGACCGTGCGGAATCTCGAAGCGGGCCTGCGCCTCTGTCTCAGGGAGATCCGGGCCGGTGCGGCATGAGCGTCGGTGAAGAGGCCTCTCGGATCCCCATCGTCCGGGTGCGCCAGTGTCTGCTGGTGACGATCCAGGCGGCGCTTTCGGACCGACAGGTGGTTCAGCTTCACGAGGACGTGGGCCTGGCGATCAGAAGCTCCGCGGCCGAGGCTCTCATTCTCGACATGACCGGGATCGACGTCATGGACAGCTTCATCGCCACGGTGGTTCGGGATATCTCCCTGACGGGCCATCTGATGGGGGTGGACACCGTGGTGACCGGAATCAAGCCGATGATCGCCGTGACCTTGGTCGAGATGGGGCTGGAGCTCAGGGGAGTGACCACGGTTCGCGACCCCGACACCGCCTTGGACATGCTGGACCGGCGTCTCAAGGGCCGGGCGCAGTCCGATGTGGACCTGCTGTCGAGCCTGGTCGAACCAGCGGAGACAGGCCCTTGCCAGATGGAGGATCAGCCCGACGTGGACCTGCTGGCGGTCCTGGATTCCCCGGACCCGTTGCAGCGCCGCGACCGGATCCAGGGCATGCACGAGCCTGGGGAGCGGATCACCAGCGGCCGGAAGGTGTCGGGCTCGACGACGACCGACTCGCACCGACCGACCTCTCGAAGCTTCTCCCCGGTCTGGCCGGTCGCCTGCGCCTGTACGTCAGAGATCCGGCGGCACACGCTCGGTGCGTAGCCCAGCTCGACAGCCTCAAGCCCGCCAGTGTCTCCGGCGGCTCCACCGATGGCCTCGAATCGGAGTCGCTGTCGGGCTCCCTGCTTTCGACGCTGACCCGAGGCTCCGGAAGCGCCATGGCCAAGATGTGGCTCGATGCGGCGTGCCGCAGCCTCGGTCTGAAGGCCAAGGAGATCCGATCGGAACAGCTCGGTCGATTGGTGGGGCAGCTCTCCGCCAGCGTCAAGGTCTTCGTCCGGGATCCACATGCGCAGCGCGTCTGCCTGGCCGAGCTGGAGCGGTTCATCGGGCCCGCTGTCCGGGCCGTGTCGTCGCCGGCTCCGACAGTGCTCCTCGTGGCCACCGAGACCGATGTGGTCGTGGCGCGGGGGCACGCCAGGAAGCTCTGTGATCAGGTCGGGTTCTCTGAAACCGAGCAGGTGAGAGTGGCCACGGTGGTGTCGGAGCTGGCTCGCAACATGGTGATGTACGCGGGCGGCGGCAAGCTCACCTTGACGGCCTTGAGCGAAGATCGGCCGGGCGTCCGGGTGGTCGCGGAAGACCAGGGACAGGGCATCCCCGACCTGGCGTCGGTTCTCGCCGGCCGCCACCGGTCCAAGACCGGCATGGGCATGGGCCTGATCGGGTCCAAGAGACTCATGGACCAGCTGGACATCCACACCGCGCCGGGCGCAGGCACCCGCGTCACGGCGATCCGGTACCGACGGTGATCTCCGTCGAGATCGGCGTGAGTCAGCGAACGGCCGTGGGGGAGTCGGTCTGCGGCGACGGGTATGTCGTGGTCAGAGCCCCATCGTCCAGCCTCATCGCCGTGATCGACGGGCTCGGACACGGCCCCGCGGCTCACGAGGCGGCCCGGAAGGCCTGCGAGATCGTGCTGGAATGCCAGCGACTCTCGCTGGCCGACCTCCTGCACGCCCTGGGGATCGGCCTGGCTTCCACGCGCGGGGCCTGCCTTGCCCTGGTGAGGATCCACACCGACCGAGATCGAGTCGCCGCTCTGGCCGTCGGCAATGTGGAGGTCGTGGGCATCACGAAGCACCCGATCTCCATGGTGCCTGGCCGCGGTATCGTCGGGAGACCTCGAGTCGTGGCGAGGCCGGCCGAGTCCTCCCTCACCGGGGGGGACCGCCTGGTCGTCTTCACCGACGGTATCTCGCGCAGGGTGAACGTGCGCAAGTACCTCCATCTACCGGCTCAGCGGGCCGCGGACTCCATGCTGCGTGAGCACGGCGTCTCTCACGATGACGCAACCTGCTTGGTGGCTGACTGCCGGGAGTCATCGGAGGGCAGTGTCGCGTAACCGAAGGCTCGATATCAGGTTCCCCTCCGATCCGAGATGGGCGCAGGTGGAGACGATCCGCTTCGCCCGTGAGATCGGCTTCTCCCGCCGCGACGCCACCGGCATCGCCATCGCCGTGTCGGAGCTCGCGACGAACCTCCTCACCCACGCTTCCCGGGGAGCGATCGTTCTCACGGAACTGCGGGATCGTCCGGGGCTCTCGGTGGAGGCCATCGACGAGGGGCCCTCGATCCCGGACGTTGCGGCGGCGCTGCAGGACGGATTCTCACGGGGGGTGCGGGTGGACGATCCGTTCACCGTCAGCCCTGCGGACAGAGAGAGCCTCGGTTGTGGACTCGGCGCGGTCCAGCGGCTCATGGACGAACTCTCCGTCGAGAGCTCTCCCGGTCGAGGCACCAGGGTCACGGCCCGCAAGTATCTCAAGCGCCAGGAGCCTCTCTGATCCGAGGCGCCGTGTCGATCAGTCGAAGATCATCCGGTCCACCTCGAACGTCTGCCGAATGGCCAGCGCAGCTCCGGGAAGGCGGTCATCCACGGCAACGACGCACCGCGGCAGGAACCAGCCCTGGGCCGGGATGTCCCTCGTTCTGACGGACGAGTCGAACCGTTCGACGGTGTTGACTCGGCATGAGATCAGGCGCATCCTGGTCGCGATCAGGTCGACCGGCCGAAAGAGAGGGGCCTCACGTGGAGATTCCGTCGGTATTGCCTCGTTGCGCCAGCAAGGCGCTCCAGCGGATCGTGGTGGTGGCTTTTCTGGGGACCGCGATCTTGCCCGTGGCTGCGCCGGGCAAGACATACAACCAGTGGCGTCTGACGGGCATCACCCACAAGGTGTACAGCGGCACGCTCCAGCACTTCACGGCCCACGCCCGGGGGGGGACCCTGGAGGTGGCCCGGGGCCCGGCTCCTGACTGCAGGTCGGCGCCGCTCAGGTTCCGTTTCACCTGGACGTTCAACAGGGACGTGACCAGCCTCGCTGGCTGGACCAAGGACGAGGCCGTGACCGTGCGTCTGTCGGTCGAGCGTTTCGGCGGCTCCCAGTGCCTTCTGGGCAACGGGTACATGCTGGTCTCATCCACGGATTTCCTCGTGAGGAACTCCGGCGGGGAGGCGCGGTTCTACGATGACCCGAGGCACAACTTCCACCACCCGGGCCCGAGAGTGTTCACGATCAACGATCACTTCTCGGACACGCAGACGCTCCATTTCTTCATCGGTGCCCACCTGACCAACAGCACCGACGTGGACTATCACTACGTGCGGGTCAAGGCGCCAGCCCCGCCGCAACCCAGGCCGCCGGTCGATTCGGTCGGCGGCCGCATCGGCGACAAGTGGCGGTCTCTGGGCGGGGCCAGAGGAGTGCTGGGTCGGTCGATCAGCGGCGAGATGGCCGCGACGCCGTCGCCGTTCCGGACGCAGGGGCGCTACCGGATCTTCGAGAGAGGGCTCATCATCTGGCACGCCTCCGGCCGCTACCTGGGGAGGGCGTTCGCGGTCATCGGCGCGATCCTGAAGCTGTACCGCTCCATGGGGGCGACCGGCTCGTGGCTGGGACTGCCGATCAGCGACGAGTACGACTGGTACGGTGGAAAGCGCGCCGACTTCGAGGGCGGCTACATCCACTGGACCCGGGCGCGCGGCGCCAGGGCGTTCTGGCACCGCCTCCGCTGACCGGACGATTCGGAACGGCGACTCTCTGTCGGACTGGTCACGAGACCCCGCGGTCGCCCGCGCCTTGGCCCGGTTCGGTCTTTGCCCGATCGAGCCCCGTCGACCTCTGCGCCGGCCCGCCGCCTGCGGGACTTGCGGACAGTGACCGTGGTGCCCCGGCCCGTCGATCACCGCGATGACACAGTCCGGTCCGTCCAGCCAGTATGGCCTCGATCCCCTGGATTCCGGGGCCACGGTCCTCGGCCACGATCTGGATTCCGGAGAGCGCGGTCTGAATGGAAACCAGCAAGCAACCGCGCAACCGGATGATCGGGACCCTCTGATCGTGCGGGAGTCCGGCTATCGACGGACCTCCTGCAGGTCCTTGAGACAGGCGCGCAGTCCAGCTTCGAGGTTGCGGACGGGCTTGATGCTGCTCAGGTCGACCCCCAGCTCCACGGGAGTCTGG
>JACQZM010000282.1:0-12488 GCA_016213885.1 Candidatus Rifleibacteriota bacterium | reverse complement strand
GTCAGGATGCATCGAGCGCCCAGAATCTGAGCCGAGCGGACGATCTTGATCAGGTGGTCCGCAGTCCTGGTATCGACGATCTCCACTCCGGTCAGGTCCAGAATCACGTGCTGGCTCTTCCAGTCGACGATCGCCCTGAGCACCTTCTCCATGATCTCGACGGCCTGACGGGAGTCGATGGTGCCGATCAGCGGGGCCAGGATCACGCCCTCCCAGATCTGCAGGATCGGCACGGCGAGCTCCCGGATGGTCATCTCCTGCCGATCTTGCCGCTGGTGCAAGAGCCGTATGTCTTTGACCGTTTCGTTGAGGGCGCTGCCCAGCTTGGCGACGAGCTCCTCGGAGGAGCCGAGCGCGTCCGCGGACACCAGCGCTTCGAAGTTCCCCTTGCGCATCTCCGCCAGGACGGAGAAGCACTCTCCGACCCCCATCGCGAGCTCCATGGACGTGTGGTGCATCGCTTCCAGGCGTGTCTGACCGACGGCGAGGCAGTCGTTCACCGCGACACGGACACGCTCCATCACGGCGTCTTCGACCGCCGTGTCCAGGCGCACGGAGAACTCACCGCGAGCGAATCTCCCCAGCACGTCGATCCAGGATCCTATCTGCCCGGCCGAATCTGCCGCGCTCATGGTTACCTCATTTCGAACTCGTTCGCCCCGGACGCCCGCTCAGCTGACGCAGGCCGATCCATCATCGAGGGCCAGCGAGCGCAGCCTCCCGACTCGCGGGTTCCGGGGTGTTCCGACTAGAACTGGATCTGAATGGTGACCTCGCTGCCGCTGCGAGTCACCGCGAGAACGGTCTTCTTCATGCGCGTCACCCACTTGCGCACGTCCTCTTCGAAGGTGGGGCAATCGCCCACCACCCGGAGGAGGTCCCCCGGACGCATCTCCGGGACCTGCATCGAGATCTTCAACACCGGCTGGGGGCACAGGAGCCCCCTCGTATCCAGATCCTTCGGAGTCATCTTCGCACTCCTTCCGGTCGTCCGCTGAGCCGCCCTCTCGGCCCTCGACCACCCGCCGGCCGCTCCGCCGGCGAGCAGAGAGCATCCAGCGTGACGATCCGCTCGATCCCAGCTCCCTCGAGAGCGCCTCGGAGTGCGCCTCGCGATCGAGATGCCCGGCCGGATCGGGGCCTCAGCGGCAGAGGTGGAGTCGCTCCCTCTCGGCGACGCTCGGCCAGTCGAGTCGGAGCCGATCGGGTTCGGCTCCTGTCCGGCCGAGGATCTGCCTGAAAACACGGACCCCCGCAGAAGCCCTGCAATGGCCCGAGATGTGGTGGCAATCACATGGAACCCAACCACCGCCCGAACCTGCCGTGGTCGAGATCCCCGAATGGAGAATACGTTGCCCCGTCGGAGCTGTCAAGGAGATCGCCGGCCGTTCCAGCGGACACATATGTTCATGGCTTCATGTGTGTTTCCGTGAAAGACCACAGTAGAGCACGTACTTTATACGTCTGGTGGCGAACCTGAATAGGTATCTTCTACGTTCAAGCGAACGTACTTGTCCGCAGTCAGGGCTCGACCCGCGGCTGGTGGACCGGTCGGTAGTGGATCACGGCTTCCGGTTCGTCCGCGCTTTGACGCGCTCGGCTGCTGGGTGACCAGGATCCCCCACCTGTTCGGCGGAGTCGGGTCTGTGATCAGGCCTCGGCCTGGCTGCAGAGTCGCCAGGGAAGTGGAGGGGATCCGGATTGAGGTCGCGCTCGGGGGGAAGAAGAAAGAGGAGGGGATCCGGATTGAGGTCGCGCTCGGGGGCGCGACTCGGACCCGGCGAGGCGCCGGGTCTTGCCCGGTCGGATCGGGTCCCTTATAGTGCCAGGGTGCGCACCGGCAGCGTGAGGCCATGATGCCGAATGGGTCGTTTCGAAAACCTCGTTGCCTGACCGCCGCCCGTCCTCGTCTCGATGGATTCGCCGACGTCCTGCCCCTTGTGCGGTCGGCAGCAACGGCCACGATGGCTTCGCCGCCACCACCGCGACACGGGGCGATCGACGGTCTTCGAGAGTGCGGGCGAAGGGTGGGAACTCGACTTCGAATGGGAGCGCGGACGGTCCAGGTTTCGCTCCTTCTGGCGATCTGGGTATTCCTCACGGGATATCCCTGGGCGATCGGCTCTGCCTGGTCGTCGCTGGGGGACGAGCTGAAGGAGGTCGAGGGTCGCCTCGAGGAGGCCCTCGGCGGCCCGAGGGTCCCGGGAGCGGCGGTGGCCGTCATCCGGCTGGGAGAAGAGCCGTGGATCCGCTGCTACGGGGTGCTCGACCGCGAGTCGCCACGGCCCGTCACCCGGGACACCCTGTTTCGAATCGGGTGCTGCTCCAAGATGGTCGTGGGCGTGGCGGCGATGATGCTGGTGGATGAGGGCAAGCTCCGTCTCGACGACTCCGTTCGACGGTTGGCCCCGGAGATCGCCTTCGAGAATCCCTGGGAGTCGACCCGCCCTCTGCGCGTCGTTCATCTTCTGGAGAACGCCACAGGCTTCGACGAGTTCCATCCGTGCGAGCAGGCCTCCAACGATCCCAGGCCCCTGTCGCTGATGGAAGGTATCGATCTCCACCCGCATTCGCGGGTCTGTCGGTGGCCACCGGGAGATCACTACTTCTACTCGAGCTCCGGCTTCGGAATCGCGGCCCGCGTGATGGAGAAGGTCGCGGGCGTCGGGTTCGAGGAGTTCGTTCGCCAGAGGATCTTCACCCCCTTGGAGATGACCGCGGCCACCTACCGTCTTCCCGATCCTCAGGCGGTCGAGTTCGCCACGGGCTACCTTGGGGACGGCAAGACCCGAGCCCGTTACTGGCATCTCTGGATGAGGCCGATAGGAGGTCTGAACGCGAGCGTCAGGGGCATGGCCAACTTCGTCACCTTCCTTCTCGAGAGAGGCACGTTCAAGGGCAAGCGGCTGCTGTCGCCAGCCTCTGTCGAGAGGCTGCAGCGTCCGCACTGCACGATCGCCTCGCGCCTCGGACAGGATATCGGCTACGGCCTCGGACAGGGTCGATCCACCCGATGGGGCGTTCCCTGGAACGGACATACGGGTGGCCCGTCACCGCATGTGGCCTGGGTCTACTACGCACCTTCTCGAGGCGTCGGCTACGTCGTCATGATGAGCGCCGATCTCCTCGGCAACATGGACCGGATCACCCAGGGCATCCGTGACACGCTGGTACCGCCACCCGTCGCGAAACCAGCCCCCCCGCCGACGGCCTCCCTGCGAGCGCCGCCTCCGGACGTGGTGGGCTTCTACGAGCTGCACGCCCCGCCACTCGAGATTCTGCGCGCCTGCTCGTCCATGATCCAGCTGTCTGTCGTCGAGCCCGCTGCGCCGGGACTCGTTCGACGGCCGTTTCCGTTCGGGCTCTTGCCGCGCCGGGCGAAGAAGCCGGTCGAGTACACTCGCATCTCGTCTCGACAGTATCGTTCCTTCGGGAACAACGATCGGTCGCTCTTCTTCTATTCCGATGAGCAAGGAGAGCTGTACATGACGGACGGGTCCTCGGTCCACCGCCGGGTGACAGCTCTTCGAGCCTGGGGCAAGATGGGCCTGTGGGCGGTCGCGGTGATCTGCTTCGGGCTTCCCCTGGTGATGGCGCCGTACTGGGTCTGGAGGTGCTGGCGCGGTTCTCTGGCGCTCGACCGTCGCATGGGCGGTACCATCCTGTCCCTGGTTGCCTCGGTCTCTCTCATCGGAGTGGCC
This sequence comes from Candidatus Rifleibacteriota bacterium, assembly GCA_016213885.1. GTDB lineage: Bacteria > Muiribacteriota > UBA6191 > JACPRK01 > JACQZM01 > JACQZM01. The sequence goes on along the minus strand of JACQZM010000282.1, from coordinate 8,787 downwards.
TGCCTCTTCTTCGGGGCTGGCTTCAGCTACGAGGGCAGGTGGAGATTCGGGGAGCCGACGTGCTGGTCAGTGGGGGCGTGCGTGCTCTCCCTGCTGTTCGCCATGGCCACCCTTGGCGGAGCTCTTTGCTCTTGCCTTCAGGGGCTCCGCGCTCCCACGAGACTCTTGCGCATCAGCGCGGCTCTCGCGGTCCTCGGCAACGGTCTTCATCTTGGACATCTGGCCTACCACGGGATCATCGGCCTGCGGACCTGGAGTTACTAGGTCGAGCCCACCGACGACTCGGATTGCCCGCAGGGCGGACCGCACCGCCGACCAGCTGCCCACGGCGGCGAGGATCGCTGCGCTAGAACCTCTCGAATCGGTCCGCCAGGAAGTCGGAGGCGAACATCTCCGGCGAAGAGTCGGAATCCATGAGCATGTCCAGCTGGCGCGAGCAGAGCGTCAGCCGGCCGAGAGTCTTCAGCCGATCCTGGATCTCCGGTTCGGGAACCTTGAAGAGCTTGGCGGAGACCAGATCTCCGTTCAGCTGCACGATGAAGCCCAGCGCCGTGAGGACTCGCCAGAGGAAGGTGGCCCGCCTGACCCTGCGCTCCTCGCCCGCGCCACCCCCTCCGAAACGGTACTGGATGAAGTTCTTGCTGTCCACGGCAGAGCACACCGTTTCGATGACCGAGAAATGGTACCCGGCCCTGGCCGAGAAGCTGAGGTACTGGTGGTCGATCACGGCGAACGATGGCAGGTCCAGGTTCCGGGCCTCTGCGGGCGGACCGGTCATGCTGGCTGCGAGCACCGACATGAAGCCGCCGGCAGAAACGGCGCGCGGCTTGGCCCAGTCTATCCTGAGATCCGTCAGCCCTTCGAGAAGCGACCGGAACGGGGAGCAGGAGATGTCCCGCTGTTCCAGCTCCTCTCCATGCCCGGGCACGCGCAGCAGCCCTCCGCCGAGGTCGGTGACGTGGATCGACAGGGGGAGGTTCACCTTCAGCTTCCAGCTCGTCTCCGAAGTCCGGGCGGCCCTCTCGCCGAACCCGAACATGACCTCGTAGAGCTTCTCGTGGACGAAACGCACCAGGTCGTGCAGCGTCCTGCACCGGTCGGCGCGAAAGTCCGGGGACGCCGGATCGGTGAGGTCGAGGGGGACGATCCTGGCCGTCCATTCGCGAAGACGCGCCACGGCCGGGCTGGCCGCGAGAGCGGCCGGTGCCTGGGACCGGGACGGCGTGAGCTCTCGAGGTCCGGCGCACACCTTCTTCCGCAGCGCGTCCACGATCACCGGCTGGCCTTCCTTCAGCCGGGCGAAGAGTCCCGGGATGCCCACCAGAGCAGGGAGACCGGACTCGCGGCAGAGGATGGCCATGTGGCTGCTCGGCGAGCCCACTTCCGTGAGCACCGCCGAGCAACGAGGGAAGAGGAAGGCGACGCTGGATGAAGCCTGTCGAAGGGCCAGCACACAACCTTCCGGCACGTCCTGCAGGCTCCTCGGAGCCTCGGCCAGGACGACGTTTCCTCTCCCGACTCCCGGACAGGCGATCTGGCCGCCGGAGAGGAGCACCTCTCCCTGCGTCTCCTCGGCGTTGCCCGCTGCCACCGGCACGTTCACACAAGCCACGGGACGGCTCTGCAGGACGTGCAGCACACCACCCACCGACAGCGCCCACTCGATGTCCTGAGGCGAGCCGAAATGCTCTTCCAGTCGCCTGCCGGCGTGGACCAGTCGCCTCAGCTCCCCCGGTCCGAACCAGGCGTCTCCCCCCTCCGGCGCATCCCCCGGATCGAGGACCCTCTCACCTTCCGAGGATCTCCCGGAGACCAGCTTGTCCGCGAGTCCCCGCACCACGCTCAGCCGCATGCGCCCGGTCCGGGCCTCCTGGTAGTCGCTCGTCAGAAGGACCCCGCTGAGCCGCGGAGCGAGCATGCGTACGAAGCCGACGGCCATCGCTGCCTCGCGACCGGTGAGACCATGCTGGTATCGGTAGATCACCGCGTGCGAGCCGAACGCGCTGGCCACGACTCGCCGGTAAGCTCGGGCAAGGCCTTCCCGGCCCACATAGAGCTCGGTGAGATACTGGCCGGCATGACTGGCCCCGATCGTGTCCTCCGCCACGGCGCTGCTCCGCACAGCCATCGTCGGATGTTCTCCCGGGGGCAGGCGGTCCCACCCGGCCAGGATGGCCTTCTCCAGCTCACGAGGGAGCTCTCCGTGGACGATGGCGTCCTGCAGCTCGCCCGCGCTCTGCTCGAGCGCCTCGTAGCCACGGGTCTCGTACACGCCATCCAGGTCACGAACGGCCTTGTCCAGGCCGTTGTGCTCGATGAACTGGAAGAAGGCCGCCGTCGTCGCGACGAATCCATCCGGCACCGCCACACCGAGGGAAGAGACCTCTCCCAGAGCGGCCATCTTCGAGCCGACCAGCCAGGAGTCGGCCCTGCGGAGCCCGAGCAGAGGACCGGTCACAAGACAGGTCGCCACATCGACAGGTTGCGTCTGGCCCTGCTTCAGCGCCTCCCCCAAGGTGGCCAGCACATCGTAGAGCTCGGGATACCTGCGGTCGGCGAGCTGGTTCAGGTCCTTGACCAGGACGAACCCGTCCATCAGCCCCCTCTGGATGCGGTCCATGACGGGCTGCAGCGCGAAGGATGCTCTGCCCGAGGCCTTCTCCTGCAGCTCCGCGAACAGCTGCAGGAGCGAGTCGTTGAGGTTGAGGATCTCCCTGAAGCGGCCGTGCTGGACCCGGACTCGTCGCTCGCCGGAGAGCAGCCCTGAGCGCCCACCGGCCCGTCCGAAGAGCCGCTTCAACCATCCGGCGAGTCGCCGGAGGGGAGACTCGGTCGCGTCCGCCCCCGGCCGGTTCACGATGGACCTCCCTGGTTCACCTCGACTACTCCTCCTGGGCCTCCGGGAACGAAAGCCAGAACACAGCCCCGCCTCGCGGAGCGTTCTGGGCACGGATCCGCCCACGCCACTTGGTCACGATGCCGTAGCAGACCGACAGCCCCAGCCCTGTACCCACACCCACCGGTTTGGTCGTGAAGAACGGTTCGAATATCCTCTCCAGATTCTACTCCGGTATCCCTGGCCCGGAGTCCTCGATCGTGATGACCACGGTCTTGCCCTGTTTCCACGCACAGATCAGGATGCCCCCGCGTGCCCTGGCCATCGCATGGAGAGCGTTGTGAACCAGGTTGGTGATCACCTGCTGCAGCTCTCCGGGGTCGATGAAGATCCAGGGAAGCTGTCCTTCCACCTCGAGGCACACCTCCGCGTTGCTCAGATGAGCCTGAGGCCTGAGCAACCGGACCAGCTCGTTCAACTCCCGGCCCAGATCCACCCGTCTGCCCTGGGAGAACTGCTGGCGGCCGAACTGGAGCATCTTCTGGGTGATCGCCTTGCATCGCTCCACCTGCTTCCTGGTCTGGGCCACCGAGCCCTTCATCTCGACCACCCGTTCGTCGGCCGGGTCGAGCTCCAGGAGGAGGTCGCCGATGTTGGTCTGCTCCGAGTAGATGATCGCCAGCGGGTTGTTGATCTCGTGTGCCACGCCCGTGGCCATCTCGCCGATGGTGGCCAGCTTGCTGGCCTGCAAGAACTGCGAATCCAGGGACTCCTTCTGCCTCTGCACCTTCTCCAGAAGGCGGAAGAGATACCGGGTCATCCAGAGAGCCGTGATGAGAATCACGGCCACGCCGATGCCGGAGACGAGCATCCCGTTGCGTCGGGCCACGTAGACCGGCGCGTGAGTCTCCCGAAGCTCCTGCTGCACGACCAGAAGCCACTGGTTCTGCTTGATCCACTTCATCGTCCGGGTGACTCCATCGCCGCCGGACCCGACAGGACGAAGCACTCTCCCGTGGACCCGGTCCTCCCCAGGACGACCACCTCGTTGAAGGTGTCCGAGTTCACCGACGCTCTCAGTATCCAGAACTTCCCGTCGGGACCGTCCCGGCGGACAGCCATGATGAAGTGAGGAACCTTGCGAAACCCCAGGAACACGTCGCTGATGTAGTGCGCTTTGCTGCGCACCTGTTCGAACCACTGCGTGTGCTGGTAGTTCTTGCCCAGCAGATCGTAGGGCCCCTCGTAGGCGAGGTGCCGCCCATCGTGGGCGATGACTCCGAGGTCCCGGTAACAGGTTCCGTAGCTTCCGTTGAGATGAGCCAGCACCCGTTTCAGGTTGCCCGGGGCGGTCAGCACGTCCCGATCGTAGAGCCGGGCCACCAGCCCCAGGGCGTTGAGACGTTCGTCGAGGAAGAGGTCGATCGCCGCGGCGTGGTCCTTCACGACGGTGACGAGATGCTCCTCCACCTTGGTGGCCAGCAAGTCCTCCAGGACGAACCAGGCGCCCACGCCGACGACGGCCAACGTTCCCAGCGGGGCCGAGACGAGAATGGCCAGAGCGCGGAGCCTCAACGCCTGCAAGGAGGTCGGCACCGAGGCGAGTTTCAGCGGAGCTCGGCGATCATGCATGGTGTCATTCCACATTTCTCGATTGCACGTTGACCGCACCTGCCCGGGACAATATAATGCGCCGAGGCCATACCGGTGGCTGGCTGGACTGGCCCTGGCGAGATGGACTGCACTTCGCCGAGCCTCGCGAGCGACGCGGGCCCAAGGAGTTTTCTGCCGATGTCAGTCCGGGTGCTCCTGGCCGACGATGAAGAGGAGTATGCCACGTCTCTGGCCCGGGTCCTCACCCGCCGGGGAATGGTGGTCAAGACCGTGGCAGGAGGCCAGCAGGCCGTGGCCGCCATGGACCAGGCGGATTTCGACGTGATCCTCCTGGACCTTCGCATGCCCGGGATGGATGGTCTGGCCACGCTGGCCGAGATCCGGCGGCGTGGCGCGACCCTCCCCGTGATCCTGCACAGCGGCATGGCCGATCTTCCCTCCGTCATGTCGGCCCTGGAAGAAGGCATCACGAACTTCATGGCCAAACCCTGCTCGATCGAGGCTCTCTGCAACGCCATCGAAGAGGCCCACGAGTGCTGCCTGCTCGCCTCCGGGGCCAAGGCCAAAGGCGATCCACGACCCTAGTCCTCCCCTGACGGCCCGTCTTCGGCCATCGGTCGGGCAAAAGAGAAGTCTCCCTTGAGGAAGGACTCCTCGAAGAGCTCCATCGAACGTTCGGAGACCATGGCGATGTCCATCTGCCGGGCGAACTGGAAGAGGCGGCCGATCATCTCGAGCTGCCGGGCGGTCTCCTCCTGGGAGGACTTGGCGATCCGAGCGAATGCGCTGTCCTCCTTGACCTCGGTCAGGAATCCCGACTCCTTCAGGATGTTCGCGAGCGCCCGCGCCCGGCGCCCGCGACGCAGCAGGTCCGCCGCCCCTCCTCGAAAGAGGAAGCTGATGTAGTTCTTGGTCGGCGTCTTCCCGCAGTAGGCATCCACCACGCTGAAGTGGTAGCCCACGCGAGCGGTGTAGTTCATGTAGCGATCGGAAGCCAGTACGTAGCTGGGCTCCCAGAAGGTCCGCTCCTGCTCCGGGTTGTTGATCGCGTGGCGGGCCATGATGGAGAACAACCCCTTCACGTCCATGGGGCGGGGACCGAAGCGCGGCAACCGGGGGTCGAGCATTCCGCGAAGAAGAGCCTCCAGCGGCACGGACGCGATGTCCGCCGGTTTGATCTGCCTCGACGAGACTCCCGGCTTGAGCCCGCCACCCAGGTCGATGACGTAGAGGTCGATCGGAAGAAAGACATCCAGGAACGCGCAGGACTCCTGCACCTGGCCCAGACCCTCGCCCTTTCTGAACATCTCCTCGTAGCATTTCTCATGGACGAAGCGAGCGAGGTCGTGCAGGGTGGCGCAGTTCTCGGCCTCGAACAGGGGCGAGCGGGGGTCGGTGAGCGTCAGCCGAGTCAGAAGCTGGTTGAGGCCGGCCCGGACCGCCGAGACGGGGATCGGACCTTCCGCCGCCCCTTCCATGGCCCGGGCCGGCGTCTCCCGGGGCGCCTGCCGCAGACTGTCCACCTCCCCCGCGTAGACGTAGCCCTTGAGCGCGTCGACGGTGATGATCTGGCCGGGGAGGATCTTGCGGGTCGCATCTCTGGACCCGAGGATCGTGGGCACCTCCAGCTCCCTGGCCAGCGAGGCCATGTGGCCCACGGTGCTCCCCGCGTCGGCCACGATGGCGGCGGCCTTCTGCATCACGCGCACGAACTTGGGCGACGACCGGCGGACCACCAGCACTCCACCTTCCGGAAAGCCGTCCATGTCCTGGGTCTCGTCGAGGAAGACGGCCGGGCCGACCCCCACACCGGGGCAGGCGATCTCTCCGTGGTCGAGGAGTAGCGTGGCGCCAGGCTCGGGTGGGCCGCCCTGCACGGCCAGCTGCGAGAACCGCAACGGCCGGGATTGCAGGATCAGTATCCGGCCATCCCGGTCGATGGCCCACTCGATGTCCTGCGGGCTGCCGAAGTGTCTTTCGATCTCGAGCGACATTCGATGGAGCTGCAGCGCCTCCTCGTCGGACAGGACCCTCGATCCGGCCGCGGCAGGGCTCGACCGAGGATCGATGCCCGCCTCATCAGAGGCGCTTCCCGGGGCGGCGGCCTGGGGCCGAGCCGGCCGACGGCTGATCGAACCACCATCCCGTCTGTTCACGGTGATCGCCTCGGGGATCAGGCTACCCTCCACCAGACTGGCTCCCAGCCCGTGGACAGCGTGAATCAACATCGACTCCGCGTCCGGGCGACCGGGATCCTCGGTGAAGACCACGCCGCTCGCGCGGGCCTCCACCATCTGGATGACGCCGACGGCCATCGCTGCGAATTCGTGGGGAATCCGGTGGGCCTCCCGGTAGTGCACCGCCTCGGGGCAGAACAGGCTCGCCAGCACCTTCGAGTACGAGCCCGGGAGACTCGCGCGCGTCACTCCGAGGACTGTCAGATACTGACCCGCGTGGGAGAACCGGCCGTCCTCCCCCATGGCGCTGGAGCGGACGGCGACGACCGGCTCCACTCCGAGGCTCTCGGCCAGGTGATCGAAGGCGCGGCCAATCGCTTCCGACAGCTCGGCCGTGAGCGGAGCCTGGGCGAGCCGCTGGGCGAGACTCGCGACCTCTGGTTCTTCGGCCCCTGACTCGGCCATCCAGTGAGAACGCCTGAGCCAGGGCAGGGCGCCACAGCTCTCGGCAATCCGGCGATAGGCTTCGATCGTGACCACGAAGCCATCGGGGGTCGGCAGGTGCAGCCGGGACCTGATCTCCCCGAGGTTGGCCATCTTGCGTCCGACCTGGCCGATGCGGCTCTGGTCGATCCGGGAGAGACTCAGCACCAGCTCGGCCCTCTGCGTCGCTTTCTGGCTCTCGAAGAGCCTGGCCAGCTCTCCGCTGATCCGGCGATGGATCCGGGCCAGGGCCGGGTATTCACCGCTGATGGCGTGGAGGCTCTCGACCATGCGGAAGACATCGACGGATGCCTGGAGGACCAGCTGCTCCAAGAGCACGAGATCCTCGGCCTCGGCCTCCCGCTGGTGGCGGTTCAGCAGGGAGAGGATGTTGAGGAAGCTGTCGTTGGCGGTGAGGAGCCTCCTGAACTGGGCGTAGTGATGCCGGAGCCGGGCCAGCAACGCCTCGTTGGCCACGCGGCGTGGCCGGCGCAGTCCGATGAGCACGAGGAAATACGACAGACCCTGCCACAGGCGGCGGAAGAGCCCTGGCTTGCCCTCGTCCTTGGGTTCGGCTTCGGAGCAGGGAGGTTCCGGTCGGTGCATCGGCTAGGTCCAGGCCTGGCAACAGCGGCGGCTCAGCAGATCGAGGATGGTCCGGGCGCTGCCCTTCTTCGTGGCGTGGACCTTGATCACCACTCTATCACGGCCGTGGATCTCCACCCAGCGGGTGGGCATCAACAGACTGTGAAGGGCGCCGGCGATGCCCGTCACCACGAACGCCGTGGCCGTCATCCCGATCTGGAAGCGGCAGAGGAGACCGACTGCCAGGATCACCAGGGCGACCGTCAACTCGCCGCCCCGGATCGCGCGCCGGCGATGGATGCCGCGGATCATCTCGTAGGGCAGATCGGATACCGCGAGACTGTCGCGCTCATCGCAGGTGACCGGCCTGTCCGGTGCCACGCAAGTCCGCACCTCGACCAGGCGGCACGAGGTGGCGAAGAGACTGGTCAGCTCTTGCGGACTCTCCTGGAGCACGGGTCCGTCGAGCCTGGTCCGCGCCAGAACGACGTGGTGCTCGAGTTCGATCTCCTCGCTCTCCCGCATGCGCCGGCGGGCGACGGTCCGGAAGAGAGCCAGCGCCTTCTCGTCCGCCTGCCGCGAGAAGACGCTCTCCGGGATATCACCCCTGGCCCTGGCGAGGTGAAGGTCGAGGATCTCTTTTCTGAGCGAGTCGCAGCGGTCCATGGTCAGTCGTCATAGGGGTATTCCCCCGGAGAGGTGGTGGACACCCTCAGCGAAGGGATGAGGCTCGTGATGACGGCCACGAGAATGACGAAGGCCACCACGAAGGCAAACCAAGGATCCCACTCCTTGATCGTCGAGTCGTAGAGCAGCCACGCCAGGAACGCGTACAGGGCGACGTTGGCCAGGATCTGCCAGAACCCTCTCATCAACGGGCCTCCACCTTCAGATTCTCCCTCGGAGCCAGTATTCGTAGATGACCCAGGCCACGCTCAGAGAGATGGCCAAGAGCAGCACCCAGAACGCCCACATGCTATCGGCGAGCTTCTTCAGCACTGGAGCCCTCCTTTGGCGTTCCCCTCTCGAGGAAACGCCGCCTTCCATGAACGTCTCAGATCACCAGCGACTTGACCCACTCCGGCACCCACT
>JACQZM010000553.1 GCA_016213885.1 Candidatus Rifleibacteriota bacterium | reverse complement strand
GCCCAGCTTGACCGAGTACTTCGCCTCGAACGCTTTCCGGTACCGGTCGCGAAGATCCATCACCCTCGACAGGTCCACCTGGTTGAACGTGGTCACCATCGCCGCTGTCTGACAGACCTGGAGCAGCCGCTGGGCGATCCGCTGCCGGATCGGCGTCATCGCCACCCTCTCCTCGACCCGGTCGTGACGGGCTGGCGGGGAGGAGGGACGCGGGCTGCCGGGCGGCGCGACCGCGGCGGCGGGCGCCGGTGCCGGTGCCGGAGGCGACTCCTCGCTGGTCCGGGAGCCGGTCGACAGGTGACGGAGAATGTCCTCTTTCAGCACCCGGCCACCCTTGCCGGTCCCCTGGACCTCGTCGAGGGAGATCTTGCTCTCGTCGATCAGCCGGCGCACCGCCGGCCCGGGCGGCGGCACGGCACGACCGCGCCGCCCCGGCTCGGCGGCCTCGTCGGACCCCGGGCGGGGGGTCTCGAGGTCAGGGGGACCGCTGCTGGGCCCCGTCCCGGCTGGGCCGCTCCGGGCCGCCTCCGGCCCGGCAGGTGCCGGCTCCGTGTCGACGGTGCCGATCGTCTCGCCGATCGACACGGTCTGTCCCTTGCTCCGGAGAGGCGGCCCCAGGATTCCCGCCACCGGCGACGGGATCTCCACGGTGACCTTGTCGGTCTCGAGGACCGCCACCGGTTCGTCGGCCCGGACCGCCTGTCCAGGCTGCTTCAACCACTCCACGATGAGCCCCTGGGTGATCGACTCTCCCACCGAGGGGACCTTGATCTCCACGATCATCAGCCACGGTCCTTTCCAGTCAGACCGATCCGTCAACCGTTGGTGCTCTCGGCGCCGGGCCGCTGACGCCTGGTGTCCCGGGACAGCGCCTCCTCGACGATCCTCTGCTGCTCCTCCTTGTGCCGGGCCGCGGAGCCGGTGGCAGGGCTCGCGGCGGCGGGCCGACCCACGTAGGTCACGGCGATCGGGCGGCCAGGCCGCTCCTCCAGGGCTGCGTGGACGAACGGCCACGGCCCCATGTTCCGGGGTTCCTCCTGGACCCAGCAGACCGAGGTCGCGGGCCGGTACTGTCCGAGGATCTCGTCGAGCCGCTTGCGCGGAAACGGGTAGAGCTCTTCGAGCCGTGCGATCGCCACGTCGGTCCGCTCGCCCCGCTCCTTCACCAGGTCGTAGTAGATCTTCCCGGAGCACAGGAGCACCCGGGAGATCGCCTCCGGGTCCGCCGGGGCGGGCTCCGGAATCACCTCCAGGAACCGACCGGCCTCGAGGTCGCCCACGTCGGAGACCGCCCCCTTGTGCCTGAGCAGGCTCTTCGGCGTGAACACGATCAGCGGCAGCGGCCTGGCCTGATTGCCCAGCGCCTGGCGACGCAGCAGGTGGAAGTACTGGGCCGGGGTGGTGGCGTTCACGACCCGGAGGTTCTCCTCGGCGCAGGCAGCCAGGTAACGCTCCACCCTGGCCGAGGAGTGCTCCGGCCCCTGCCCCTCGTAGCCATGCGGGACGAGCAGCACGAGCCCGCTGGGCCGTCCCCACTTCGTCTGGCCCGAAACGATGAAGTGATCGATGATGACCTGGGCCCCGTTGGCGAAGTCGCCGAACTGGGCTTCCCAGAGGATCAGCCCCCGAGACTCGAGGCTGTAGCCGTACTCGAAGCCCAGGACCGACGCCTCCGAAAGCGAGCTGTCGAAGACGAAGAACGGCGCCTGGCCCTCCCGGAGACAGGCCAGAGGAGTCCACCGCTCCTGGGTCTGTACATCGGTGAGCACCGCGTGCCTCTGGCTGAACGTACCGCGTCTCGAGTCCTGCCCCGAGAGGCGTACCGGGATCCCCTGTGCGACCAGCGTCCCGAACGCCATCGCCTCGGCCATCGCCCAGTCCAGGGGTGCCTCGCCCATGCCCATGCGAGCCCGCTCGTCCAGGAGCCGACGCATCTTCGGATGGGGGTGGAACCGCTCCGGGACCGTGACCAGCCCCCGGGCGATCTGCCGGAGCGTGGCGCGATCCACGGCGGTCGTCGGCTCCTCGGACTGCTGCTCGCCTGCGGGCGCAAGGCCGGACCTCCCGCGGCCGACGTGGTCAGCGCGGCGCTCCCGTTGGGCCCGACCCTGGGCCAGCGACCCGTCGAGGCAGGCCTTGGCGGCGGCCTCCCATTCATCGACGCTGGCCCGGGTCACCCGGCCCGATTCCACGAGGACTCCGGTGAAGATCCGACGAACCCCGGGGTGGGCCTGGATCCGTCGGTACATCGCGGGCTGCGTGAAGCTGGGCTCGTCGGTCTCGTTGTGGCCGTACTTGCGGTAGCCCACCAGATCGATGACGCAGTCCCGGCGGAACCGGCTTCTGAACCCGACCGCGAGCCGCACCACCTTGAGGACCGCGTGGACGTCGTGACCGTTCACGTGGAAGATCGGGACGGCGACCATCCGGGCCACGTCGGTGGCGTACAGGCTCGATCGAGCGTCGGCCCTGGTGGTGGTGAACCCGATCTGGTTGTTCACCACGAGGTGGATCGTCCCGCCGGTGGTGTACCCCTCGAGATCGGCCATGTTGAGCGTCTCCGCCACCACGCCCTGGCCGGCGAAGGCGGCGTCGCCATGGATCACCACCGGCAGGACCGCGGCGACCCCCTCGGGACCCGCCTGGTCTTGCAGCGCCCGGGCTCGACCCTCCACGACGCCGTCGACCGCCTCGAGGTGGCTCGGGTTCGGCGTCAGACTCAGCACGACCTCCTGTCCGGCCAGGGTCACCCGGGTGTCGAACCCCAGGTGGTACTTCACGTCGCCGGAACCGTGGGACAGCTCCGGGTGCGGCACATCCTCGAACTCGGCGAAGATCTGGGTGTAGGGCTTTCGCAAGACGTTGGAGAGCACGTTCAGCCGCCCCCGGTGAGCCATGCCCAGGACCAGGTGCCGCACCCCCGCCGCGACGGCCCACTCGATCAGGCCGCCCAGGGCCGGGATCAGCGACTCCGACCCTTCGAGGGAGAACCGCTTGGTTCCAGGGAACTTCCGGTGCAAGAACTGCTCGAGAGTCTCGGCGGCGATCAGCGACCTGAGCGCCTTCTCTTCGTCCTCGACGGTCAGCGAGCTCGATGGGCCGGGAGACTCCATCTCCCGGCGAAGCCACTCCCGGGGTTCCGGGTCCTGGATGTGGGTGTACTCGATGCCGATCGATCCGCAGTAGATCCGGCCCAGTCTCTCGACGATCTCGTCCAGGGTGAGCGCCTGGCCCGGGGCGAAGCTCCCGGGCACGAAGCGGGTCTTCATGTCCGACTCCGACAGGTCGAACTCGGCCAGCGTCGGCACGCCCCACCTGTGGGACACGTCGATTCCCAGCGGATCCAGCGTGGCTCCCAGGTGACCCCGTTGCCTGTAGGCGTCGATGAGCCCCAGGACCCGCATGTGCTTGCCGCAGAGGATCCCATCGCCGAGGGCGGCGAGGCATCCGCCACCGACCGGCGATTCCGGAGCGGCGGTCCACCGCGGCGCCGCGGCCCTGTCCACGCCGGGGCGAGTCGCCCTCCGGAAGTGGTCTCGCCAGTCCGGAGGAACCGACTCCGGGTCGTCCAGCCAGGCGGCGAACATCGCCTCCTCGTACGCCCCGCTCTCCGGAGCGGGCGACCCGGCGGGTCCAGCGCCGTCGGGCTCGTTCGCCATGGGGGGCCCTTCGCCTCGCTCAGTCCGCCCCCCAAGCCCCCCTCCGGCTCGGTTCCGGCGTGTGGTGTCGCTCACGTGTAGCCTCTCGTCCCGGCCGCCGCCCGGGAAGCCCCTGCGCAGGGGCAGTGCCGTCGGCGACGCCCCGCACGGCGCCCATTATACCCGGGCCGCCGCCTGATCACAGGCCCGACTCCGCGAAACAGGCGGGGGAACCCGGAGGTCCACCCGGGTCGCGAAGCGGGCTCCGGACCCGGTCTCGGCCCGCGCCCGGACTCGCGGTCGACGTCGAGGGGATCCGGCCGGATGCATGATACACAGCGGCGTCGGTGCGGAACCAGAGCCAACGGGTGAACCTCTCGGGACCGTGTTATGATCTGCTCGATGGCCGACACGTTCGCGGGGTACACGCTCGAGGCGCCGCTGGGCAAGGGCGGGATGGGGGAGGTCTACCGGGCCCGCAGGGGCGAGTCCGATCCCCCGGTCGCCCTCAAGCTGCTCCCGCCGTTCACGGACGGCAAGCTGGCCGAGCGGCTGCTCCGGGAGGGCCACCCCCTGAGCCAGCTGAAGCACCCGAACGTGGTGGCGGTCCACGAGGTCGGGATCTCCCACGGGCAGCCGTTCGTGGCCATGGAGCTGCTGGACGGAGAGTCGCTCTCGGAGCTGATCGCCACCCGGAGCGAGGCGGGGCGACCGTTCGAGCCGGGGTTCGCGCGCCGGGTGGCCCGCGGCCTGGCAGAGGCGCTCCAGGCGGCCCACGCCGCCGGGGTGCTCCACCGGGACATCAAGCCGTCCAACGTCATGCTCACCACCGGCGGCCGGGTCGTCCTGCTGGACTTCGGCATCGCGCTGGACACGGCGGCGAACACCCGGATCACCCAGGCCGGGTCCACCGTGGGGTCGCTGGTCTACTTCTCCCCGGAGCAGAGCCGCAACGAGCCGCTGGATCGCCGCTCCGACATCTACCAGTACGGGCTGCTGCTGTTCGAGGTGCTGGCGCTGAGCAGGCCGTACGGGCCCTGCGAACCGATCGTGGCGCTCACCCGGCGGTTGAAGCAGGGGGTGCCGTCTGTCCGGACGGTGCGGCCGGACGCCGAGCCGGATCTCGCGGAGCTGGTCGAGTGGTGCCTGAAGCCCGACAGGACCGCCCGTCCGGCGGAGTTCGGGGCGGTCCTCTCCAGGCTGGGGCCGGAGGCCCCACCGGACGCGGCGCAGGCCCCGTGCCCCGCCGAGCCGCCGGTGCTGGCCGCGGTCAACCGGGACGGCGTTCCGGAGCGGCTGGGCGCGTACCGGCTCCTGGAGAAGGTCGGTCAGGGCGGGATGGGGATGGTCTACCGCGCCCGGAAGGGCGCCGACCCGGAGGACTTCGCGGTCAAGGTCGTCTTTCCGCACCGGGTCTCCGACAGGGCGGTCCAGAGCCGCTTCCAGCGGGAGATCAGGGTCGCCCGGCAGCTGGACCACCCGAACCTGGTCCGGTTCGTCGACGAGGGCGTGGACGGCCAGGTCGCCTACTACGTCATGGAGTTCGTCCGCGGCACGTCTCTCCACGGCCTGCTCAAGGAGCGACGGCCGCTTGCGCTGCCGGAGGCGGTCCGGATCGTCACCCAGGTCGCGTCGGCGCTCTCGGCGATGCACCGGGCGGGGCTCGTCCACCGGGACCTGAAGCCGGGCAACGTGATGCTGGACGAGCAGGGGCAGGTCAGGCTGATGGACTTCGGCATCGCCAAGTCCCACGACATGACGACTCTGACCCAGACGGACCAGCTCGTGGGGACGCCGTTCTACTTCCCGCCCGAGTACTCGATCGACGGGGAGTACGACGAGCGGGGCGATCTGTACCAGCTCGGCTTGATCTTCCACGAGATCGTGACCGGCCGTCGCGACTTCCCCCGGTACGACCATTGCACCACCATGGACCAGGTGCTCTCCAGCCCGTCGGCCGGAGCTCCCCACGAGCTGCGCCAGGAGCCGTACCGATGGTTGGGCCCGATCTACGAGCGCCTGGTGGCGCCGGACCGCGCCACCCGGTACACCAGCGCCTCCGACCTGCTGGCCGATCTGGCGGCCGGTCCGAAGAAAGCGACCCGGGTGCCGCTGGACCGGACCATCCCCGCCGGGGACGCGGGGGTACCGGCCGGGCCGGCACCGGACCGGTCCCCCGGGAGCGACCAGCCGGCGCCGGCTCGCCGGGCAGCGCCGCGCCCGCAGCCCAGGCTTCCGACGCTGGTGGACACGAACCGGACGCCCGGGGGGCGGCGCGTCGGGGCAGCCCCGGCGGGAGCAGAATTG
>JACQZM010000552.1 GCA_016213885.1 Candidatus Rifleibacteriota bacterium | reverse complement strand
GTTCGCAGCACCGGTGAGAGCGCCGCCGCCTCGACCCATCGCATGAACAGCTCGGCTCCCCGGGGAAGGCTGATCAGCGACGTGTAGCCGCCGGCGTCGAAGTGGAAGATCCCGATGCCCGAAAGGCCCAGGCTCAGGCCAGCCGGGACCACCGTGGGCAACCCGTCGTCGTCGCCCCAGCTCGTGTTCTGGTCTCCGCCCCAGACCATGTCGAGCCATCGCGCCGAGCCCACGAACCCCGACCTGGCGAAGATGACGAAGTCGCCGTCGGGCCTCTCGGCCAGGCCCGACTCGCGGTTCAACCTGGCCCACTCCACCGGGTATCGGTTGTGGAAGAGCGCCGTGCCTTCCGGCGAGGCGATCCGGCCGCTGAACGGGACCCACTCCCCGAAGTCGGCCATCCAGCCGTCCATCCCCATCCTGAGCGCCCGCTTCAGAAACGACCCGAGCCACTCCCGGGCGGGCTCGCTGGAGAGATCGACCAGGGCGGCCGGGTGCGTCGAGATCCGGGGGGCGTAGACCTTGCCGGCGGCGTCTCGCACCAGGTGGCCCTTGGCCTCGCCCTCGGCGTACTCGGGAAACAGTGGTTCGACGAAGGTGTTGAAGTACCCGAGGAACCGGATGCCCTGGCGGTGCAGGTCGGCGATGAGGCCGGCCAGATCGGGGTAGAGGGTAGGGTCCTCCAGCCAGTGGTACTTCAGGTCGTAGCCCAGCGGGTTGGTGCGGCAGCCGACCCAGTCTTGCGCCCAGACCGCCGCCACCGGTCCGCCGGCGTCGCGGACCGCCGCGAGCATCTGCTTGAGCCGGGCCGGCCCGCCCTGCACGCCCAGCCACGTCCCGAACGCCCAGTCCGGAAGCTGGCGGGGGCGCCCCACGTGGGCCGTGAGCCGCTCGAGGATCCGGGCCGGCGAGTCGCCGTCCACGAGGCGGATCGTGGCCCGGCGGTCCCACACCTCCACGGTGACCCGGTCGGTCCGGGGCTGGAGCCTCAGGTCGAAGACGCTCCGGGCGAAGCTGTCCAGCAGGAACCCGTAGCCCCGGGTGCTCAGGTACCACGGCATCGGGAAGTAGGTGTCGCTGGTGGTGCCGCTGAACGGGAGGTGGATCGGCCCGTCCGACCGCCCGATCCCCTGCTCGGAGACCCAGATCGGCACGCGGCGTCCGTCGCTCTTCACCCGGTTGTACTGCTCGCCGAACCCGAGGAACGACTCGTCCGGAGGCGAGGGGAAGGCGATCGAGAGCCGGTTGGCCCCGGTGACGCCCGCCTCCAGGGAGATCGTCAGCACGCCGGCCGATCCGGACGACAGCTTGACCGAGAGCTGGCCCTCCGGCGCCGACCCGGCCCGGGAGGGGCCGCCCAGCGTCACGGAGAGCGACACGGCGCCGTCCACAGGGGTCGTCGCGGTGACCGTGCCCGCGGAGAGCGACCAGATCCGCTCCTCGTCGAAGGCGAACAGGCCGAAAGCGGTGCGAACGGTCTCCCTGGCCTGACCGACCCGACAGAACGTCAGGCCATCGCGATGGCCGATCAGGGTCTTCCCGCTGCCCGACCGCACCTCGAGGGAGAAGGGGTCGCTCCGGATCCCCACCTGGAACTGGCCGACCTCGACCCACCTGGCCGGCCCGGCCCCGGGGGCCGCCCGCACCAGGGTCGCCAGGAGCAGGGGCAGCACCAGGCGCAGGATGGAGCGCATGCTTCCATACTACATGCCGACCGGTGGAGCGGCAAGACGACTTTCGCAGGCGAGCCGAGGTGAAACACTCCGCCCCCCGGGTCCGTAGTGAGGGTGGGGGAGGCCCCGGTGCCTTCATCTATCGTATTCGCGATTTCCGGGGTCGGTCGGCACGAACGCGAGGTCTCGAGTCATGACAATGCGCACTCCTCCTGCTCTCCTCACGGTGGTTCTGGCGGCCCTGCTGACCCAGCTGGTGGCCTCGCCGGGCCTGGCTGCATCCGGGGCGGTCTCGTCCACCACCCTCTCCAAGGCGTTCCTCGAAGGGGTGTTCTACTTCAGCACCGTGGTCGAGGGCGGCGCCGACGCCGACGGCAGGCTGGCCGCGATCAGCCAGCTGCAACGGGTCAAGTTCGTGATGGAGGACAGGTTCCTGGTGGTGCAGCTGGCCGAGGAGCTCTACTCCCACCCCTCCGACGGCAGCGTCGTGTCGATCCTGGCCCGGTTCCCCGCACAGCAGCAGGGCGACTCGCTCAAGGTCTCCTGGGGCGACGACCCCACGCCGGCCGTGTTCGTCGACGAGGTCCGCACCGCCCAGGGCCCGCAGGAGGTGGCCTTCGAGGCGTCGGGACCCTGCGACGTTCACGAGTACGCGGTCGACGAGGCGGCGGGCGTCCTCACCTTCGTCAAGAAGGTGTCGTTCGTGGCCAGGGCCACCGGATCGACCAGCCTGCTGAGGCTCCGCTACAACTTTCTGAAGCAGCGGCCCACGAGCTACAAGCCCAAGAGCTACAAAGACCCGTCGGAGTTCCGCAAGTTCGGCTACTTCACCGCCGGCGCCGACGCCCTGGCCAACGAATCCACCGGGCTGCTGTCCGAGAAGGAGTACCTGACCCGGATCGACCTGGAGAAGCCGTTCGTCTACGAGATCCACCCCAGCGTCCCGGAGGCGTGCCGCAAGGGAGTCAGGGACGCCATCGAGTCGTGGAACGACGTGTTCGAGGAGCGGACCGGCAAGCGGCCGCTGACGGCCAGGGATGGCGAGTGGAGCCACATGCCCGGAGACCTCCGCTACCACGTCATCTTCTTCCGGACCCGGGGGTACAACAGCTCGTTCTCCGGGGCCTACGGGCCCCCGGTCTCCATCGCCCACACGGGTGAGATCGTCGACGCCGACGTGGTGGTGGATGGCGTCGGTCTCATGGAGGAGTACCGGAAGATGAAGGAGAACGAGAAGAAGGCCGAGGAGAAGGCGGCGGCCAGCCCGGAGACGCCCACCGGCCAGCCCCCGAAGAAGAAGAGCGCCGTCCAGATCCGGCTGGGCAACCTCAAGCTGCCCATGGTCCAGGCCGAGCCGGACGTCTTCGATCGGGCGGAGGACGAGAGCGAACCGGAAGAGGACGCGGGCCTTCCGGCGGACGAGCGGTTCTACTACAAGGTCAGGGGGCTGCTGACCCACGAGCTCGGCCACAACCTCGGCCTCAGGCACAACTTCTCCGGCAGCGCCGATCTCAAGCAGATCCCGGCCGGGCAGCTCTCCACGTCGATCATGGAGTACGTTCCGTTCTGCAAGGGGTTCTACGTGCCGGGCCCCTACGACAAGGCCGCCATCGGTTTCGGTTACGACGGCAAGGTCGACCCCGCCGAGATGACCCGGTTCTTCTTCAACACCGACCGGGAGGACGATTCGAACCCGCTCTGCAACACCTTCGACAAGGGCGACCCCTACGCCTTCTACGTGGCCAAGGCCGACAAGGTGATGCAGCCGATCCGGCTGGGCAAGAAGCCCTCGGTCCCGGTGGAGAAGGTGGGCAAGGTGCTGGATCTGCCCTTCTGGGCGCTCTCCAAGTTCATCAACAACATCCGGGACGAGCGCTCCGAGCAATCGTTCAACTACCTGCTGGACATCGTGCGGTTCCAGTTCCCGGGCAGCGAGGGCAAGTACACGGCCGTGGAGCACCTCTCCGCCGCCAAGGCGGTGGCCGCCTGGTTCCTGCTGAACGAGCAGAAGTTCAGCAAGGTGGAGCTGACGCGTCGCCAGAGACGGGCGGTCAACGAGGCTCTCGCCGAGGCGATCGTCGATCGGAAGAACGTGCTGGAGAAGAGCCGGATCAGGCTCGCCTCGCTTCTCGTCGAGGTGAACCACGTCACGGCGCTCGAGGCTCTCCAGAAGGCTCGTGACACCGTGAAGGCCCGGGTCGCCGCCGGCGGTCTCACCGACAAGGTGCTGGAGATCGAGGAGAACGTGCTGTTGAGCCTGGAGAAGAGCATCCAGAAGTTCATGCAGCGCTGAGCGCCGTCCTGGCCCGGCCCCACCAGCGCTTCCGGTCACCGGTGCAGCAACACGGTGACGTCGCCCTGGAGGGGCCGGAGTTTCCATGAGGCCGTCGGAGGCCCGCGGTGGTACACTCGAATCGATGAACCACGGCGCCCGCGACGATCTGCCGTTGGCAGCGAGAGTGAACGGTCAGCCCATCACCCGGCTGGCGCTCGAATCGGTGCTGGCCGACGTGATCGAGCACTACGCCCGGAAGGGACAGACCGTCACGCCGGAGGAGCGGCACACGCTCGAGCGGCAGGTCCTCGACCAGCTGGTGGAGCGTGAGCTCATCTTCCAGGAGTGTCGGAGGCTCGATCGAAAGGTCGATGACGAGACCCTCGAGACCCGGATGGGCGACCTTGCCAGGAAGTTCGGGGGCGCCGCCGCGATGACGCTTCTCTTGGCGCGTCAGGGTCTGTCGCTGGACGATGTGCGGTCCGGGTTCCAGCGGGATCTCCTCATCGACGACTACATCGAGTCGGTCCTGTACTCCGGGGTGCGGGTGTCCGACGCGGAGACCCGTGGCTTCTTCGACGACAATCGCGCGCGGTTCCGGATCCAGGAGCAGGTCCGGGTCAGCCTGCTGACCCTCTCCCTCGGCAAGAGACCGCCGGCCGGCACGGTCCGTCGCGCCCGGGAGGCCATGGCCGCTCTCGGAGACCGGCTCCGGGCCGGCGACGATTTCCACGTGGTGGGCAAGGAAGCCAACGCCCAGCGGGACGACATCCAGGTCTCCGATCTCGGTTTCATCACCCGGGGCAGGCTGCTGCCCGACCTGGAAGCCGCGGCGTTCCTGCTCTGGGCCGGTCAGCTGAGCCCGGTGGTGATCACGCCGGTGGGCATGCACATCCTCAAGGTGTCGGACCACCTGATCGATCGGGACCTGCGGTTCGACGAGGTGGCCCCGGAGATCTCGAAGTTGCTGCTCTCCCGGAAGCGCGAGGACGCTGCCCGCGAGCGTCTCGTCGGCCTGAAGCAGACCGCCCTGATCGAGATCTTCCCGACGCCGCCGCCGCCCGAGGCCAGCAGCGGTTCCATCCTCTGACCGGGGCGCTGGACGAACACCGCGGAACGGGGTCGCCCGGGATCCCCCGCCTGTTTCGCGGAGT
>JACQZM010000281.1:6594-24634 GCA_016213885.1 Candidatus Rifleibacteriota bacterium | reverse complement strand
TGCCTGAGGAGCCAGGCTGCCGCCGGTGGAGAGCGCCATGACGTCGAGCTCCACGAACAGGTCTTTCCGTACCGGCGAGGCGTCGTAGGCGGGCAGATCCTCGTCCCCATACGGGGTGACCAGGCCGAAGACCTCCCAGTCGTCGGCGAGCCCGTCGCCGTCGGTGTCGGGGTTGGACGGGTCGGTGCCCAGCCAGGACTCGAGAGCGTTCGCCAGGTTGTCGCCATCGGCGTCTCCCCGGGAGATCGGGTTGATGATGAGCCGTACCCGGTCCTCGGACGCCGGCAGGCTCTGGCCGTACTTCGCGATCACGATCTGGCCGGCCGTCTCGCCGCTCGTCAGCCCCAGGCGAGAGCACAGGTTGCAGCCCAGGTCATCGTTGCGCTGCAGAAACTGGCCGGAGCTGGAGAAGGCGTAGAGCACCGTGTCGGTGGCGTTGTACAGGGATGAGCCGTAGTGGGCGGTCTGGACGCGATCGCCCGGCGCCCAGGCTGTGGTGACGATGAACCCTCCGAACCTGGCGGCGGTCGACACGACCGCTCCGTCGACGGAGACGTCGCAGGTGCCGCCGGTCGCGTTGGAGTGCCCCCGGACCAGGATCCTGTACGTTCCAGCCGTGGGAACCGACACATCGATCCGCGACGATCGATAGCCGTGAAGGTCGCCTCCCCTCGTCCGGTCGTCGTTCATGGCGACCTGGACTCCGTCGCGGATCAGATGGAGCACCGTGTCCCCGCCGGTCGACAGGCTCCTCGTCTCGATCGTGTGGGGGCCAGCGGTCAACGACCTCGTCAGCCACACGACGTTGGTCGGCTGGACCGCCCTCGCAAGCCCCGGGTCCCCGAGCTCCACCGTGGCCTGCGAGTCCAGAGGCGCGGCGATCGTCCGCGAAACCGCCAGGCCGGTGAGCACCAGGACCGTCAACATCGCCGAAGGCTTCATCGAGAACCTCCCCTTCCGATCACGCGCTCCACGCGCGGGCGTCACCGGTTCCGGCCGGTCGCCCCGACTTCTGCCCCCACTCGGCATGCAAGTGAATTGTTGTGGTGGGGGGCCCCCTGCCCTGCACCCGCACTCCTGATGCCAACCGGGTCGCTGCCCTTGCCAGGGTCCACCGCAGGGTGAGATCTCGCGAGGTGGTGCCGGCCGGATTCCGGCCAGAGTGCGAGCGTCGATCCTCCCGGGCGATCTTCCCTCTCCGTGGCACGAAGACCACACCCTCCAGCACTCTCCACGGGCTGGCCGTCTCATCGCTCCAGCTCCTGTTCTCGCTGCCCGGCCGGGCCTCCTAACGGGCGCCCGGGCCGGTCGTCCCGGCACCCTCCTTGGGCCAGTGACCGGTCTGGATCCGCTCGATCAGCCTGGCCGCCTCCAGGGCGTTGTCGGGACGGCTCTCGAGCAGCAGCTCCCCGCCGACCTCGGGCCCTCGCACGGCCAGCCTCGGCCGCCCGCGGACCGCCGGCGCCACCTGGGGCTGATTCCGCTCCCCCAGCACGATCCGCTGGCGGGCCCCCTCCTTGCCCAGGAGCAGCGCCAGCTGGTCCGTGGTCAACAGCAGCGCCAGCGTCCGGCCCGGTTCCTGGGCCAAAGCGGCGTCGACGAGCTCGACGAAGCCCAGGATCCGCTCCTCTTGTCCCAGGCCTTCCAGGGCCGCGGCCAGCAGGCCCGGGGGCATCCGGGAGTCGCACTCGAACGACCCCGGCTGGAGCTCCAGGATGTCCCTTCTCAGCAGGCTCGTCGATTCGGTCACTCTCTCCAGGAGCGCCGCGGCCTCAAGGAACAGATCCAGGCCCAGGGAGAGCGGCGGCCGTCGGGGCACCTCGCTCTCCGGCCCGACCGGCCGGCTCCCCTTTCCGCGGTCCGACGCGAGCCCGACCACGTGGGCGTGGATCCTGTCGATGAGGCCGGCCCGCTCGCCGGCGGACCGGAACCTGCAGAGCACCTCGGACAGCGGCCTGGGATCCAGGTACTCCCGCTGGAGGCTCGCCAGGTCTTCCGCGGAGAACACCGGAGCGAAGAACTGACCGGCCCGCTGCCGCAACCGGGCGCCCAGGGCCCGGGAATCCAGCCCGGAGTCCCGGCCGAGCCTCATCTCCAGCCGCAGCAACGCCTCCCAGCGGGGCCTGAGGTGCTCCCCGAACAGTCGCCTGAGGCGCTGGGTCGACTTGACGGTCATGACGCCGTGCTCCCGGCTCTCCAGCACCAGCAGATCGGCCAGCAAGCGCCTCGACGTGAACCCGACCGCCACGTCGCCCAGCCGGATTCCGTTGGGTATCCGCCCGGGGTCCTTGCGGCCGATGCGGTACAGCACCAGTCCGGACCGGAGGAACGCCAACCAGTACAGGCAGTTCTCGGCGGCGGCCAGGTTCCACTGGACCATATCCAGCGGCTCGAACCCGTTCACCTCGTCGCCGCTGGCCAGCTCCCCGAGCACGGTCAGAAGCAGCTGCGGCGGGGTCTTCCGCGACACCCCGAGCTTGTCGAAACGCTCCTGGATCGCCTGATCCAGGATCCGCTGGGCCCGTTCCGGCTCGCCCAGCCCCTCGGCGAGCTTCCTGTAGAAGGCCCTGGAGAGGTCCGTGAGCGGCGGAAAGCTGGCGAGGACCAGGGCGGTGCGCCGCAGGGCATGCTGGATCGACGCGGCCGGGAAGGAGACCATCTCCGACGCCAGCTGCGTCGGGTCGCTCCACGCCATCGGCTCCAGCATCAAGAGCTCCCTGAACACCGGCTCTGCGTCCGACCGTTCGAGCTGCATGACGGAGGATGCCTCCTCCGGAAGCGGCGTCCCCGGTCTGACCCCCGGCGAAGCGACGAGCCAGGCACGGACCAGCAGCTTTCTCAGGAGCAGCTCCCAGCACCGATCGGAGCCGCTGGCCGGCGACGCCGTCGCGGCGATGCCGGCTCGCTCCTCCAGCTTCTTCTGGGCGTCCTTCCGGGGCCTGAGCTCCGGGATCGTCGCGGTCAGCTCCTCGCGGACCTTCCTGAGGTGCTCGAGCTTCACCGACGGGTGGAACGAATCGGCCAGCAGCACCTCCTCGACCCGGTCGAGGATCCGCTCGGCGGCGGCACAGTCGTACCCCTGCATCATCCGTCGCGCCGGCGCCCTGGCCTTGCCGAGCGAGATCCGGATCAGCTCCATCTTCTGCCTGAGGTCCAGGTCAGGTTCGTCGACGACGTGGGACAGGATCAGCTCCTGCTCCTCCGGGCCGACCCGCCCGTCGGCTCTGGCCGCCTCGACCATGGCCAGCACCGTGTCGCGGGCCACCTCGGCCTTGCGGGAGCCCAGCTCCCGGCCGCTGTAGAGCGAGATCGCCGTCTCGCCGGCGCTGTCGATCCAGAGCTCCAGGAACGCCGTGAGCGACCGCCCCACGATCGCCCTGGAGAGCAGGTTGAACGTCACGGCCAGCGGGCCGTAGGTGATGAACCGGACCGCGTTGAAGGCCCAGTTCAGAACCCGGCCGGTTCCCTCGATGGTCTTGCCGTGCACGTCGAACGTCTGGTAGAGCCGCTTGTAGTCTTCCACTGTGAGCCGCCGGGAGAGGTACTCCGGCACCGCCATGAGCACCTGGTCCTCGAACAGCCCCATGGTCTTCTTCAGGTGGTGGTACACCTGCTCCGGCGTCACCCGCAGCGCCGGGTGCGGCGCCACCGGCTCGTACTGGGCCGCGATCCGGTGCATCATCTCGATGGTCCGGTCGAGCAGCTCGTCGGTGGAGAAGTTGTCCGGCGTGGCGATCTGACCGACCCTGCCGCGGACGTCGTCGATGATCCGGTAGGCGTTCAGGTCGCGCTGGTCGATCGTGGCCGGCGACGGCCTGCTCGACGGGCGGAACAGCCGCCGCCTGACGAAGACGAGCACCAGGTAGATCAGGAACCAGATCGTCACGCACAGCACGAAGAAGTCGTTCCGGACGGCGGCGCTGATCGCCTCCTTGACCTTGCCGAAGAGGGTTTCCATGGAAAGAGCTCCCGACTTCAGGATAGCGACGTCGCGTACGGCACGCCGCGCTCGGTCATCGCGGCGTCGGCGCACCGGATCCCCTGGTACATGGCCTGCTCGAAGAGCGGCAGCCCGCTGGTGTCGCAATGGGCCAGGTGGAGCCCCCGGACCGGCACGAGCCACTGCTGCCGCTGGGGGCCCCAGATGAGCCCCACGGTCGGCCGCACCATGGCGTGGGCCCACACCATCACGTCGAGCCTCCGCACGGTCCGGTCCAGGCCCGGGTGGGCGGTCTCGAGGTCGTCCAGCACCATGTCCCGCCAGGCCGGCCAGGGGGTCCCGAGGAGCCGCTGCCGCGTCGCCGCGGCGTCGTCATCGGGAAACGGCCTGTAGTACGTCAGCACCGACGGGACGCGACGCCAGCTGCTGGTGGGTGGCCACGACGTAGCCCAGTCCCGGCGAGTCGTAGATCACGTTGTCCCAGCACGGCGGCGCCCCCCGGCCTTCCGGCACCTGGTCCACGTGCAGGTTCGCCACGATCCAGGGAGCGTAGGTGAAGCCCGCCGCGGAGGCGGGAAGGGCGTCGAATCCGTGGGCGATCCGGGCGACGATGAACTTGGGAACGGCCAGGATCGCCTGGCCGGCCCGGTAGCGCGTGACGCGGCCTGTCGCCACGTCCAGGCAGTCCACGGTCACTCCCGGCCGGGCCGGGGTCACGGAGAACGCGAGCGTGCCGGTCTTCAGGTGCTTCGCGAGCCGCCGCTCTAGCCCACCGACGATCCAGCCGATGCCCTCGGGCCACGTGAGCACCTGGTGGTCCTCGCCG
Organism: Candidatus Rifleibacteriota bacterium; assembly: GCA_016213885.1. GTDB lineage: Bacteria > Muiribacteriota > UBA6191 > JACPRK01 > JACQZM01 > JACQZM01. The sequence continues at coordinate 19,868 of JACQZM010000281.1, read as the reverse complement.
AGGGGACGGGCGGCGCTGTAGTGGATCGCCGCCCAGGCCGACACGTTCGCCAGGTTGCCGCCGTAGTCGTCCCGGCAGCCGTACTCGACGTACCAGAGCAGGCGCCGGCTGGTGAACCCCTGCCGGGTCATGAACTCCCTCATCGAGATGCGATCCAGCGCCAGCACCTCCGGCTCCTGGCCCGATCGCTCCAGCGGCAGGGCGAAGGCCGGTCGCCCCCGGGCATCGCGACGGAGCCGGTACCGGTCCATCAGCGCCTGGTACGCCCGGTACTGGGTCAGATCGTCCGCGGTGGCCCCGACGAACGGGAACAGCCCCTCGTGCCACTGTCCGTGATGGTAGATCCGCTCCTGCGGGGAGTGGCACAGGTGGCGCTCGGAGTAGATCGGCTCGCCGTCGGGGCGGTGGCCCTCGATCAGGCCCAGCTCGTTCAGAAGCTCACGAACGAATCCCGACTCCCTGGAGGGCAGCGGGACGTAATGAGCGCCCCAGGGAAAACCGATCACCTCGGACCGGCCGCAGGCCGCGGTGCCGCCCAGCCGGGGCTCCACGTCGACGAGAAGGAACTCCGAGAATCCCGATCGGGAGAGCTTCCAGGCGGCGCTCAGGCCGGAGGCCCCGCCGCCCACGATGAGCACCTTCACGTCCACCGTGGTGTCCGGCAGGGGCAGACGCGTCATCAGGCGGTGTCCGGGTTCGCAGGAGGTGCCGACCACGGAGCCCTCGATGTGCCGTCGGGACCGGACGCCGGCCAGCCTCCCCCGGTAGCGGTCCACGCCGATCGCCCCGGCGCCCAGGGTCAGGGCGGCGCCGATGACGCGGCGCCGGGTCCAGGTCACTTGAGGATCTCCCGCCACTCGGCGTCGTGGTAACCCACCAGGATCTGGTTGTTCAGGCGGTTGACCTCGACATCGAGCCGCACCATGTCCGGGGGGAACTCGAGCAGCCCGCCGAGGACGCCCGGCGTCAGGTACTTCAACCCGGGGGGGAACCGCGTCGGCGGGCGGTACGGCTCGTGGCTGGCCAGGTTGAACCCCCACTCGCCGAACGACGGTACGTAGGCATGGAGCGGCGTCACGCGCAGGCCGGCGCTCTTGATCGTGTCGCCGATGCACCAGAACGAACGGCGGGCGAACAGCGGCGACGTGGACTGCACGGTGGCCACGCCCTGGCGGGACAGGTGCCGGGCCACGAGCCGGTAGAACGCCGTGGTGTACAGCTTGCCCAGCGAGAAGTTCGAAGGGTCGGGCAGGTCCACGATGATCGCGTCGAACATGTCCTTCTCGTGGTCGAGCCAGAGGAAGGCGTCCTGGTTGACCACCTTGACCCGGGGGTTCTTCAGCGCCCCGCCGTTCAGCTTCACCAGGAGCTCGTGGGTCGAGAACAACCTGGTCATCTCGGGGTCGAGGTCGACCAGCCGGATCTCCTGGACCTGCGGATACCTCAGGATCTCGCGGACGGCCAGGCCGTCACCGCCACCGAGCACCGCCACCTTCCGGGGGCACGGCACCGCCGCCAGCGCCGGGTGGACCAGCGCCTCGTGGTACCGGTACTCGTCCCTGGACGAGAACTGGAGGTGGCCGTTCAGAAAGAGCCGGATGTCGTCGCGCCAGCGGGTGATGGCGATCCGCTGGTCCAGGCACTGGAACCTGAGGAACCCCACATGGGGCAGGCTCCGACCGAAGATGTGCAGCGACCACAGCGCCACGGCCACGTTGGCCAGCCCGAAGAACAGCGCGGCCTGCACCAGGCCCAGCTTCGGAACGAGCACGATGGGAAACGCCAGCGACGCCGCGAGCGCCCCGAGGTAGTCGAACGTCAGCACCTGGGAGACCAGGTCGTGGAACTCGAGACGCCCCTTGAGGATCCGGAGCAGCAGGGGGATCTCGAGCCCCACCAGCGTGCCGATGGCGATCACCACCAGGTAGAGGATGAGCCGGAACGCCTGGGTGTACGAGAACGAGAGGAACAGCAGCGCCGCCGAGAGACCGCCGATGATGCCGACGGCGATCTCGATCTGGACGAACCGGGTGATCATCCCCTTGCCGATGAACCGCGACAGGTACGCCCCGATCCCCATGGAGAACAGGTACGTCCCGATCACCGTGGAGAACTGGGTGATGGAGTCCCCGAGGAGGTAGCTGGCCAGCGTCGCGGCCACGAGCTCGTAGACCAGACCGCAGGTGGCGATGACGAAGACCGAAAGCAGCAGGGCGTAGGTCATGCGGTGAGACGCCGGTCGGCGGCGATGGGCGAACCGCGCTGCGGCGAGGACGTCGGCGCAACGGTACCCGGAGGGCGCCGGGGCATCAACCGTGGACCGAGGCGGCGATGATGAGGCAGAGACCGATGGAGATCGAGCCCACCATGATGGCCAGCGCGACGTTCTGCTCCTCGACGATCTCTTTCCAGAGGTCGTACGGCGTCCACCAGTCCGTGATGATGAACCCTGCAAAAAAGATGAACAGGCCCATGAACGAGAAGATGACGGCGTTCAGCAGGGGCTTGGCCATGGCGGCGAAGTCCATTACTCATTTACCTCCCATGTACACGTAGTGATGATAGTGGCTCCGGTAGACCCCCGGGTTCTGTCTCACGGTGCGGGGGACGCCCTTGGTCTCGTCGACGGACTGGAAGCTCCAGCCGGTGTATTGAACGTAGAAGAAGACGAGCAGGATCAGGGCGCCGAAGGCGGCGTACAGCTTGTTAGTCGTCATCGCTGGAACCCTCCCCCGAGGTGATGAGCGGGTGGTCCGACTCCTTCCACCTCTCGACCTCGAAGCTCCACTGCCGGTATTTCACCCAGAGCGGTGGGATCGCCAGGAAGAACAGCCCCAGGAACAGCGGCCACCACTGGAGCACGTCCCTGTAGACGACCAGGGAGAAGTCCACCTCGTCCTGGTCGCTGTCCGGGTACACGTACACGAAGTAGCGCCCGGCCGGTACCCCCGGAATGGTGACCTCGTCGGTCTTCGAGCCCTCGGACCAGGGCCCGTCGGAGTCGCGGCCGTGGTAGTACTCGAGCTCCCGTTCGCAGTTGTACGCGGTCTGGGTCTTCTCGTTGATCAAGGCGTACTGGTTGAACATCCAGTGGTTGTCGATGGCGGCGGCCGTCTTGATGACCACGTTGCAGGTGCGCCCATCGATGTCGAAGTAGTCCGAGACCTTCGATCGGGTGTCCACCTCCGTGGTGGCCGTGGTCCCGTCGGTGGACGGCATCGACGCGACCGGGGCCGCCTTGGAGCTCTTGGAGAAGTGGAGCCCCTGGCTGAACACCTTCTTGTCGGCGCTGGTGAAGGCGAACAGGATCTGCAGCACCACCAGGATGGCGGCGAACGTCCAGAAGTCGCGACCCATGGTGGCCAGCGTCTCGGCGTGGGGCGACGGCTGCGCCGCGGCCACGCCGGTCACGGCCGGCGGCTCGCCCGGAAGGCTGAACGCCTCCCACACGTCCTTGCCGGTGGTGTAGTCGCCGATCGACCAGGTGATCTCGTTCTCGCTGCTCTCCCGCGAGAGGATGTTGGGCGGGCTGACGTAGTCGGAGCACTCGGCCCGCTCGCCGACCTTGACCTCCCAGTAGAACTCCCCGACGACGAAGATCACCTGGGCCACGACGGACTGGAAGTGCTTGTAGACGTTGCCCAGCACCTCGTAGTCGCCCTGGGGCGCTCCGGCGCCGCCGGACAAGCTGGAGGGGACGAGCTTCGGGGTGACGTGGGCGGCCTTCACGGAGGTCCAGTGGCCCTGGTACTCCGTGAGCCAGCGGAACCCCTTGTACGGATTGTAGAGGAGGTACTCGCTCCAGTCGTAGTTGACCCCCTCCACGGTGGTGCGCCGGCGGAGGAACCCGATGCACATGAACTGCTCGCCCTTGAGCCGGCCCTTGGTGCCCAGCGGGATCAGCGGCTTGTACTTGATCCGGGAGGCGTACTGGCTGAGGATCGTGAGGTCAGGGTGCTTGGCGTCGAGCACAGCGCCGCAGGAGCCGCAGGCCACGGTCTGGATCGACTGCGGGGCGCGGATCTCCAGCGGCGCGGCGCATTTCGTGCACTTGACCGACTTGACCTGGACCGGCGGAGCTTTGGTGGCACACATCTCTTACCAGCCCTCGAATTCCCTGAGGCCCTTGAGATCCAGGTTCTCGAACTCCACGCGATCCCCGACGAAGGCGATCGGCGGGTCCTCGCTGTAGTCGAGCGTCGCGAATCGAGTCCCGTCGCCGGAGAGATCGGCCACCGGCGCTTCGTAGCCGGTCTTGACCTCGAACGGCAGCTCTCCCTGCCCGGCGATGCACCGGGCCTCCGAGACCTCCGCGACGGCGAAGCGCTCCTTGCCGATCCGGATCGACTGACCCGGTCGGAGGCTCGAGTGGGGCGGGATCTCCACCGGACCGGTCGCCTGGGTGGTGACGAAGTACTGCCCCATGCCCTCGCCGAGCCACCCGGTCTGGCCGTCCTTGTAGTGGAGGTACCACTCGTTCCAGTAGCCCGCCGAGTACTCGAGCTGGATCCGGCCTATCACCTCGAAGGGGCGGCCTCCGTACGTCCCTGTGGCGCCGATCTGGACCGGCGACCCGTCCTCCTGGAGCTCCGCCATCTTGCCGACCAGCGAAAGGTCGAGATCCTTCCGCATCAAGGTGGAGTCGCAGTAGTTGCAGACCAGCAGGATGGCGCTCTTGGTCTTGATCTCGAGGGGCGCCCCGCAAGAGGGGCAGCTCACGCTGGGAATGGGAATCACCCCCGGACAGCGGGCCGCGGGGCCGTGGCCCCGGACGCCGCTCACATCGGCTCAGGCAGTCCAAGAGGGTGCACCATCGATGCCGAGAAGTCAAGTCCGGCGCCCCCATGACCCGGCGCCTCGCCGGGTCCGAGTCGCAAGACCCGGCGCCTCGCCGGGTCCGAGTCGCGCCCCCGAGCGCGACCTCAATCCGGATCCCCTCCTCTTTCCTCTCTCTCCCGAGCGCGACGTCAAATGAACTCCCTCCACGTCCTCGGTGACTCTGCAGCCAGGCCGCGGCCTGATCCCAGGCCCGACTCCGCCGCCGCGCTCGGCCGCCGGAGCGAACGGCTCGAGCGCGGGTTTCCGGGCGCGAGACGGGGCGGGTTATACTGGCAGGGCGACCGCGGGAGGGGCCCGTTCGATGTCGAAGCCGACCGAGCCGTTCGACCTGCCGTACCAGCTGGCGGGGAAGTTCACCCTCCAGCGAACGCTGGGAAGCGGCAGCTTCGGCGTCGTCTACCTGGCCCGCCAGGACGACCTGGACCGACCTGTGGCGATCAAGGTCCTCCGCCCGAAGATCCTGGCCGATCCGGAACAGGTGAGGCGATTCATCGCCGAGGCCCGGATCACGGCGACCCTGTCCCACCCGAACATCGTCAGGGTGATCGACTGCGGCCACGAGGGAGAGCTGCCCTGGATCGCCTACGAGCACCTCGGAGGCGTCTCCCTGAGCGATCGGCTGGGTCGGGGGCCGCTGACCGCGGCGGAGGCGATCGCGGTGACGCGGCAGCTGGCGTCGGCGCTGGAGGCGGCTCACGAGCGTGGCGTGCTCCACAGGGACGTGAAGGTCGAGAACGTCCTGGAGGACCGGAACGGCGTCTTCAAGCTCACGGACTTCGGCATCGCCCGGTGGACCACGGCCCGGAGCATCCACACGGCCGCCGGTGAGATCGTGGGCACTCCTGAAGCCATGGCGCCGGAGTACATCGCCCACGGCCACGCCAGGCCGTCCTGCGACCTGTACGCCCTGGGGGTCCTGCTGTTCAGGCTGCTGACTGGACGGCCGCCGTTCGAGGCGGCCTCCCTCGCGGGGTTGCTGCAGGCCCACCTGGATCAACCGGCTCCAAGGCCGAGCAGCCTCCGGTCGGGCCTGCCTCCGGCGGTCGATCGGATCGTCATGTCCCTTCTCGAGAAGGAGCCGGCAGACAGGCCCGGGTCCGCAGGCGCGCTGGTCGCCGCCTTGCACGAGCTGGAGACCGACCTCCGGGACAGACCCGCGTCAGGGGTGCACCGGACCGAGGTCGCGCGGGTCGCCCGTCCCGGTCCGCGGACCGGGACGCTCGTCCAGAGGGTCTTGCCCGCGGGCGCCGCCACGACCGGCCGGAGGGTGTGGCCTCTGATGGTGCTGTTGATGGTCGGGGTATCGGTGGGCCTGGCGGCGCTCGGCCGCTCCCGCGAGGACCGGGCCGCGCCCGCACCGCTCCTGGGGTCGGGGGCAGGGTCTCCGTCGACCGAAGCGGTCTGGCCGTCGGCGGCTCCCGAGGACCCGGAGGACGTCCGGGATTTCGCCGTCCTGGGCCGGATCAGGGACCGGCAGGCGGTATCCCGGCGGGCCCCCGGAGGCGCCCCGTCGGCCGGGAGCCAGGGTCCGACCAGCTCCGCCGTCTCGATGGAAGAGCCCTACCAGCTGAGCGCCGAGGTGGTGCTCCGGGGCATCCGCCGCGGTGACGCCCGAGGCCTCGGGGGATTCCGCTGGTTGACCCTCGAGACGGAGTTCTTGACCATCGTGGACAAGCTCTCGGGGCCGAGAGGTGAGCGTCTGCGAGCCGAGCTCCTGGCCGCCGCCGCGGCACCGGGCCGAGCCGACGCCGACCCCTGTCGTCGCTGTCTCACCCTGACCGCCCGCTGGGCCGCCACGACCCGTGGGAAGTTCCAGGACCAGATCGTCCTGGAGAGGGCCAACCTCAACCAGGAGACCGCGAGGCTGCTGCGACAGATGGAGCCCGCAAGCCGACCGGAGCGGCGCTACGTCCTGGGGGCTAGAGCCGGCAAGCTCCGGCTGGCCTGGGTCGACTACACCAGAGCTCATGCCTCCTCGCTGGCCTGGGCTCTGGGCGGCGGCCCGCAGGTGAAGGGGGCCTCCATGAGGGACGTGGAAACCCTGCTGACCAGGAACCTCCAGGAGACGCTCGTCCTGGCCCGTGAGCTTTCGGAATTCAGCTCCCGTCAGTCCCCGGAGCACCGGATCGCCGTGACGGTGGCGACGGTGCTGGGCAACCTGGCCTCGGCGTCGACCTATCGGTTCCTCGACGACTTCAAGGGTCAGATGGCCGCCGCGGTTCCTCCGCTGGTGGACCAGCTGGCGAGCGCGAAGCCGAACGCGTTGACGGACGACGTCGTCGAGCGACTCGGGTCGGTACTCCGGACTCTCGAGGAACGGCTTCGAGATCAAGGCTCCGGCGAAGCGATCGCCAGGCTCCGGAAACGGCTCGGCTCGCTCTGACGCGCGGACCGGCGAACCGGAGTCGCGTCCCCTTCGAGGAGGTCTTCCCCATAATATTGAATTGTGGTTCCGCGGCGGAGAGTGGATACTGAACGTCATGACGACAGGCTTCGAAGCGTTCGATCTCTCCCCGGAAACGATCAGGGCGATCGGCGAGGTCGGGTTCGAGGACCCGACCCCGATCCAGGTCCAGGCGATCCCGATCCTCATGGCCGGCCGCGATCTGGTGGCCGAGGCGCAGACAGGCACCGGCAAGACCGCGGCGTTCGCCCTTCCGCTGATCGAGAAGCTCGACGGCTCCCAGCCGCGACCCCAGGCGCTGATCCTCTGTCCCACCCGGGAGCTGGCGGTCCAGGTCTCGGCGGCGATCTACCGGCTGGGTCGCGGCAAGGGTCTCCGGGTAGTGCCGATCTACGGCGGCCAGCCGATCGACCGGCAGCTGAGAGCGCTGCGCACCGGGGCCCAGATCATCACGGCCACTCCCGGCCGCCTGATGGACCACCTGCGACGCGGCACGCTGGACGTCGCCGGGATCGCCACGGTGGTCCTCGACGCGGCGGACGAGATGCTGGCGATGGGTTTCTTGGAAGACATCGAGCTGATCCTGGGCGCGCTCCCGGCGGAGCGCCAGACCTCTCTCTTCTCCGCGACGATCCCCCCGGCGATCCTCCGCCTGGCCGAGAAGTACCTGAAGAACCCGGCCACGATCCAGGTCGGCGAGAAGCGATCCACGGTGCCGCTGATCAGGCAGAGCTACTACGAGGTCCATCCCCAGCAGAAGATCGAGGCGCTCTCGCGCATTCTCGACATGGAGACGCCGGGCTCCAGCATCGTCTTCTGCCGGACCAAACGGGAGGCCGACGAGGTCGGCGAGGACCTCCGCGGGCGGGGCTACATGGCCGAGAGCCTCCACGGGGACCTCGGCCAGCCGGACGAGCAGTTCCTCCTGACGGTCCAGGAGCTCTCGGGCGAGTTCGACCCGGCCGAGGTGGCGGCGGCGGCTCTGAAGCTCCTGTGGGCCGCCCAGAAGAGCCAGGTGACCGTCGATGCCGTGGAGCCCGACGCCGCGGTCCGCGCCGAGGAGGGGATGGTCCGCCTGTTCGTCACCGCGGGCCACCTGGAGGGGGTCCGTCCCTCCGACGTGGTGGGGGCGATCGCCAACGAGGCCCAGGTGCCGGGCAGCCAGATCGGGGCGATCGACATCCTGGAGCACTCCACCTTCGTCGAGGTACCGCAGGCCCGCGCGGAGGATGTGATGCGAGCGCTGATGCGCACGCAGATCCGGGGGCGCAAGGTGCGCGTGGAGAAGGCGCGCCCCAGGCCTGGCCAGGCACGCGGCCCGGACAGGCGGCCCGGACCGTTCGGGAGAGCTCCCGCGAAGAGGCTCCACGAGCCCCCGGCGACGCCACGGACCCAGGTGCCGCCAACCTCGCTCGAGCCGGTGCCGGAGAAGCGGAAGGTCCCATCGCAGAGGTTCGTGAGGCCCTCGGAGGGCCCGGGCCGGGAGCTCATGGATCGCCCGACCGGTGGCCGTTCGAAGCGCTCCCGGGGCGACGCGCCCCCGGGTCCGCCGGCCCCGGCGAGGAAGCCTCGCCCCGGATCCGGCGTGGATCGACCTGCACAGGGACCGAAGAGCAAGGGCCTTCTCCGCAAGCTCACCAAGAAGGAGCGGAAGAAGCTCAAGCTCCACCGGAAGAAGCCCAGGGGCGACGCGACGAACCCCTGACCGGAGTCGCCAGGCCGCGAGGTCCGCGGGACCCCGCTGGGGGTGCGAGGCGATGGAGGCGCTGCACGTCGCCGCCTCCTCGCCGCATTGGCTCAGCGACCCGGCGACGAGCCGGCGGAGCGTCGGGCGAGGAACGCTGCCCGGGCCTTCTCGTAGTCGCTCCTGGCCTGCCGCAGCCGGGAAACGCTCGCCGAGTGCAGCGCCTCCTGGTAGGCGGTGAACGCCGCCCGGTACGCGCGCCAGGCCTCCAGCAGGCCGGTTCCGTCGCCGGGGGCGGCAGGGACCGACCCGGCGCCAGCCGTCGCCGACGCCCTGGAATCCGGCCCGGTGAGGTCCGTCGAGGAGGCGGCGAACGGACTGTAGCCGTACCCGTAGGCGCCGTACCCCTGGCTCGTGTAGTCCCGCCCGAGGAAGGTGCTGGCGAGGTAGTTCGCCAGGAGGAACCCGCCCAGACCGCCGACGATCGCCCCGATCTTCCCGCCGATGGCGTACCCGATCGCCCCGCCCACGGCGCCACCGATGAGCCCGGGCACCATTCCCGAGATCAGAGTCCGGGTCCGGGTCTGGTACTGGCCCACGGAGGTCCTGAGAGTGTCGAGCCTGGCCGGGGTCGGGGGCGCCGTGTAGCGACCGGCGAGCTGCCGGCCCACCGCCCCGGTCGCCGGGCTCACGGCGGCCTGGGCTTCCCCCGCCTGGCCGCCGGAATCGGCGTAGAGCGCACCGTTGACCGCCGGAGCCAGTTCCGGATTCTCGCGGACCAGATCCTGGAGCAACGACCCCAGGCTGTGGGGGTGGTACTTCGCCATCACCGCGGTCAGCTTGGCAAGGGCGTCCTTACCCTGAGCCCGCCCGACGATGTGGTGGAGCACCGTGGCCACCCAGCCCTCGGTCGCGTAGAGCTCGGAGACGCTCTTGATGGTGCCGTCCTCGTTCTTGCCGTACCAGTTGGACTCCAGGGCGCCGCCGGGATCCTGGGCGACGGTCATCCGACCGGTCAGCTCGGCACCGACGAACTCGGCCCACCCCTCGATGAGCGCCAGCTGCTCGTCGGTCTTGGCGCCACCCGAGTGGGCCTGGCCCAGGAGGGCGGTCTTGGGGAGGTTGGCCGCGCCGTAGGCCTGGGCCATGATGCCGTGAGCGATCTCGTGGACCAGGGTCTGCTCGATCAGGCCGCTGTCGCCCGATCGCACGACATCGCTGTTGACGGAGAAGACGACCCTGGGCCCGGAGTACCTGGCGATCGCCCCGCTTCCCTGGTCGACGGAGTACGTCGACGTCCAGTCGTTGTACGAGCCGGAGGCGGAGTTGGTGACCTGGATGAAGACCGGGTCGGCCTTGAACCTGGCCACGGCGGTGGCCACGGTCTCCCTGGAGGCGCCGCCGGCGACGAGGCTGTCGCGGAAGCGCTGGATCTGGGCCGCGGCGGAAAAGTCGGCAGCCTGCTGGATCGCCCGGGAGGAACCGGCCAGACCGAGGAGACCGGTCAGGTTCGTGTCCTGGCTGCTGGCCAGCCGGAACAGCGGGTGGCCCGAGGAATCGGTGCCGGTGCGGACCAGGAAACGGACGTCGGCCCCCGAGGCGGCGGTCGTGAGGACCAGGACGAGGAGGACTCCGGCGAGGGACCGTGCGATCGCGAGCGGACGAAAAGGCATGGCTATCTCCATCGGGGGTATCCCCCATCCCTTCTACGGATGTCGGTGCCGGGGCGTTGCCTGGGTCATCGAAATGTCACACTTTTCTCTGAAACAGGTGGGGGATCCTGGTGGGGCAGCCATCGCCCCCGGCGCCTCACTTGTCTTTCAGCTGCCACACGCCGTCCCAGTCGGCGGCCGGCGGGGTGACGGCGAAGTGACGGCAGCGCTCCAGGTACAGAAGCGACGGCGTGTCGCCCGGCATCGCTTCCAGCGCCCGCTCGAACGGATCGGTCGCCTCCCTGAACCTGCGGGCGTGGTAGAGCTCGAAGCCCTCCCGGTAGCGCGCGAGCAGCGCTCCCTGCGCCTCGGAGAGCGGTTCCTCCACCAGCGAGACCACCTCGAACACCCGCACCGGCCTGGTCTTCCCCTTGACCCGCAGCCAGTCGAGCTCCCGGGCGACGATCTGCGGCCCCACCATCCGGTGGGTGAACTCGCTGATCATGATGTCGGTCCCGTACACCTTGTTGGCGCCTTCGAGGCGCGAGGCCAGGTTGACGCCGTCCCCGATCGCCGTGTACTCCATCCGCTTCTCCGAGCCGATGTTGCCGCACAGGACCTCGTCGGACGAGATCCCGATCCCGATCGAGATCGCCTCCTTGCCCTGTTCCACCCGGCGCCTGTTGAAGAGGACCAGCTGCCGGCGCATGTCCAGGGCAGAGCGGCAGGCGAGGAGCGGGTGGTCCGGCAGCGGCAGCGGCGCCCCGAACACCGCCATGATCGCATCGCCGATGAACTTGTCGAGAACGCCGCGGTGGCGGAACACCGCCTCCACCATCTCGGAGAAGTAGGCGTTGAGCATGTCGACGACCTCGGCGGCTGTCGATCTCTCGGTCAACGTCGTGAAGCTCCGGATGTCCGAGAAGAGGACCGAGACCTCCTGCTTGACCCCTCCGAGCCTGATCTGCTCGCGCTCCGAGAGCACCTTCTCCACCAGGTCTTTGGCCATGTACCGGGTCAGGTTGGCCTTGATCCGCTTCTCCTTGGTGATGTCTTCCACGATGAGAACGAGGCCGACCTTCTTCCTCTCGGTGTCCCACAGCGGCAAGACCGTGAAGTTGACCGTGGCGTCCCGGCCGCCCGGCGTCGTGAACGAATGGTCGTACTCGATGTGGGGCTGCTCCGCCGATTCCATCTTCTGGATCCGCTCGGCGAGGACCTTGTCCCGGGCGAACACCGACGCGTACGGCTGCTGCAGCAGCGCATCGGGCTGAAGGCCCAGGAGCCGGAACGCGCTCTGGTTGGCCATCGTGATGATCCCGGTGGGGTCGATGGTCAGGACGGCGTCGGAGAGCGACTGCAGGATCGACTCGTAGAAGTTCTTGAGGTTCGTGGTCCGCTCGTACAGCTGCGCGTTCTCGATGGCGATGGCGGCCTGCGCGGAGAACGCTTTCAGGAGCTCCTCGTCGGCGGAGGTGAACACCCCGGCCTTCTTGTTGATGACCTGGGCGACCCCCCGGATCTCCTGCCTGGAGTCCCGGATCGGCACGCACAGGATCGTCTTGGTCCGGTAGCCGGTGGTCCGGTCGAACTCCTTGTTGAACAGCGGATGCTCGTAGGCGTCGGCGATGTTCAACGTCTGCCCGGTCGTGGCCACGCTGCCGGCGATGCCGACGGAGCGCGGAAACCGGATCTCCGAGACCGAGAGCCCCTGGGCCACCCGGGAGTAGAGCTCGTCGGTCTCCCGGTCGATGAGGAAGAGGCTGGAGCGGTCCGCTGTCAGCAGCTCCGACGCCTTGGACAGGATGGTCTGGATGAGGGAGTTCAGGTCGAGCTTGGAGTTCAGGGCGTTGGCCACCTTGAGCAGCGTGGCCACCTGTCTCTGGCCCTGGCTGACCTTCTCGTAGAGGAGCGAGTTCTCGAGCGTCAGCGCCAGGATGTACGTGATGCCGCGCAGGAGATCGATGTCTTGCGACTCGAACCGCCCCGAGGTCTTGTTGATCGCCTGCACCACGCCGATGATCTGCTGCGTGGGCGATCGGATCGGCATGCACAGGAGCGTCCGGGTGCGGTAGCCGGTCTTCTTGTCGATCTCCCTGTTGAACAGGGGATGGCTGTAGGCGTCGTCGATCACCAGCGTCTCGCCGGTGGTGGCCACCCTTCCCGCGATTCCCTGGTCCAGGGGCAGCCGGATCTCCTGGGTCTCCAGGCCCTCGGCCACCTTGGACCACAGCTCTCTCCTCTCCCGATCGACCAGGAAGAGGCTCGTCCTCTCGGCGCCCAGCACGCTGGAGATCTTGTGGACGATCCCCCTGATCAGCGGGGCCAGCTCCAGCTGCGGCGTCAGGTCCGAGGCGATGTTGAGCAAGGTGACCTTGCCCTTGAACACGTCCAGGATGTCGCGCAACAGGCCCCTGGACTCCTCCGGCGGGAGGGCGTCCATGGCTTCCAGGACCTGTTCGGTCTCGAACTGGCCGTCGAAGACTTGATCGGTGAGCTCTTGCAGCTTGGTGTCCATGGCAAATCGGGGGGCGGCGTCGTGGGCGGGCCCATTCTATCGTGGGAAGCGTCTCCTGTCATCAGCGGAGACGGTCCAAGACCCGGCGCCTCGCCGGGTCCGAGTCGCAAGACCCGGCGCCTCGCCGGGTCCGAGTCGCGCCCCCGAGCGCGACTTCAATCCGGATCCTCTCCTCTT
>JACQZM010000281.1:1232-6577 GCA_016213885.1 Candidatus Rifleibacteriota bacterium | reverse complement strand
CTCTCCTCTTTCTCTCTCCCCACAAAAGAACCCCGGGCCGTCGACCCGGGGTGCGTCGCATGGCCGGCTCGTGGGCCGGGCGAGACAGCGGGCCTACTTCACGTCGCCACGCCTCTGGCGCAGCTCGTTCACCTTCTCCATGAGTCGCTGCATGCTCGGGGAGAGCTGACCCGGCTCGACAGCGGGAGCGGGAGCGGGAGCGGCACCGGCTTCGGGCGTCGCAACGGGCTCTACCCCCGGGCCCTTCTCGCAGCCACAGGCGCAGGCTTTGCCGGTCAGCGTCGGGCAGGACTTCCCGCACTTGCACGGGGCGGCGGGCTCGACAGCCGGGCCCTTGCTGCAGCCGCACGGACAGGGCTTGCCGGTCGGCGCCGGGCAGGACTCTCCGCACTTGCACGGCGCGGTTTGCCCGTGGTGCTCGCATTTCTTGCCGCACTCCACCTTGGTCATGCAGCCCTTGTTGGCCTCGCAGGAGTGGCTGTGCTTGCCGTGACGGAAGTGCTTGTGGCCGTGGTGATGGTGATGGTCCTTGTGCTGGGCGTCGTCGGCCTGAAGGGCCGGCGCCAGCGCCACGGACACCCCGATCATCAGAACGACGGCGAGCACCTGGATGACGAGACGGTTCATCGGTGAGTACCTCCGACCCCAAGGGTCCGGTCAATCGGTCGATTCACGATCCGGCCGGCATTGTAACCGTACGGCAGTGAAATCTCCAGTGCCAGGTCGAGCCGGAGCGCCCCGACGAATTCCCCGGCACGGATGGATGCCCGGCGGCTCGGCGAAAAGACCAGGGTGGGGCCGTCCCGAAGAGAGGGGCTCCCCATCTCTCTTCGCCCCTGGTAGAATACTCCACGGCTCGTCGCCACGGTTGTCACCTACTCGCGAGAATCCGCACCCGCACGCCGATGGACGACGGCCGGCTTCAAGGAGGGCGCTGCGATGACCATGGCCCGCATCAGACTGGTGGCGGCTCTGACCGCCGTGATTCTGCTGGGGTTCGCGACCGTCTCCACGGCGGGCGATACCAAGACCGGAACGGTGCCGACGCTCCCCGGTCCCGGTCAGTACCCGGGCCAGCTCCCGACCCAGCTACCAGGCCAGTACCCGGGGCAGCTCCCGATCCAGCTGCCTGGGCAGGCCCCGGGCCAGCTGCCGCCGGTGACGGCGCCACAGGTTCCCGGAAGCCTGCCCGATACCGGCTACGGCAACCCCACGCCGACCGGGACGCTGGCGCCCGCTTCGGGGCTGCCGGTCGGGTCTTCGCCGCAGGTGGTGGCTCCTCCGGTGACCTACCCGCAGACCGGCGGCTCCCAGTTCACCGGTTTCGCCATCGCCGACCGCTCGTACGAGCTTCTCTCGCTCCAGATCCCGGGGCTGGACCAGACCGCCGCCAACGTGGTGGATCAGCTCCAGAGGAGCACCGGCCAGCTGACCGTGGGCAACGAGAGCTACACGCTCCAGAACTTCCGCGTGTCGGGCCCCTCCACGATCAAGTCCCAGCCGTCGCCGTACGCACCGGTCCGGGAAGGCGAGGCGAAGATCTGGTCTCCCCCCCAGGGCTACCCCGAGATCCAGGTCTGGACACTGTACGCCGAGGTCTACTCCAACCGGATACCGACCTTCTACCGCTACCTTCCCAGCAAGTACGTCCAGAGGAAGGTGGGCGCCCTCTACGGGCGGCTCCTCAAGAAGATCGACACGAACGTCTACTACGCGACCGGCGCGGCCACCGCGACCGCGGCGACCTCCCCGGTCCGGTGGCCCGGTCCGGAGAGCGAGCGGGCGATTCTCGACGGGCAGCTGACCCTCTGGCAGTACCGGTACCGCACGCTGGCCACGGGGCTCCTCGGTGGGTCCACGCCGAGCCTCCGCCTGTTTCGGGGAGTCGGGCCTGTGAGCAGGCCTCGGCCTGGCTGCAGAATCACCGGGGAAGGGGAGGGGATCAGGTTGGAGGTCGCGCTCGGGGGCGCGACTCGGACCCGGCGAGGCGCCGGGTCTTTCACCGGCCCGGTTCGTCGGGCCGGATCGCGAAGAAGCCGTCCCAGCCCTCCGGGGGCGGCTGGGTCGCGAAGCCGGTGCACCGCCGGGCCAGGTCGGTCGCGGCCCGGTCCCCGGGCATGAGCTCCAGCACAGCCTCGAACGCTCGCGCCGCGTCGGCCCAGCTCCGGTTCTCGTAGGCGGTCCGGGCCCGCTCCACGGCGACGAGAGTCGATCGCTGCTCCTCCGTCTCGTGGCCGGGCCGCGAGCCCAGCGGAGCGAAGATCGAGATTCCCTCGTCCAGCCCCGGAGGCCGGACGCTGTCCACCCACCGCAGGGACAGACGGCCGGCCACCCGACGCGCAGACTCCCCGGACACCAGCACCGGGAGCCGGTAACGCCGGGCCAGCCGCTCCAGGGCGAGCGCCTGTTCGATCGGCTGCCCCAGGCACGAGTAGTTGAATCGATCGGGGCTGCCCAGGTTGCCCACCACGGCCTGGCCGGAGGCCACGCCGATCCTCAAGGAGAGCGGCGCCGGCAGCCGGCTGGCCAGCTCCGTCGAGACGACCCGGGCCGTGTCCAGCAGCTCGCCCGATGCGACGATCGCCTGGTGAGCGTGATCATGGTGGGGCCTCGGGCGCCCGAAGACGACGATCATGGAGTCGCCGACGAACTTGTCCACGTAGCCTTCGAACCGGAGAGCCTGGCTGGAAAGAGCTCCGAAGCACTGGTTCACCAGGCTCACCACCGCCTGCGGCTGCAGGCCGCGCATCATCTCCCTGAACCCCACGATGTCCACCACGGCCACGGAGATCTCGGCCAGCTCCCCGGTCAGCGCCAGCATCTCCGGGCGCTCCTCCAGCTGACGCAGCAGGTCCGGCGGGAGGTGGCGGCCGAACGCCTCCTTCAGCGCCTCTTCCCGGTACAGACCGTCCATCGCCTCTCCGGAGAGGGCGACGACCGAGGTGGACCTGAGGCGCTGGATCGCCTCCTGGGCCCTGGCGAACATCTCGGTCACCAGTGGCAGGCCGACGGCCAGCCGCTCCAGGAGATCGGGGTCGCGCACCTGGGCCACGTTGATCACCTGTTCCACTCGCCCCCTGGCGCCCAGCGGCACGGCGATCAGGCCGGGCACCGCCGCGGCAGCGACCGTGCGGGCCAGCTCCTTGTCGGCCCTGGCGTCCGCGACGGAGAGGGCCCGCCCGAGGTGTGCGGCCTGGCCCGCCAGCGATCCGTCGCCTGACGTGAACTTCAGATGGGAGACCTCGACGAGCGACCGTCCGACGCAGCGGGTCGGCAGGTACCTGCTCCCGGCCGCGTCGTACGAGAAGATGGTCATCTCCCTGGCGCCGAAGACGCTCCTGAGGATAGCCTCCAGGAGCGATTCCAGCTCCGTGGCGGTCTGACACTGCAGCATCTGGTTTAACAGGGCGGTCAGCTCGCCGAGCCGCGTGAGCGATCGGTCCATCTCGCGCCGGGTCCAGACCTCCAGCTCCACCGCGTAGCCGGTCAGCCGCACCAGGAAGCTCCCCACGAAGAACCCCATCACGACGGCCAGCGGCAGCCCCTCGTGGAGGAACCGCCCCGCGTGCTCCCCGGGCAGCGGCTGGAAGCCCCCGGGAACGAGCCAGGCCAGGGCGAGCACCGCCATCAGCGGCATCAGGGCGATCGGGTCCGGCCACCTGCCGGTCTTGATCATGCGCCCGATCGCGCGGGCCGCGGGCCCGACGATGAGCTCCCACGGCGTCATGACCGCCGCCACCGCCCACAGGACCGCGGAGACCACCAGGGCGTTCCAGGGGTCGAGGAACCCGCCGAAGTCGACCATCATGGCCCGGGCCAGGGTACGACCGGGGGAACAGTGGACCAGGAGCGCCCCCACCGTGGCCAGCGCGAGCCGCGTCAGGGACCACAACCCCAGCGACCAGCCCAGGCTGATGGTACGCTGCAGCTGGCTGAGCTGGTCCCTGACCGTCTCGAAGCAGCGGGGACAGGCGCCCCGGCTCTCCGGGGTCGGCGCCACGCTCTCCCTGAGCAGGTGCCGCTCCGCGGGGAGCATCCGCTCCAGCGTCACCAGCTCCTTCGGTCGCACCGGGGCCTGACACACGCAGCACCTGGTGCGCTCCGGGTCGAGCGGCGCGGCGAACCGCACCCCCGGATGCCAGACCGCCGGGTCCGGCGACATCTGCTGGAAGCGGCCCCTGGCCACGTCGAGCCAGGCGGAGAGGTTGGGCAGAGCTTCCCCGTGCCTGTTCAGGCAGATCAACAGGCCCTCGGGGATCGCCGCGGGCATGGCGACGGTGATGCGGACCGGCGCCATCGGCGTCGCCCTCGTGATGGGGAAGCGGCCGATCTCCTGACCGTCCCGGGCCACGGCCACGGCGGCGACGACCCCTCCGTCGTCCAGGCACAGGTCGACCATGGCGCGTTCGGCCCCCACGTGGATCGAGAGGAGCGTCACCATCCGGGGCTGGAACAGGATTCCGGCCGGTCCCAGCTCCACGCCGTCCTCGCCGACCGAGGCGGGCCACCGCCGCGGAGGTCGGGCTCTCAGCGCGGTCTGCTGGGTCACGAACGTGCGCAGCTCGCCGATCAGGCCCTCCTTGGGCGGCGGCGCCGGGGCTCTCGCCTCCTCCGGGTCCGGACCCTCCGGCTCCCCGGGCCCGGGCTCCGACAGGGCCGCCTCGGCCAGGAGCTCGCCGATCCCGGGCTCCCGGGAGACCGGGGCCTCCTCGGGCCGTGGAACCACGAACGTCAGGGAGCCCAGGTCCAGCTCGCAGGCGTAGTCGACCAGCTCGTTCTCGTCGGAATCGAAGAACCCGAACGAGATCCGGGACGTGCCCAGCGGCACCGTCACCTGGCCGCGCCTGGGCGAGTCGGGCCTCTCCATGATCGGCTTGAGCACCGCCCGGACCGACCCGGAGCCCGAATCGGAGGTAGCCAGCAGGGCGCGGCCCAGACCCCGGTCGTCCAGCAGGAGGTCGATCACGATGCCCGGGCCGGTCAACCGGGCCGTCAGCAGGTTCACCGCCCGGGGGAACCGCTCCGCCCCCTTGGGGCCGAAGCCGGGGACCTCGACGGTACCGGTCCTGGCGGTGGACAGCCCCTGGAACAGCGGAGCCGGGAAAGCCCGCCCGGATTGGAGGTCCATGAGGCACGAGGCGTGGCCGAGGCGCGCCCCGGCCGAGTCGAACAGCTCCACCACGAGACGCCGGGGAGGGTCCTCCAGCACCAGCTCGCCGTAGTGGACGTTCCCCAGGTCGGTCGTCTGGACCGCCAGCTCGACGGCTCCGAGAGCCTCGCCGGAAGGCAGGCGCACCCGGGCTTCCCGGGCCCGGGTCACCGGATCGGCCGCGACCTCCAGCAGG
>JACQZM010000281.1:0-1205 GCA_016213885.1 Candidatus Rifleibacteriota bacterium | reverse complement strand
CGGGTCACCGGATCGGCCGCGACCTCCAGCAGGAGGCCTCCCTGATCGCGCAGCTTGGTGCTCAGAACCAGCTGGGCGCCGAGGATGCCCTCGCCGGGCGGGCCGTACTCGATCAGCGTCTCCTGGAGCTCCCCGGCCATCTCACCTCCCGACCCGGCGCCTCGCCGGGTCCGAGTCGCAAGACCCGGCGCCTCGCCGGGTCCGAGTCGCGCCCCGAGCGCGACTTCAAACGGATCCCCTCCTCTTCCGTCCCCGTGGCTCCCGATGCAGGCCCGGCCCCGGGCACCATCCGCCGCGAGCCAGGCGGAGGCCTGTCGACCCTGCGGCTACCATCCCCCGCTCACCTGCTCCATCATCGTCCGCGAGTCGAGGCTCTTCAGCGGCATCTCGCCCTCGTCGACGATCGAACCGTTCTTCTTCAGCTCCGACGCCAGCACCCCTTCCTCGCACCTCTGACACCACAGTCCCCACATGGACAGCCCGCTCTTCGGGTCGAGCGACCGGGCCCCGGGGACCGTGTTGCGGTACCCCACGATCGCCTCCAGAGATTCCCTCCGAGATTCTATCGTGGTCAGACCGTCGAAGGCGAGGATGCGCTCGACCACGGGATCGGCGCCGGTTCCGGGGACCGCCACCAGGGGGAAATAGTCCATGATCATCCCGCAGGCGCCACAGCGGCGGCGGTGCCGCATCAGGTAGCGCCACAAGCGACGGATCGCCAGCGGCAACGCCAGGAGCGTGACGATAACGATCAGCAGGTCCAGGTTGCGGGTGAGGGTCGCCAGGGCCGATCTGGCCCCCCCGGATGACCGGCCCGCCCGGGCCGCCCGCCGGGCAGCCAGCTCCTGCTCCACGGCGCCCAGGGTGGCCGAAACGTCCAGCGGGCCGCCGAACACGCGGACCCGGCCGCTGGACCGGCCGGACCCGCTGCCCTGCGTCGCCGGGGGCACCCAGACGGAGACGAGCGGCGCCTCCTGCGCCTTGTCCGACGGCGCGAACACGTCGTAGCACCAGAGGTTCGACCGGATCGACTCCTCGTCGGTCGACACGTCGATGCCCAGAGTGGTCACGTCGACCTCCTCGACCGCCGTCGGCGACTCGACGTGCACGATCAGGTGCGCGATCAGATCGGGCCTGGAGACCGGGATCGGGTCGAGGAGCGTGTACGTGGGAAACGACCGACGGGCCACGTCCCGGACCAGGCC
>JACQZM010000280.1 GCA_016213885.1 Candidatus Rifleibacteriota bacterium | reverse complement strand
GAAACCCAGGGTCATCTCGAGAACGCCTCCGGCGTGCATGGTACCATCCGGGCCAGCGCGCCTGGACGGCGATTGGCTGCGCCTCGGCCGCAGCAGGGAGCAACGCTTGGCTCGCCGTGGCGAGTCCTACCGCCGGCCGAGGCCCTGGCCGGCGCCATCGACGACCTCCGGCCTCGGGCCGACCTCGTGGCGCTGCCCTCACACGTGCCGTTGACCGCGATCCCCGTGGAAGCTCTGCAGCAGGTCGATCTCGTGGTGAACGTCCACCCGACCGAAGTGCCGGCCGAGATCGACGGAAAGCTGCCGATGCTGTTCGTGCCCGAGAAGGGGCGCTACCTTGCCGTCTTCCGCGTCCCGCTTCAGCCGGCTCGGCCTGGCTCCACGCGAGCGCTCGTTGACCGGGCTGGGATCCGAGCGGAGCACGTGCGCATCGGGCCAACCAAGGACGTGGACCCGGCCTTGGTGCGGCTGGGAAGGAGTTGAGGGCGCTACGGCGCCGACTCAAGAAGAGGATGTCATGAGCAAGCACGCCAGGAGGGATCCGAACCGCTATCCAATCGGTTGGTCGGCCGACCGGGTGAAGGCCGTGATAAAGCACTACGAGAGCCAGACAGCCGACGACGCTATTGCCGAGGCCGACCGCGCGTTCGTGAACGCGAAACAGGAGTGGGTGGCAATTCCGCTGGAGCTGGTGCCTGTTATCAGGGAGCTCCTGGCCCGGTACGAAGACCGCAGGACCGCGGGCCGAACACGCCCCGGCCGGCGGGTCACACGAGCCGGCCGCTGATCATCGAGACCTATCGTAGGCCAAGGCCCAGTCCGGGATCACTACTTCCTGAGGATCGCCCCCGCGCCCGACGAGATCAAGCGAGAGGGGTCGTCCCGCCGCCTCGACGTGTCGTGCGACGTGAAGGGGAGGGACCTGGGGGCGGTGGCCCGGGACGTCGAGCAGGCCGTGGGGCAGGTCAGTTTCGACCGGGAGTACCACCCGGAGCTGTTGGGCGAGTACGCGGCCCGGGAGGAGTCCAAGCGGCACCTGGCCTACCTGACGGCGCTGGCCCTGATCGGGATCGTCCTGATCCTCTACGTGGATTTCGACTCGGCCCGGCTGACCGGGCTGGTGCTGCTCACGCTTCCCTTCTCGCTCATCGGCGGGGTGATCGCCGCTCTCGAGCCTGCGAGAGTACATCCAGAGGTTAACCGGGCTCGAAGCAGCCAAGATCCAGCTGGCGTTGAGGCTGGCAGAGGCTCTCGAGAAGCTACCTGAACTGCGGCGGGTATTCGAGCACGGCTGGACCACCCCCCCCCGAAGGATGCGAGCTGGCGTGCGGGGGTCAAGCCAAACGAAGGACGTCCGCTGGCTGGCGCGAGGGCGCGGGGGACGGCGGCTGAACGGTGGTAATGAGGAGAAGGCCCCACCCGTATTGGGCCCTGCGCGTGGCCTCGTCGATGACGAATCGTCGGCCGCAAGGATCGCACCCTGCCGTCGAGAAGACGACGAACATCGACTCCTCACACGCGAGCCAGAGCGACATGAGGGTGCGCGGGTTCATGGCGAGGTGGTCGATTCGGCAGGAAAGGTCGATTGGTCGCGGTTTGCGGTGGTCGCAGGACAGAGCGAGTGCCACGGGGTCAACGGCGGTGAGTTTCGCCACGTCGGCAACAGAGGTGAAGCGCCGAAGCAGGGTGGTCGCGTCCGAGAAGGCGGGCCGAAAGCAGAGCGTGAACGCCGCATGCACGGACCGGCCAGAGAGGTAGTCGAGGAGGAGTTCGTAGGGTGTGAGGTCATGAAGGACTGGCAAGCGAACCTCGAGGAGTTGCCCTTCGCGGAGCTCGAAAGGGGGAAGGCGCAAGCCAGCAGGAGCGGAGAAGCCTGAGCATTGGAGTAGCACGGCTGAATGATAGCACAGGGGCCGGGCCGTTCACGTGATGGGGAAGGCCGGCGTCGGACCGGTGATCGGTTGAGAGTGTCGCTGCTTGGCAGGCGATGGTGACGTCGCCGTGTGAGTGATGAGTGATGCAGCGCGGACGGGCGGACGGTGCGGCCGGGGTTACCGAAGATGGGCCATCGGTGGAGGGGGCTGTCGGCTGCAACGCCTTCCATGAGAAGGCCCCCCGGTGTCAACTACTTCCCTCGCGTAGGCTCAATGCTTCCCGACCGTCGGCCCACGATGAGGACCACGCACGACAATGCACGACGCCTGCGCAGTGACGGCTCGGCCATGTCATCAGCCACGCCGCGTCCAGACCGGACAGCACGAAACTGGGAATGCGCCTTCTGCCACCCGATCCACTGTCTGAACTGGTCGGCGCACACGCCTGCATGCCCTCGCTCGCCTTGCTCGGCCCAGCCTGGCGTGACTCCCAATCACGCTGTACAATGATGTTGCGTTGTTCTTTCCCCGGCCATGACGACACAGACTCCGAGATGGGACGCTCCTCTGGAACCGCGGACATTGGAGCCGCGTTGTCTGGTATGTGCCGCCGCCCTGCGCGGTCAGCCCACGACCGTGTGCCCGGCCTGCCAGACGCCTCTCCACTTGGCATGCCAGCAGTACTTGGGCGGCTGCGGACGCTTCGGATGCTCCGAGGCCGCGACCCCGATGCGCAGAGCATCCACCTACCTCCGTCACCGCACCCTCGCTATCGGTGTTCTTCATCTTTGTCTCGCCTTGGCTGTCCTGCCTCTGGGCGTTGCGCTACTCAGAGTCGACTACCGAGCCTCAACCCTGATCATGCTTACGCTGGCTGGGCTCGCCGCCTTTTTCGATGGCGTCCGTAGACTGCGCATCTGGGGAAACCCTGAAGCCACGACGGTCTGCCCGCACGCCTTGGCCTCCGAGCTTCGCCTTGGCGCCCTCCAAGCCAAGGAGCCCATCCTGCCGGACATCCTGATCTTGGGCACCTTGGCCTTCGCTCTCTGGGGACCCTTCGCGGGCGAGTACGTCGATCTCACCGCTCGCTCGATCGTGATGGTCTCGCTCTTCGCCTACGTCGGCACCAAGGTCGCGGTCAGAGGCTGGTGCCGGCGCCTCGAACGCCTCGCTGCGATGTGGAAAGACGATCTCATGGCTCTCGCTGCAGCCAATTCACCGTCGCAGCAGCAGTTGACCACGACAACGCGCGATCAAGACACGTGTTTCAAGCCTGGCCCCGTGCAGAAGACCTGACGGTCCAATGAGCCCTCCTTAGCCACTCGCCGAATGACCCGGCGGTCACAGGTACGCGCTCGAACGCCGGCGGCGCCGCGATCCTCCGGGGCAGCCTCTGGGCCGGGTCGATCACGCTCATCCAGCCGCAGGGGGTCCTGCTCGTCTGACCGACGGCGCAGGCCAGGTCCCTCCGAGGAAGGAAACCAGCGCGAGAGTCCGGAATGCGAGACCGATGTCCCCCGAACGGGTTACCCTACCCACAAGGCCCTCCCTAGCGTCGAGGCTCCCCTTCCCGACCGCCGTCCCTGCCCTGGAAGATGGACCGGATCCGCGAGACCAGCCCTCCCGTCTTTCGCGCAACGGGTGAGGGCTGAGGGGCCCGTGGTCCGTCTTGGCCCGCTATGCCACCTTGCGGGCCCGTCTCTCGAGCAACCGGTGGGCGCCCGGGAGCGCCCTGATCCCGTTCGCCCAGCACCTCGGTTTTCCAGTGCTCCACCAGCTTCTTGCAGAGGTCCGCCAGCTTCTTCCAGTCGGAGATCGGCTTCACCGCCTTGTACCGCTCCTCCGGCAGGAGCCTCGCCTTCACGTCGGCCGGGAGCTTGACCTTGCGGATCGGCCGGGCGCCGGCCCGGGCGAAGGCGATCTGCCCCTCGTCGGACACCAGTGCCTCTATCCAGCAACGGGCCGCCCAGGGGTGTCTGGCGTACTTGTTGATCACGCAGGCGTAGGTGCCTGAGGTCGATCCGTCGGACGGGATGACGATCTCCAGCTCCGGGATCGATTTCTTCCAGGCCAGCCCCTGGAAGTCCCACAGCAGGGCGATGCCAGAGGTGCCCTTGGCGAGGGTCTGGCTGTCCGGCTGCACCGCCGTGTTGAGGACGCCGAGCTTCTTCAGCCGGGTGAAGAAGCTGATCCCTGCCGCCAGGTTCTCCTCCGATCCGCCCAGGGCGACCGCAGCCGCCAGCACGGCGAACTGGCCGTTGGCGGTCGATCTCGGATCAGGCATGGTCACCAAGCCGCGGTACTCGCCCCTCAACAGGTCCTTCCAGGCCCTGGGGACGTTCTTCACCACCTTCGTGTTGACCAGGAAGGCCAGGGTGCCGGTGTAGGTGCCGGCGTAGAACCCCTCCTTGTCCTTGGCCCAGCGGGGGATCTCGTCCCACTTCGTGTGCTGATACGGTTCCAGGATCTTCCTGTCCCGGGCGATCGGGGCGAACTGGAGACCGATGCCCGCCACGTCGGCCACCGGATTGTCCTTCTCGGCCACCATCCTGGTGACCTGCTCCATGGACGGCAAGTGGATGTCCTTGTGGGCGATGCCGTACCTCTTCAGGGCGATCTTCTCGATGGCCCCGTAACCGGCCCAGCCGGCGGGGCAGCCGTAGGAGACGACGATCCCCTCCTTCCGGGCAGCACCCTCGATGGCATCCATGTCGGCCCGGGCCGCGATGACCATCGTGAGAGCCAGCGCGGCCTTCGTGGCCAGGCGTGTCCATGGGTACATGAGAGACCTCCTGTGCTGGCGGGGAGGACCAGTCGGCAGCGACCGCAGCCGGTCAGCTGGGGTGTGCCGGCATCCTAGCCCGAGTCTACTGTCAAGCGCTCGCATTCCACCGCGTTTCTCCGCACTGTCCGCGATTGATCGCGAGCTCACGCAGATTCCGATCAGCGACTACCAGGTGGATTCCCCGCTGCTGTTCTGCGATGCGGCACTGCGGTCACGTCGGCCGCCGCTCCACTACGCCTGCCAGCGTGCACTTCGCGAACGGCTTCCGTCGGGTCTCTGCTCGATGACCCGACTCGAAGCGTCGGCGGAGCGAGGGGAACCAGGTGCCGGTGGTGATCCTGGGCGGACTCACGACCTCGACGCTGCTGAACCTCTTCCTGCTGCCAGCCCTTTCCAAGTTCATGGTGCTGGCCGGGCAGGGAAGCGACGTCATCAACGGCGGAGCCGGCACCGACCTGATCTTCGGAGACAGCGGGCTGATCTCGCGGCAGGGTCGAGCGGGGTGACGGTGCGGCTGGTCCCGACGGACGGGACGACGCGAGGGGAGGCGGCGATCGCGGGGCCGTTCGTGGTCACCGTGCCGCAGAGCGGCAGGCGACAGAGTCTGTTCCCGAGCTGGACGACATCGAGAGGGCCGACGACGAGGCTCGGGCCAAGGGTCTCCTCGCCGGGGAGCCGGAGGCAAGCCCTCGGGGATTCCGGAGCCGCCAGCGCTGGCCGCGGCGATCTCGCCGCGGCCTTGCCCTCCTTTAGCCCCTCCTGCCGCCCCTCCTGCCGCCCCTCCTGCCGCCCCTACTGCCGCCCCTCCTCCAGTCCCTTCTGCCACATCGTCTCGATCCACGCATTGGCCATCATGCGCACCTCCTCCGCGTCTCCCCGGTCACGAACTCGCTCCAACGCACGCTCCACCAGGCCGCGCGCCTCCGTCCCCTCGCGATACGAGACGACCATGCGCAGCACGAACACCAGGAGCCGCTTCCAGCGGACCGGATTGGCGGTGCTCAGCGGCATCAGCTCGTCCATCGTCTTCCTGCACACCGACTCGAACCTATCGCTACCCACGTGCCGCGACTGAAGCACCCTGAATGCCGAGCCCAGGTACGGGTCGCCGCATAGCAGTTCGTGCTCCGACAGCACCGCAAGACTCACCAACACCGCTGGCGACGGCTCCACGAAGGCCAACAGCTCACGCGGGCAGTCGGTCAGCTCGGCCATCCCCGGTAAGTGGTCCCACCCCACCTCTCCCGTGTAGAATACCACCGGCAGAATCGGATACAACGTCACCTCTCCGTCGGAAACACCTCGGGCCTCCTGCTCGCGTCGCTGGTCTTCCCAGATCAGGTACTTGCACAAGCCGATCCGTTGCGCGATCAGGCGCCTCGGTCGCAACACGGTGGTCGGGGGCAGAGGCGAACGTGCCGGGAGCGTGACCGACGGTATCGGGTGGCCAGGGGCAGGTTGTCCCACCCCCAGCTCCCACACCACCGTACGTGCCGTTCGGCATACGGCGGTTCATGAAGGGCGCGCAAGTCTCTGCAGTTGTCCCAGGTGCTCACCGGGGCCGAAGAGCGACTGTCACCGATCCTGATGACGGCGCTGTGCGCCGGCCTCGCCCTGGTGCCGATCGTGGTGGCGGGCAACCTCCCCGGGCACGAGATCGAGTATCCCATGGCGGTGGTGATCCTGGGCGGGCTCACGACCTCGACGCTGCTGAACCTCTTCCTGCTGCCGGCCCTCTACGCTCGGTTCGGGGCGAAGCCCTGTGGCGGGGACACCCCCAGACCTCCTCCCGACCGGTCGCTTCGCACTCTCGGGCCCCTTCTCTCAGGGGAGTGACCTCGATTCCAGGCCACGGCGTCTAGCGACGCTTGTTCTTGGCCTTGTCCTCGGCAGCCTTGCGTCTCCGGTCATAGTCACTGCCATAGTAGTCCGAGTAGGTCTGTCCCGAGTCGCCCGCCGTCACCCCTGGGGCCGCCCCCCCGGTCCCCGTGAACCCCACGCGAACGGCCTCCGTGCCCGCATGGCGACCGGCCGTGTCGAGCTGAGCCGCCGTCAAGCCAGGGCTCTTCTTCCTCAGCTCCCTCACGGTGTCGTTGTAGCTCTTCCGGTACACGTCTTCCAGGGGGAAAGGGCGTCTGGCATCGACCGGCTTGCCAGCCCTTTCCATGTTCATCCTCCACTGGATGGCCTGGACTGTTCCGTCGACCTCCTCGTTGATCCTGGACCTGATGTACTGGGGCCTCGACACTTTCGTGACGTCGAGGTCAGCACCCGTGTGGTGGTACCCCGCGTGGACTGCCTCGTGGATCCCGGTCATGGCCCGATCGCCCGAACCCTCTTCGGGCTGGAAGCCCAGCGTCACGAGCCCTTTCCCCTTGGTGGGGTCGTATTGACTGACGTTGTCCCGTGCTGTCAACGGCGCTATCGGGACGCCCCAGGCGTTGAGATTGTGCAGCTTGTCCCTTCCCCTGGCGTTGGAGCCCATCACGTTCTTGACCTCCTGGACCCTCTGGCCAGGCCCGAGAATCCGCGACTCCTCCACTCCGCCCCTGAGCACGGTCGTCGACGGCCGAGGGCCTCCGCCAAGGCTCGGCGCGGGTTTCACCCGCGGGATCGGCTGTTCCGGCAGCGCCCCGTGGATCACCGTCTTGGGGTCCGGGCCGTCGAGGCTCCCGGCGACGCCCGCTGCAGCCGGGCCCACGCCTTCGGTGCCCCCGCCCAGGAATCCACTGTCGGTCAGCGCGGTCACACTGGCGTTCGCGCCGCCTTCAGCCAGAGCGTCGTCCATGATGCCGTCCGCCCCTTCAGACGCCACCGCATCGACGCCCATTCCGATGCCGTCCGTCAAGGACGCCGGGTCAGCGACCCCGTCGACTGCGCCCGTCGCAGCATCCCCGGCTCCGCCTGCCCCTCCGCACCCACCGCCCGCCCCGCAGCCGAGTCCGAGCTGGAAGGCGCCCAGGAGCGCCACCACCAGGAGGCGTTTCCCCACGAGCCGATTCCCGCGGCCACCGTCGGTCTTGTCCATTCCGGTCCTCCCCTCGAGTGCGAGTCGATTGCCCGGTGGAGCCACGTTGTGGAGCCCACCAGCACCCGCCCCCAGAGTAGCAGCGATACCGACCGTGCGCAACCGGCCTTCACCACCAAGACCCGGCGCCTCGCCGGGTCCGAGTCGCGCCCCCGCGCGCGACCTCAATCCGGATCCCCTCCTCTTTCCGCTCTCTCCCGATTTCTTCTCTCTCCCGAGCGCGACTTCAAATGCACCCCCTCCACTTCCATGGTGAGTCTGCAGCCAAGCCGAGGCCCGATCACAGGCCCGACTCCGCGAAACAGGTGGGGGATCCTGGACCACCGGGATCCGGCCATCCGACCCCGGCGCCAGACGCCCATGGCGGCCTCCCCGGCCACAACCGCGAGTCAGGCCGCCGGTTCTCGCGATCTCCCCACGACCCTTCGCTCGTGATCGAGGAGCCATCTCTTCCGCCAGATCCCTCCGCCGTAGCCGCAGAGGCTCCCGTCCGCCCGGATGACTCGATGGCAGCGGACGACCAGCGCCAGCCGGTTGTGGCCGTTGGCGTGCCCCACGGCGCGAACGGCGCTCGGCCTTCCCGCCTCCCGGGCCAGTCTGGCATAGGACCACGTCTCGCCGGGCCGGATGGTCCGGAGCAGCTCCCATACGCGGACCTGGAACGGCGAGCCGTGGAGCACCAGCGGTACCGTGAACGTCGTGTCCACGCCCTCGAAATACCTGTCGAGCTCCTCGCGGATCCGCTCGAGGTGAGCGTTGTTGCCGGGTACGATGGCCCATCCGGTCCGCTTTCTCAGGCTGGCGACCTCTCTCTCCAGGCCCCTGCGGTCCACGAACTCCAGGAGGTGGAGCCCGGCCGCGTCGGCCACGGCCAGCATCGCGCCCAGAGGGGTGTCGATCCAGCGAGCCTGCAGACAGTCGATGAGCCCGGCCCTGACCGGCGGGACGCCGAACACCTTCTTGAACGCCTGCCAGAACCCGCTGGCCGATTCGAAGCCGCTGTCCAGCTGCGAGTCGATGACGGCGCTTCCTCCCCGCACCTCGTGGAGGGCGAGCCCCATCCTGCGGGCGCGCTGGTACGCCTGGAACGTCATTCCGTAGTGGCGCAGGAACTGACGCCGAGCCGTGGAGGGGTCCACCCCGGAGCGTTCCAGGTCCAGATCGGTGATCCTCGTCGGTGACTCCTCGATCATCTCGCATAACCTCCTGAGCAGAGCCGGCGGGCGTACGTTCTTCTCGAGCGGCCGGCACCGACCGCAGGGGCGGTAGCCGGCGTGGAGGGCGTCCCGGGACGAGGGGAAGTACTCCACGTTGTCCGATCTCGGTTTTCTGGCCGGACAGGTGGGGCGGCAGAAGATGCCGGTGGTCCTGACCCCCGCGTAGAAGACCCCTTCGAAGCTCGAGTCTCGATCGCACAGCGCCCGGTACATCGTATGGATCGGTGGAAGCTTGGCCATGGACTCATCATACGGGCCCGGGGGCGGCGGCGCATCCGATTATCGGGCATCGAATTCCGGCGGGGTCGCGCCTCCCCGGGGGCGTCCGGCTCCGATCGACGCGACGCTCCGGGCCGATCGGCCTCTCGCCGGTGGGCGCTAGCCCGACCTGACCGTGCGGTAGTAGACGAGCAGCAACGGCAGGGTGCAGTACTCGTTCAGGCTGAGCATTCCCGGCAAGACCCGGAAGCGCACCCTGAGGAACAGCCTGTGACCCTCCACGAGCGATCGCTCGATCGTGTGGCGCCAGGGGCGGAACATGATCTTGGTGGCCCCCCGGACCACGGCCACGTCGCGAAACGTCTTGCCGTCCGGCGAGAGCGCTATGGAGATCCGTCCGTTCTTCGCGACATCCAGGAAAGCGCCGGCCAGGAGAAGCGATTCGACCTGATCCAGAGGAGGGAGCGGCAGAGGTTCGGGGTGGACATATTCGAGCCGGTTGTGGCCCCCCTCCTCCGCGGTCCACGTGAAGTCCGTCGATCGGGCGTCACCCTTGGTGTGGAACCGCTCGGTGAACCGGGCCCCGACGATCTTCCACCGGGGTTCCATGTCCACCCGGCACGCCGGAGCCTCCGGCAAGGCGCCGAACTGCAACCCCACGGCGGGGTCGTCCGGGAGCTCCGGCAGATCCTCCTGACCGTACCCGGCCCAGAGCGCCGAAGCGGGGTCGACGGGGAACGGGATTCCGAACCGCTCGCAGTACAGGTTCAGATCGACCAGGTCCTGGACCGCCAGGTACGTGGCCAGTCGCTCCAGGGAATGAACGATCGGATCGGCGTAGAACGTCTTCTTGGCGACGACGAACGGGCCGAACCTCGCGATCAGACCGGAGTCCTCCAGCTCCCGGGACAGCTTTCTGCCCCACCGTTGCCGGAGAGCGGCCATCTCGGCGGTCGGAACGGGGAGGAACCACTTCGACCTGCCGATGGCAGACAGGTCCCGGTAGATGGCGTGCACCTGCGCCTGGGGCTGGATCCGCTCGATCGCCCTCGCCAGTTCGGCCCCGACCTCCCTGAGGACGCCCGGTTCCGGGGTCGGGTCCAGGTTCGACCGCCCTGGCCTCTCGCCGGCAGGCGAGGCGACCGGACCGGGCACGGGCCTCGTCACCCCGACGCGGGAGCCGGCGAGCCAGACGATCACACCCGTGATGACGCAAAGCGTCATCGTCGCCCACCATCCGCCCGGCTGGGCCGGGGTCACGACCGTTCCCGGCCGCTGGGTCCGATCGGTCGGGTGGGCTCTCTTCGCGGAACCGGTCCGCGGAGGGGGAGCAGGCTGCGCGGGGTCAGACGAGGTCGACGGCCCCGGGGATGCGGGCGTCGGCGACGGCGCGTTCGAGTCCCTCGTCCGGACGGCTCTGGACGCTCCCTGGGGCGCCCTGCGCAGGGAAGACATCCCTCCCTCCACGAACCGTTCGGGGAGCACCCCGCTCGGTTCGTCGTCGTCCGGGCCGGCTGACGAAGGTGAGGCGACCGGAGCCGCGACATCGCCGCCCTCGACCCGCTCTCCGAGGTTCCTTCTCAGCTCTGACAACGCCTCTGCAGCAGAGGGGAACCGGGCGGCCGGGTCCTTCGCCGCCAGCCGCTCGACGAGGTCCGAGAGCCAGCCAGGACAGTCCGGTCGGAGGCGACTCACCGGCACGGGGCGATCCTCCACGACGCGGCGCATGAGATCCTGCAGGCTGGTACCCGAGAAGGTGCGCTGGCCGGTCAGAAGCTCGCGAGTCACGATCCCCACGGCGTACAGGTCGGAGAGCACGTCCAGCGGCTCGCCCCGGAACGACTCCGGGGAGAGGTAGCATGGCGTGCCCAGCAGGGTGCCGGTTCTGGTGAGGGCGGTCCGGGAGCTGTCCTTGGCCAGCCCGAAGTCCATCAGGGTGGCGTGGCCTCCCTCGTCGAGTAGGATGTTGTCCGGCTTGATGTCCCGGTGAACGGTTCCCGCGCCGTGAACGTAGTCCACGGCATCGAGGAGCTGCCGGAGGATCTCCAAGACATGCGGCAGAGGGATCTGGCCGCAGCTCGTCATGACCTCCTCCAGCGTGGCCACGGGCAGGTACTCCATCGCGTAGAACGGGTGTCCCTCCAGCTCGCCGTAGTCGAGGACCTTGATGATGTTGGGGTGCGAGAGCGCCGCCGCGATCCGCACCTCCCGCTTGAAACGGGCCCGACCGCTCCGGTCCGCGACGTCGCCTTCGATGAGCACTTTCAGCGCCACGTCGCGCTCGAGGCTCAGCTGGATGGCGCGATAGACGACTCCCATGGAGCCCTCGCCCAGCTTCTCGACGATACAGTAGATACTGTTAACAGTAACATTGGACATGGGGGCCCGAGGTATGACGGCACCGGACAAGGCCAAGGTCGAGCGATCAGCTCACGAGGAGTGGACCATGGACGAGCTGATCGAGCACGTCCGTGAGGGGGTCCTGCGGCTGGTCGTGTCCGGACAGTCGCGCTACAAGGTCACCGACGTCCCGGACGCGAGAACGGTCCGCTATTACATTTCCATGGGCCTGGTGGACCAGCCCACGGGGAAGCGCGGGACGTTCGCCCTCTACTCTGGAATGCACCTCCTGCAGATCCTGGCGATCAAGAAGCTGCAGGCCCAGTACCTCACCATAAGGAAGATCCAGGAGCTGATCCACGGGCGAAGCCCGGACGAATTGCAGGAACTTCTGGGCGAGTCCGTGCGTCTGGAAGAGCTGGTCGTCCGGCCCTCGCCGGTCAAGGCCGGAGCCCCCTGGCTCCGTCACGAGCTTGGCCCGGGAATCGAGCTCCACGTGAAACAGGGATTCACAGTCGACCCTTCTGAGCTGCAAGAGATCCTGGACACGGTGGCCGGCATCCTCAAGAAGCCGGTCTCCTGATCACGGAGGAGTCGCCATGTCATCTCGATCTTCTCTCGCGACCCTGGATTCGACCTTCAGGCCGGTGCTCGGCGAGACCGGACTGGTATCGGGACAGCACTTCCTCTTCGCCGACGGCCCCGTCGAGAAGCTGTCCGAGCAGGTGGCGGCGCTCGTGAAGCAGGCCGAGGGAGGCCGCGTCCTCCCCCTGTGGAACGCGCAGTACCGGCTCCAGTCCGTGCAGATCGCCGGACCGCTGCTCACGGGGGTCGAGCTCACCAGCGTGTCCACCGACAAGGACCTGTACCGCGAAGAGGAGGACACGGTCACGGTGCTGGTGGTCGATCCGTGCCGTGCGGACGACGGCGTGGAGCTGAGCGTGACGCGCGATTCGCGCGCGTTCCGCGCCGTGCAGCTCCACCTGGACTGGAACGGGATGGCGGTGTGCACGCTCGGTCACCTGCTCGCCGGGAAGTACGAAGCCCGCGTCGGATCCGCTTCGACCGGGTTCGAAGTGGCTGGCTACAGCCTGGCGGCGGCCAGTGGCCATGTCGCCGAAAGCGTGATGGAGGGGGACGCCCTCGCGTGCACGCTCGATCTGTCCACGCTCACCGAGCGCGCGAGCGGCAGGGTGAGGGTCGTGGTGCTTGAGAACGGACGTGCCGTGCACGGGCCGGTCGAGCTCGATTCCCTGGACGGCGTGTGCAAGGCCTCGTTCCCGCTCCAGGGCGAAGGTCCTTTCGTGGCGCACGTGACCGGCATCGATGACCCCGGCCTCGACGTTCAGGTCCCGCTGAGGGGAACGGCCCGCGAGGAGCGGGAGCGCACGTGGATCTCCAGGCTGGGCGTCGAGTTCTGGGCCTCGGTGCTGCCCATGCGCGAGGGCCGGGCCTGCCGTGGCCTCTGGCTCAAGAGAGAGGGGATGACCAACGCGCCGCTCAAGCTCGAGGACCCGGTGGGAGACGTTGGCCGGATCGAGGCCAGAGTGCGGGTCGACAGCCTGGTGCTGACCATGCTGCACCCGGGCGAACGCCGGGTCCAGCACCGGCGCCTCGGAGTCCTCGAGTCGGGGCAGAGCCTCGAGTTCGGCGTCCAGCCTCCCTTCTCGGTCGCCGTCGTGGGCGGCTTCGTGGAGGGGAGACCGTGGGAAGGACAGGCAGCGCTGCTGCCGCCCGCGGAGCTGGGGCTCGAGGTCCAGGCCGACGCGCGCGCCAGACCGCGCTCCGACCTGCCGGTGACGATCCGCACCCGACGCCCGGGCTCGGAGGCGTCGGTCTTCCTGGTGGTTCGCGACTCGCGGTTGAAGCCGATGGACCATCCGTCGGTCCAGCTCGCCACCGGGATCAAGAGCAAGATCGAGCAGCTCACCCGGCCGAGACCCACGCCCTTCTCCCTCCTGGCCACCTCCTACCCGTCGCCGCGCTGGCCCAAGCTGAAGCTGGGCGAGACGCTGATCCAGGCGGGCTTCATCAACCAGTCGCAGATGAGGGAGGCCATGGCCAGACAGCGTCAGACCGGGAAGAGGCTCGGCCAGATCCTCACCGAGATGAAGGTGGTGACCGAGAAGGACATCACCGCGGTCCTTTCCAAGCAGCTGAACCTCCCGTTCATCGACCTGTTCAACTACATCATCGATCCCGCCATCGCGAAGCTCGTGCCCGAGCACATCGCCCAGCGGCACCAGCTGATCCCGATCAACAAGGTGGGCAACACGCTCACGGTCGCGATGGTGGACCCGCTGAACGTGCTGGCGATCGACGACATCCAGCTCATGACCGGTCTGAACATCCGGGTGGTCGTGGCCGCTCCATCGCACGTGCAGGCGGCGCTCCAGGACGCCTACGGCGCCTCGTCGCAGCTGGACAAGGTCTTCGGCGACATCGCCGGAATCGACCTCGCCAGGGACTCCTCCGGCGCGGACGATCTCGATTCGCTGGGGGAGCTGGGAGAAAACGACGCGCCGATCATCCGCCTGGTGAACCTGATCGTCACGCGGGCGGTGAGAATGGGCGCAACCGAGATCCACCTCGAGCCCGGCGTCCGTGTGCTCAAGGTGCTGTACCGGGTGGACGGTCTGCTCAGGCTCGAGATGGAGCCGCCCAAGGGGGCGCAGCAGGCGATCTTCTCCCGCGTCAAGGAGATGGCGCAGCTCGACCGCTCCGTGAAGACAATGCGGCAGAGGGGGCGCCTCGAGCTCAAGATCGACAACCGGGCGGTGGACCTGGTCGTCGAGACCGCGCCTGGTCCGTCCGGAGAGCGCATCCGCCTGCACGTGGTCCGGACCGGCGAAACAGAATCTCGAGAGTCGCTCTTCGACGACCTCGAGGGGCTGACCGGTCCGGTCATCATCGGCGGGGCGTCCGGCGGGGCGCGTGACCGGTTCCCGGAGGTGGTGTTCGCCGGGCTGATCCGCGTGCGCGGGGAGACCCGCCTCACGGTGCCGCTGGGCGACACTCTGGGTACTCTGGAGCTCGACGTCTTTGCGATGCACCGGGGCGACTGGGAGTCTGCGACCCGCCGTCTCGACGTCGTGCGCCCCAGCTTCGGAGAGCTGACCCTCCCGCAGTACGCCCACTCGCACGACCAGGTCCACGGCCGCCTCGACGTGGCGTGGGAGACCGCGCCGGTGGAGATCTCGCTGACCCGGGACGGCGAGGCAGTCGAGCTCATGGATCGTGGCAAGCCGTTCGACGCGGCGGCCGTCACCGGGCCGGGGCACGCCACGCTGACTTTCCCGGTGGGACCGGGCCAGTACGAGTGCACGGTGCGAGAGCCCGGCACGGGCGCGGTGGACCGGTCCGTCAAGGACGTGCTGTCCCCCGGACAGTTCAGGGGATACGCGCGCACGCTCAGGCTGCTGCTTCCGGGGGAGTCGCTGTCGCCCGACGACCTCGGGGCTCTCTCGCTCAGGGTCCTGCCGGGCTGGGAGCCGACGTTCAAGGAGGTCTGTCAGGTGACCGCCGGGTACGAGCACCTCTGCTGCGTGCAGACCGCGGCCAAGATGCTCGCAGCCATCGGCTGCCACAAGCTCGCCGACACGGGCCCGGAGAGAGAACGTGCGGAGTCGATCTTCCTGGCCGGCGTGGACCGGGAGAGGCAGAACTGGGTCAGAGGGCAGGGCTTCCGGCTGTACCCGAGCTCGGGCCTGGCCGATTCGTCCTGGGGGCGCATCGCCCTGGAGCACCTCCTGACGATGTTGCCGCTGGAGGAAGGTGCCGCCCTGACGAACGAGATGGCGAGCGCGTTCAAGCTCGTCAACGAGATGGTGGACGACCTCGCGACCCCGTACCGGATCGCGGTCAAGCCCCGGCAGATCGACGGGATGCATGACGCGTACAGGGCGGTGCTCCACGGCACGGCCACGAACGGCTCGGCGCTCAGGTTCATCGACGACCGGCTGCATGTCGACGGGACAGGAGTCTCGGTGCAGGGGGTCCAGGGCCACGTGGCCACGCGGGCCGCCGCCTGCAACGCGGCCGCGGCGCTGCTCAGGTCGGGATCCGAGTCGGCCTGCCGGCGAGCGCTCTCGATCGTCGACTGGGTCGGCCGGCAGAGGGGCGCTCACGGCGCGTACTACTCGACCCAGGATAGCGCGGCGGCGATCCTGCTGCTGCACGAACTGGGCCGCTCGGCTCTTGCGGGGCTCGCGGCAGGCAAGGACCAGGTGAGCGTCAACGGCAAGCGAATCTCGCTCGACGAGGCGGCCGGCCTGGCCGGCGAGCTCGAGGTCGTGAAGGCGATCGGCAGGTCCGTGCTCGTGGAGGCCGAGGTGCTGCAGCAGCATGACTGGACCAGGTTCAGGTCGAACCTGCCGGTCTCGGTGAGCATCGTCAATCCCCAGGGAGCGCGCCCGCCAGGGCCCGGCGACAGGGTGGAGCTCGCGATCGAGATCGAGAAGTACCGGACTGGCGACCTGGCCCACGTCTGCCTGCCCGCGGGCCTGGCCCGGATCCACGGTGGAGGCCGGGTCCAGTCCTTCACCGTCGACTTCGAGGGCAACGACCGCCTCCGGGTGCCCCTGGCCGTGGTTTCGGCAGGGCCTGGCCAGGGGCCCGTCACGCAGCACTTCTTCGCCTGCGTGCGGAACATGTTCGAGGAAGAGCGTATCGGCAACCCCGGGTTGCTGGAGGTCGCCCTGGCGGCCGCATGAGCCGTGCAGCCGCCGGTGTGCTGCGCGAGCATCGGGAGAGGAGGTGATAGTGTGGGGTGTGAGGGGATGGCCGCGGAACGAACCGCCCCGCGGCCATCCTCGGCTCGAGCCTGCGCGGCCCGTCGGACCAGCTCTCCCAAGACCCGGCGCCTCGCCGGGTCCGAGTCGCGCCCCCGTGCGGTGACGCAGGGTACCACCTCGCCGGACCCACGGCGGCACCGTGCGCCTCCTGTCGTGGAAGGGCGGCGGCCCCCGGGCGGTGGTGGAGTTCTCATGAGCGTCGAGCCCGGAGGGAGAGCCAGGTCAAGGGCCGGCAGGCTCTTGGATCAACATCTGAATCACAGCAGCCAGTTCTCCACGACCAGGCCGGGAACTTGCCGGAAATGACGCACATTGCCAGTCACCACGGCGAGATTCCGCGACAGTGCGATCGCCGCGATGCGTAGGTCTGCATCTCCAATCAGCACCCCGGTCGCCTCCAGCGAAGCTCTCAGCTCTCCGTACCTGCGCGCTGCCACGTCATCGAACGGAAGAACGGGCAGATTCGGCAGAAGTCTCTGTTCGAGGCGCTCCAGAAGAGCGCCACTCTGCGCCTTCAGGCGGTGCGCGCCATAGAACAGTTCACCCAGTGTGATGCTGGACGTGAACTGCTGTTCAACCGGCACTGACGCGAGCTTCCCGATCAGCTTCGTCGAGGGAGTTCGGCGCAGCAGGTTACTGAGAGTGTCGGTGTCCAGCAGGTACATGAGCCCCCAGGTCGACTGCGCGACCAGTGTCTGACGCACGTACGCGGTAGACTTCTTGAATGACGGTCTCTAGCTCTGCCTCGTCGACCTCGTCCCACGCCCCCGTCAGGGCGAGCGCGCCCAGAGGCCGGGCAGAAGTGGCACGTCCCTGTTCGAGCCTCTCCAGCTCGCCTACCCCGACCAGGGCGGCGAGAGGCTTTCCACGTCGCTCGATGAGGAAGAACTCCCCACCATGCGCCACGCGAGCCGTGAGGGAAGACAAGTGAGCCTTCGCGAATGCCGCACTGACCCTCCTGGCCATCGATGGGACCCTCCTGTTACAACCGATTGGTCATCATGACCTATTGTACATCTTGGCGCTCCCTTGTGCAAGAAGCCGATGCCAGGAGGTGGGCCTCCGCCATGCGGCGGTACTCCGCCCTGGTGAAGCACCGCGGGGAGGGAATGGCGCTCGACCTGGAAGCCATGGCCAGGGAGCAGCTCAGCCCACCGAGCAACGCAAGACAGCATCCTCCGGAAGTTCTATCAGAGAGCTGAGTCCGCGGCAGACGCCCTGAATCCACCAGCTGTGTTTCTCGAGGAGAACAGGTGCAGGATCCTGGTCGCCCTCGAGGCTGGCCCCCGGCTGCGACGCGGTATAGACTGGATGGACCATGGAACCCGGGCTTCCCCCTTCCCGCGAGGGCCGCCCCGTGCGGGGGGCGTCGGAGGAGACGGTCGCGGGAGACGGGATGAGGGTGTTCGACCTGCCTTCCGGAGCGGAACGGACAGTGCTCGAGATCCATGCGGAGTTCGTACGTTCCGTCGTCTTCGATCCGACCGGATCGTTGCTGGCCTGCGGTCCCGAGGCGGAGGTCAAGCTCGTGGACTTGAGCGCGCTGGCCGATCCAGCCTGCCGGATCGCCCAGATCGAGCAGCGGTCCTTCTTCAGCTACTCCGGCGACGACGGCCGACTTCATCCCCGGCCGGCCGCCGAAACGCCTCCGCCACGACTGCGGGTCGTCGCGGTGACGGGCCGCCCGCTCGCGCCCCGGCGACGCAGGCGGAGGCCGAGGAGGTCCCGATGAGCCCCAGGAACCGCACGGCCGAAAGAACGCCCTCCGATCTCGACCTCGAGAGCTCGGTCCTCCGATCGATGGACGGCGAGGACCCGCGCCTCTTCCCCTTTCTCCCGGAGCTCCTCGTGGACCTGGAGGAGCTGGGCGCCGACCCCCGCCTGATCATGGCGCTCCTGTCCGACCACGGGGGGCTCCCGGGCCCGGGGTCGAGGGTGCTGGACCTCGGCTGCGGCAAGGGCGCGGTCCCCCTCCGGTTGGCCGAGCAGACGGAGTGCGAGTGCCTGGGGCTGGACGCCGTCCCCGCGTTCATCGAGACGGCTCGTCGCTCGGCCGTCTCCCGGGGCCTGGAGGCTCGCTGCCGCTTCGAGGTCGCCGACATCAGGCGCTGGGACCCGGGATCGTCCCGCTTCGATCTGGTGCTGCTGGGCTCGATCGGGCCGGTGCTCGGTCCCCCCGAGGAGACGCTGAGGCGCGTTCGCGGCCTGCTGGCACCGGGCGGTCGGGTGGCCATGGACGAGGTGTACGCCCGCGCCGGCGTGGCCCCCCGCAACCCCTTGTACGGGTCCCGCGAGGCGCTGATGAGCGCCATCGGGAGCGCGGGGTTCGTCGTGGTCGGCGAGGCCAGCGCGACGGCCGAGGTCCAGGAGGCAGGCCACCGCAGCATGCTCGAGGCAATCCGGACGAGGGCCGAGGAACTATCGCAGCGCCACCCCGAGCTGAGGAGCGTCTTCGAGGCCTACGCCCTGGCCCAGGACAGGGAGGTCGCGGTGCTCAGCGAGGACGTGGTGACCGTCACGCTGCTCGTCCGCGACCGCGCGGTCCCACCGGCTCCCGTCGCCCCGGGTCCCGACCGAGGCTGACCCACCAGGCTCGTGAGCCTGGACCTCGACCGGAACGGTCAGCCCGACATTGCCGCGGTCAACAATTGGAGCGACACGGTTTCGGTCCTCTACGGCAACGGACTCGGGGATTTCCCCACCGTTCGGAGCTTCACGCCCGGATTGACCCAGCCGCGCTCGCTGGCAGTCGCCGACATCGACCGCAACGGTCTGCCCG
The DNA here is from genome assembly GCA_016213885.1 of Candidatus Rifleibacteriota bacterium. Taxonomy (GTDB): domain Bacteria; phylum Muiribacteriota; class UBA6191; order JACPRK01; family JACQZM01; genus JACQZM01. The sequence continues at coordinate 7,192 of JACQZM010000280.1, read as the reverse complement.
ACCTGGTGGTCGGGGCGAGCTGGGAGTTCTCGGTCCTGCTCGGAAGGTAGCTGGCCCGGTCGTGGCCCCCGGGGATGTCCGGCGCCGACGCAGGTCGCGTTCGCTGAACCACGGGTATCGCCGCTACAGCACCCGCCACAGGCGAACGGTGCGGTCGGCGCTGCCGGTGGCGAGATGGTGGCCGTCGGGAGAGAAGGCCAGCCCGTCCACGGATCGCGAGTGGCCCGCCACCCTGTCGATCAGCCTCCCGGTGGCACTGTCCCACACGGTGATCGAGCCGTCGTGGCCGACCGCGAGGCGGCGGCCGTCAGGGGAGAAGGCGAGCGCCCTCGGCCGTGCGTCCAGGGGAAGCGCGCGCCGGGCCCCGGCCGCCACCGGCCACAGCGCCACGCAACCGGACGAGCCGCCCCGCGAGACCACGGCTCCGGCGACGAGCGTGCCGTCGGGGGAGAACACCACGCGCTCGATCTCGCCGCCGGGGGCCACACAGAGCGAGCGGACCACGGCCCCGGTGGCCGGGTCCACCAGCTTCACCTCGCCAGCGCCGGTCCTGCTGGCCATGATCGAACCGTCGGGCGAGAAGGCGATCTGGGGCCGCCGGGCACCCGGCACCGACAGCCGGCGCGTCCACGACCCGGTCTCGATGAGGTCCACCATCCCCAGGCCGCTCGCCACCGCGAGCGTCCTGCCGTCCGGGGAGAACACGACCGATCGCACCTCGTTCCGGCCGGTCACCACGCGCGCCGGCTTCCCGGTCGCGAGGTCGAGCACGAGCACCTCGTCGTTCCGGCGGCTCGCTGCAAGCATGGATCCGTCCGGAGAGAAGGCGGCCGTGGAGACCAGGCTCCTCTCGCCGGCGAGCGTCCTCAGGAGCGCCCCGGACCGGGCGTCCCACTGACGGGTCGTCCCCTGGGCGCCGGACGAAACCAGCGTCCGGCCGTCGGGCGAGAACGCCACCGAGTGCACCTCGAGCCCGTGCGCGAGCGCCCTTTCCAGCCCCGCCAGCCCGGGCTCCCGGTGTCCAGGGGCCGCGAGACGGATCGGGATCGCCGCCAGGATCAGGGCGACCAGCCCGAGGAGCGCCACGGCCCTGCATGGGTGCCGAAGGGTCGGGTCGAGGCGCCGGAGGGAGGCCAGCCTCCGGCGCACCGGCCGGAACGAGGTGACCCCACGGGCCGCGAGAGGAAGAAGACGCCCGGGCCGGCTCGCCGCGACGAGCCTCACGAGCAGCTCGCCGTACTCGCGCGGCGAGGACCCTGTGACGCGGAGCGTCAACTCGTCGCAGGCGACTTCGTGGGCGAGATCCGCTTCATGGCGCGTCCACCAGACGAGCGGGTGGAAGAACAGGAGTACCTCGACCAGCGACCGCACGCCGGACCACACCAGGTCGCCCCGGGAGTGGTGGGCCAGCTCGTGGGCGATCATCAGACGCAGGTCGCTCCCGTGACGATCCCGGGAGGGCAGAATGACGGTCGGGGTCAGCACCCCGACCAGCATCGGGCCCGCCACGGCCGGAGAGAACGAGAGCCCGGGCAGGCGCGCCAGGCCCAGCGCCCGGCCGAGCTCGGCCGTGATGTCGCGAGCCTCGCCACCCGCGGGAACGGCCCTCTGTCGCAGCCGGTGGGCCCACCTCGAGGCCCGCACCAGGGTGGCGGCGACCGCGACCACGCCCAGGGCCCAGGCCAGCGCCAGCCAGCTCGTCGAGGTGAGGGCCGGTCGCACGTGGGCCGCCGGCGCCAGGTCGCTCGCCCAGAGCGACCAGACCGCGGACGGCCAGGGCAAGGCGTCCACCGGGGCCGGGGCCGGTCCGAGCCAGTCCGGCAGCAGCGCCAGCTCGACCGGAACGACGAAGGCCACCGCCAGGAGGATCCTCAGATGGGCCACGCGCCAGGCCCAGCACAGCACTCGGGGTGGAAGACGGGGAAAGAGGCGGCCGAGGATCCACGCCAGGCACAGCAGGACGCTGGCCTGCCAGCACGCCCGCGACATCGCCTCGATCCAGGCGGCGGAGAGGTCGTTGAGCACGGCGACCCAGCTCACCGCCGGCTCTCCTGGCGTCGGTCGTCGAGCTCGCTCACCAGGCGCCGGAGCTCTTCGAGCTCATCGCCGGACACCCTGGCGTCCCTGGCCATGTAGGCGACGAACGGCGCGAGCGACCCGCCCAGGACCTTCTCCACGAAGTCGCGGACCAGCCGTCTCAAGAGCTGCGGCATGGGCACGCGTGGCGAGTAGCGGAACGTCCCCTCGACCTTCTTGCGGGTCAGGTAGCCCTTCTGGCGGAGCCGCTCCATCACGGTCAGGACCGTGGTCCGGGCGCCTCCCTTGGTCCGCGACACGTGGTCGGCGACGTCGCGGACCGTCACCGGATGGTGGTCGGTCACCACCTTGAGGATCTCGAGCTCCGCCCTGCCCAGCGTGGATTGTCGCTTCATGGCTTCACCGTCACTGACTGTGCCAGGCAGAGTAGCCCGTCCGCGCATGCGGCGCAACAGCCTCGTGGGGCTTTGCCACCCCTTGGCCGCCCGGCTCGTGGAACACGTGGGCGAGGGTCTGTCTGAGTCTCGTCTCGCTCGCGTCGCGGCCCGGCGCGCGATCGAACACCGAGACGACCTTCAGGTAGTCGGCGAGCGCCCGGGCCCGGTATCGGTCGCGCTCCGCCGGGGACAGGTCGCTGGCCAGCTGGGCCGAAAGGTGGCTCGCCGTGGCCCGATCGAAAAGCCTCCAGGCCGCCTGGAGTCTCACCGCGGGGATCGATCGCGCCTCTTGACCGGTTTCGGGGGCCCTGCCCCGCCGGTCCAGGACCGTCCGGGCGAGAGCCCTCAGGAGCGGCAGCCGCGATTCGGCCAGCCGGCCCTCCAGGGCCAGCGCCTCCCCGTACGCCGCCCACATGGCGGTGTTCCCCCGGTGGTACCGGGCGCCTCGCCGGGCGAGAGCCTCGGCCTCGACCAGCCTGGCCGACGCCCTGGCCGGGTCCAGCCGGGCCAGGTCGGCGAGCAGCATGGCGGCGTTCAGCAGAGACTGCTCGTAGATCGGGTTCAGCGCCAGCGCCCGGCGATAGGCTTCCAGCGCCTCCTCGAGATGGCGCCTGGCCCGGGCCGCAAGCCCCCGCTCCCGGCATTGCACAGCCTGCTTGTAGTGACAGAGCGCCACGTTGTGGTGAGTGGCCGGGTCGACGAAGGTGGCCGCCGCACTCTCGAAGGCGGCCACCGCCTCCCGGTCCGCCCCCGAGTCCATCAGCGCCCTCCCCAGGTCGAACAGCATCTCGCCCCGGCCAGGGTCGTGGCTGAGCGCCCTGGCGTACCCGACGAGCGCCTCGTCGAAGCGCTGCAGCCTGAACATCACATGGGCCTCGCGCCAGTGGTGCTCGGCCGTGAGAACGCTCAGCATGCGCTGCACCGGGGCCGCGGCAACCAGCGCGAAAAGGACGGCCGCGAGCGGGGCCGTTCCCCACCAGAGCGACCGGGACGGGGGCGATCGCGTGGGCTCGGGGCCTCGATGCGGCACGAGCTCCACCACCGGGCAAGGGTAGAACCTGATGGAGAACGCGACCAGGCAACACAACAGCGACGCCGTGTACGGAAGGTGCAGGCAGAACGAGAACGCCACGTGGACGAGCACGGCCACGACGCCCGCGACGATCCCGATGAACCGGAGAGCGTCATGGTCGAACCGGCAGCCCGCCAGCGTCCGGCAAAGGTGGCGGCACAACGAGAGCCCGGCCAGGAAGATGAGCCCGAGGCCGACCAGGCCCAGCTCCGACCAGTAGTGCAGGTACTCGCTGTGGGCGAAGATCGACTTGTTGGCCTCGGGCATCAGTCGCTCGTTCCCGGCGTCGGCGAGCACCCGGGCCTGGTACGGCATGTAGTGCAGGCCGAACGTGCCCGGTCCGGTCCCGACGAGGCAGTTCCTCGGCGAATCGAAGATGATCGCGAGCGCGGTGCGGTAGATCAGCCATCGCTGATGGGTCGAGGTGGACACGGCGCACTTGAAGGTGTCGTCGATCCGGTCGATGGCGGATACCCACTCCCGGTTCAGCGGGTTCACGATCTCGACGCCGGCCAGGTCGAGCGACTTCCAGCCGAACATGACGAGGACGACCGCCAGCGGCACCATCACGAGTCCGAGCGCGAGCGGCGAGAGGAAGCGCGGCGTCGGTCCGGTCACGGTGTGGTGCACGACCAACTCCAGCACGACCACCAGCAGCGGGATCCAGCTCGCGGCCGACGAGACGAACACGACCTTGATCAGCAGGGCGAACCCGATCGCCAGCAGCCGGATGCCAAGTCCGCGCCATCTGCCGGCGCCGCCCTCCTTCCACCAGACCGTCACGATCAGGAACGAGATTCCGAGTGCCAGGCCGATCCACGCCCCCCTGGTGTGCGTCTGGAGCACGGTGGCGAGCATCAGGACCAGCGTGGCCAGGTACACCACCACCGGTCGCGCGGCCGGCAGGACCAGGACGAGCCCGACGAGCGCGGCCCACGAGAGCGCCGCCACCGGCCGAAGCGGCGGCGCGGCGAGCGCGAGAACCGACGCGGGAAGGACCAGGAGGGCCAGGACGCGCAGCATCGCAAGGAGCCATCGCCCCCGAGGCGCCGCCGTGGGCCAGCGCTTCATCAGCAGGTCGACATGGATCAGCAACCGCGACACGACCAGCGGGATCAGGGCGATCAGGTAGCCCGCCAGGTAGTTCCTGTGCCCCATGAAGCTGTAGTTCTTGGAGGGCTCCTCCGGCTTCCCCGGCAGGATCAGGACGCGTGGGTCGAGCCAGGCGCCGATCTGCCGGGCCGCGTCATCCGGGAGGAGCCAGCCGAGCAGGCCTCCAGCAACCTGCCCCGAGGAGGGGGAGAGGCGGGTCGGGTCTCCGAGGAGCACCCGGCCCAGGCCGTCGAACAGCGGTCCGTCGAGACCGTGGTACTGGAGCATGGCGTACCCGGACACGATGACGCCCGCAGCCATGGCGCAGTGGAGCAGCCGGTCGATCCGCTCCCGGCTCGTGACCGCGCACACGGCCACGAAGAACACCGAAAGGAGTGCGAGATGGTAGCCGAGGTCGCGGACGGCCAGCTCGGGGCACCCGCAGAAGGCCACGGACAGCGTCATCCACACCGCGGCCAGCCCCAGGAACAGGCCCATCGAAAGGCGGGGGACGGCGAGCGAGCGCCCGCGAAGGACCTGGACGAAGAGCGCGGCGGTGACCGCGACCGCGGCGAACCCGAGGAAGGCGTTCTTGGGCGTGTTGAACACGTCTTTGACGCCTGTCGAGATGAGGCAGGGGGTCACCAGGAGGACGAGGCCGAGGCCGAGGTCGATGAGCCGCTCCATCGGGCTCTGGTCGGCCGGCTCGTGGGCATGATCGGAGGGCCGGGCGCCGCGTTCAGTGCGTGTGACGGTCGATGCCATGCTCGCTCCCCGGGGTGTCGGGCCAGGTCGGCGGGCGCTGTCCACGCCCCACCCGTTTGACTACACCTATAGTCAGTATGCACGAGACTACACCGGTAGTCAACTGGTGGAAGGCGAACGACGAGGGCGGTCGAATCTGGTGAAGGTCCACCACGAGACCCTGAAGAAGCCGGGGGAAGATGGACTCCACGGCGCCTCGAGACTCGATCGCCGACTGATACCGCTCCTCCGTCAGCGTGCGGAGCGCCTTCTCGATGAGCCCATCTTCACGATCGGGAACGATTCAGGGGAGCATGGGGGCGTTGCTCGTCGCACTGATTCTGATGATGGGCCCGGGTGGAGAAAGCTCACGAGGGTGCTCGCACCGGAGCTCTGAGGGTGAGGCCGGGCTACGCTTGGCCCACGATCTGCCGACGCTCGATCGGAACAAGGATCGGTCGGCCTCCACCGCTCGTCGCCATCGGCCTCTTTGGGCTTGGGGAAGAACGCCATGGACGCGCGCGGGGAGATCTCGTGGGCCTGGGGCTTTCTCCTCCGGAGCGGTACCCCGACCCTGGAGACGCCGCCCGGTTGCCGTCCCTCGGTGGTCCTGGCAGCTTGGTGCCCCTTCCACTTTCCTATCTTCACGTGGCTGAGGGGCAGCAGTGGCCAGCCGTCGCTGCCCGGGGTAAGCGGGCTGGCGGTTTCCCGGTAGCCGGTAGGTCGGAGAGGGCCCGCCCTGAAGGCCGGCTCTCACGCAGGCGAGCGGCCGGACGAGCTCGATCTCCGGCCCTTTCTTCCGCGCCATCCGGCTGCGCCCGCCAGCACCCCACCCAGCAAGAGCAGCGACGACGGCTCCGGCACTCCCCCGGCGGCTTCCTGGACCGACGACTGCAGCACCTGCTGCCATCCACCGTCCTGACCGCCACTTCCGGCCGCAGTGGGCGGATTGGATTTATACCAGTCCCAGCCCAGGAACGCGATGTTCCCTCCGCCGTAGGGCAGAAGGGCGACCGTGGTGTCCGTGCCAATGGTGTAGATCTTCTTCGCCCCCAGCGGTAGCGACGCGGTGGTCAGGGCGTAGGTGCCGTTGTTGCCGGGGATGGTGGCCGGATCGTCCGAGTAGGCGGTTCCGGCCGCGTCGACACCCTTGGTCATGATCTCGGCAGACGAATAGTTTCCACCATTGGCCACCGTGAACCCGAACAGGCCGTTCAGCAGGTCTATGTCGTAGTTGCCGATATTCCCGTGGAGGATGAATCCCTGACCGGCGCTCACGTTGTTCTGGATCGCCGTCCTGGCCGCGGCGGAGAGGTCAGGAAAGAGACTGCCAAGCTCCTGGTCGGCGATGAAAACGAAATCGTTGGCCGCGAAGGCGTTGTTCCAGTCGGTGTCCGTGATCCCGGTGAACTCGTTCACCGTGTGGCCCAGCGCTTCCAGCGACGCCTTCATGTTCTTTTCCTCGCCGCCAGGGGGTGGCGAGATATCCACGTACGTGCCATTTGCGAACAACCCGATGATCGCCGCATGTCCGGAGGCCGCGGCGCTGAAGCCGAACCCGAAGGCCGCCAGCAGGACAATCGCCCGGCGGCCCGCCTTTCGAATGATCATGGTGTTCCCTTCCATCTTGGCCCGCCAACCGGGTCACATCCCCGAGAGCGTCAACCGAGTTTGACCCGCTCGGCCGCCGGGGCCGCGGTCCAGGCGACCCCGGAGGCCATGGCGCCGGTCCGCGGAACTCCTCGAAGAGACGCCCACCTCGCCACACCGTTCTTCCGAGCGGGCCCTGCCAGAACCCGGACGCGCGGAC
>JACQZM010000551.1 GCA_016213885.1 Candidatus Rifleibacteriota bacterium | reverse complement strand
TCACTGTGGGCAGACACCCGGGGACGAACCAGCCCGCCTCGTTCTCCAGCGACGTGTTCGTGGACGATGTCGAGAAAGGGGTCAAGGGGACTCGCACCATTTCCATGAACGAACCGCTGGTCCACCGCGGGTGGACGTTCTACCAGTCCAGCTACGTGGAGGGCTCCCCGATGACGTCGATCTTCCAGGTGACCTACGATCCGGGGGGGCGGATCGCCTATCTCGGCTTCTTCGGCTTCACGATCGGGCTGTTCTGCGTCATGTGGTTCAGATCGACCCGGCCGAAGACCGGTTCCCGGGGCGAGGGCGACCCCGCCGGAGGGGACCAGGAGCCGGAGCCTGACTCGAAGGAGTGAATGCTGGTGACTTTCATCATGGGCCGGCAGCCGTTGGTGGCGCTGGTGGTCTGCCTCGGTCTCGGGTTGGCGCCCCGTCCGGGATGGGCCCAGGGTGTCGATCTGACCTCGTTCAGGCAGCTGCCGATCCTGGATGGCGGTCGGGTGAAGCCGGTGGACACGTTCTGCCGGGAGACCGTTCTGGCCGTCTTCGACGAGGAGCTCTTCGAGGGCATGGACCCCGTGGAGACGGTGGTGTCGCTGGCGTTCAGGCCGGAGCGCTGGCGCGACAAGAAGCTCATCGCCATCTCGTACAGGCCGCACCGGAAGACCCTGGGGCTGCTGCCCAGGGAGGGAGTGGTCAGCTACGCAGAGCTGATGAAGAACAAGGCGTTTCTCAAGCTCGTGGAAGAGCTGGAGCACCCGGGGCACGACGGGAAGGAAGACGGGGAGTCCCGGAGGGAGTCGGGACGGCTCTACTCCAGGGTTTCGACGATCGACGCCCTCTTCAACCACAAGGCGTTTCGCATCGTTCCGGTGGCGGGGCAGCCTGACGCCCCGTGGTCATCGCCGGTCGGTGCTGCGTCGGATCCCAGGGGCAAGGCGATCGGCGACGCCTGGAGATCCGCCCAGCAGGCCTATCTCGCCGGGAATTCCGCGGCGTGGGAGAAGGCCGTGGCCGACCTGGCCCAGCAGGCCGCCGGCGCCGCCCCCAAGCAGTATCCGGCGGCCTGGACCTTGTCGCTCGAGACCCTCTACAACCGGCTCCGGCCGTTCCGGGTCTCTGCATGCCTGTATGCCGCGGCGTTCTGCCTCCTGCTGGCGCCGTTCGTCGGTTCGCTGCTGGTGCTGTTCTGGCCGGTGGGGATCGCTCTCACCGCCGTCGGGTTCGCCGGCTTCACCGGGATCGGCCTGCCCGTCCCGCTTCTGGCCGTCTTGCCGGGGTGGATCAAGCTGAGCATCTGCCCGTTGCTGTTCGCTTCCGGCCTGGCCCTGATACTGGCCCGGCTCTGGGCCGGCCGTCCCTGGCCGACGACCGTGGCCACGTCGCTTCTGATCCTGGGGTGGGCGCTCAACGCCGGCGGCCTCGTCGCGCGGGTCGTGCTGTCGGGAAGAGGGCCCATCTCGAACATGTTCGAGTCGATGGTCTACCTGGGCTGGGGGGCCGTGACGCTGGCCCTTCTCTTCGGCATCAGGTTCGGCATCGCCCACTTCGGAGCCGCCGCCGGGCTCGTCGGCGCTCTGATGCTCGTCACCGCGGAGAACAGCTTCGACCCGTTCATCGCGCCGCTGGTCCCGGTGCTCCGGTCGTACTGGCTGTGGATCCACGTCCAGGTGATCATGCTGGGCTACGCAGGGCTGTTCCTCGCCATCGTGGCGGGGCATCTCAGACTTCTGATGAGCCTGGGGGACCGGGCGGATCGCGCCCCCCTCAGGACGGTCGACGCGGTGCTGTACCGGTCGCTCCAGGCGGGCACGGCCTGCCTGGGTGCCGGCATCGTACTCGGGGGGATCTGGGCCGATTACTCCTGGGGCCGGTACTGGGGCTGGGACCCCAAGGAGACCTGGTCGCTCATCACCTTCCTGTACTACGCGGCGATCAGCCACGGGCGATTCGGTGGATGGCTGACCGGGTCCGGCGTCGCCACCGGGTCGGTGCTCGGCATCTTCCCGCTCCTGATGACCTACTACGGCGTGAACTTCCTTCTCGTGGGGCTGCACAGCTACGCCGGCGCCGACCAGCACGCGGGCGCCACCTTCATCGACAAGCTGCTGGTCGTCCCGATCTGGTTGAAGCTGTTCACCCTCGCCGAGATCGTCTTCTTGCAGATCGCCGATTGCCTGGTGATCCGGGCGGGCTCCATCGTGGGCACCTCGCTGGCGGTCCAGGTCGTCTTCTTCGCGGTCGTCTGGACGAAGATCTCGTGGTGGGCCGTGGCGCTGCTCGTGGCCCAGGCGATCCTGGCCGCGGTTTTCTGGACCTCCGGTCGCCGGTCGGAGGAACCCCGGGCTCCCGATCCCGGGCCGCTGCCCGACGCCTGCGCGTGACCGGGCCGGCGGCCCGGAAGGGCGTCGCCGTCACCGATCGCCGTTGACGGCCAGCACGACCGGCTCTCCCGGGGAGACCGCGCCCAGGAGCAGCGCCAGCTTCTCCACTCCCTCCACGAACGGACGGCCGGGCCGGGACACCACGATCAGATCGTCGGGTTCCAGCAGCATCCTGGGCGGCCCGCCCCTGGCACCCGCCCCCTTCCTCGGGGTCGATCCGGTCGAGATCCGGAATATCCGTGGCCGGTCCCCGACGCCCCGGACCAGATGGACCCAGTGGCCCCCCGGCCCCGTGGCCACCCCCACCTGCCGCAGCATCTCGTCGACGCGCTGCCCTGGCACGAGCGGCTGCCTGCCCTGGCGTGACGCCGACCCACAGACGTAGACCCCGGGCGGCTCACCCCGGGACCGGGTCGCCCTGACCGTGATCCAGTCGCCGTCGGCCAGGACCGGGTCGTGGCCGCGCTCGTCGAGACAGACGGCCTGGACGAGGTCGCACGCGAATCGCTGCCCGCCTCGAGCGAGAACCACCGACGTCAGATCGACGCCGCGCCCGGACGAGGCCTGGGCGAGCAGCTCCGAAAGGTGGATCCCCCGGGGGATCCGGCGCGGGCCGGTGGGAACGCTTCCGGAGTGCCCCTGCAGCTGGACCGTCACCGTGGGAGTGGCAGAGATCCGCTGGTCGAACCGTGGGGCAGCACGACGTGACCGGTCGGGTCGACCACCAGCTCCTCCTTGAAGAGGAGCCGACCGTTGGCCGCCCGGGCGTCCACCAGCAGCAGATCGCCCGGAGAGACCGAGGGCACCCTCCCGGCCGTGGTGGCCATCGAGCTGTTGCCCGCCAGCGCCCCCAGGAACAGGGCGGCGGTGAACGCCGTCGCCAGAGTCAGCTTCAGCGTGGAGCCGCTGACCCGCCGGCCCGGGCCGGCCAGCGGCGGCGGGTCGAACCCGAGCACGTCAGCCGGGTCGGGCAGCCCACCGCTGCCCGGGCTCCAGGAGCTGGCTCGATAGAACAGAAAAACCCCGTTCCCCACGAAAGTCAGGCGGCTTCTTCTAGGAATATCGGCCAACAGCCGGAAAAGCGAAGGGGCGGGCGGTCAAGATCCGGCAGGGCAGACCCTGGCCCCAGAATCGGACTCCAGCGGCCAGAGGCGCCGTCGGACCGGTCACCGCCCCTGCAGGCCTCCGCGGGTGGAGCGCAGGTACTGGTCGTTCATCGGACGCCCACCGGGAGCCGCAGCCGGGTTCACGCCGACTTTTCCGGATCCGGTGGAGGCCGTCGAGCCGCCGGTCGGCTGGGCCGGGCCGCTGCCCGTCACAGGAACCACCGGCGGGACCAGGGTGGCCCCACCCACGGGCACCGTGGGTGGCACCAGGGTCGGCGGCGGTGTGCTCGCCGGTGAAGCGGTCGGCGCCGTCGGTCCGGCCGGCGATGCGACCGGGCCGGGCGTCGCCTGGGGCCCGGGCGCGCCCGGGAACCCCGGCGGCGTCCGGTTGGCCGTCGGCTGGACCGCCTTGAGAAGCGTGGCCTGACGCGCCCGGTAGGCCTGCATCGCGGCCATGTAGTCGTTCTGGGCCTGAGACACCCGCAGACGGTCGCCGGAGCGCATGGCCTCCTGGAACGTCCTGTACGCCGCGACCATGTTCCGCTGAAGCGTTTCCAGCGGTTCGCCGGTGTCGACGGCGGCGTTGGTGGAGGCGGGCTGGCTCGGAGAGGCCGATCCGCCCGGGGCGGGCGAGGGCGTCGCCGAGGTGACCGGCGTTGGATCGACCGCCGGGGCCGGGCTCGCCACGACCGTCGGGGTCGTGGTGGTGGGCGCCGCCGGTTCCGCGGACGGGGACGGCGACGGCACCGGTGTGGTCGCCGCTGTCGCCTCGCCGGACGGCGTGGCCGACGTGGCCGTGGCGGGCTGCGCGTTGGACAGCGGGACGAACCCGCCACCGGTCACGATGATCTTCCGTGCCTGATCTCGCTTGTCAGGCGGGATCAGCTCAAGGATCCTCGTCATCTCGTCTTCGAGGACCTTGAGCGCCTTGGCCTTCTCTTCGGCCCTCCGGACGACCTCGGTGGCCAGCGGCTCCGACACGGTCTTGTTCGTGTTGTCAGCCACCGGAGCGTTGGTGTTGGCGTTGGCTGCGGTGGTCGTGGTGCCGGCGCCGCCGGGATTCGCGCCCGAGGTGTTCTGGTTGCCGGAGCCGGGGCTGGCGTTGGTGTTGGCGAACGCGAGGTTGCCGTTGCCCGGCGGCGGCTCGTGCGTCGCCCCGGGAGTGGTGCTGGCGTTGCCGTTCGTCGCCCCGGTCGAGGGCGCTGGCGAACCGGACCCGGGGCCCGTGATGCTCACGAGGTACACCGGGTTGAACAGCAACTTCACTTCGGTGATTTCATCGAGATCCTTCTGGACCTGCTTCAGGTCGCTCCGCAGGCGGAACTTCTCGAAGATCCTGAAGATGTTGAACCACGAGATCGAGTCGTACTGCGCCTGCGCCTGCCGGTAGACCTGGTATGCCTGCCTCTGCGCGCCGTCCACGGTGGCCGCCAGCTTGGAGTAGACCTCCCGGGCCTTCTGCCCGGTAGACGCGTCGGGAGATCGGACGATGACGTTCTCGAGGTAACCCACGGCGCCCTGGTAGTTCCGCTGCATGACGAAGCTGTTCGCAATCCCGGAGATCGCCTTGCCAGCCGCCTCGGAGCCTGGATACTCCTTCAGCACCTTCTCGAACAGCATCTGGGCCCGGTAGATGTCGCCCATGGACAGGAGCCGCTCCGCGTCGGCCACGACGGAGTTCCCACCCTGCTGGGTCGTCGGTGTGGGCGGCACAGGATCGCCCGGGAAGACCGGCGGCGAGGCCACGACGCAGGTGGCGGTGAGAAGAGCCATGACGATGCCCAGCGTTATCCCGCGACTCATTGGAGGACCTCCCGAGAAGAGCGATCCGGCTGCCTTCGAATACACGTACACATGAGAACACTACTCGCTGGACCGAGAAAATGTTGCACCACGGCAACACCTCGTCGAGCGTCATCATTATAAGAACGGCGAGGCCGGGTGTCCCCTGGTCGGGCCACATTATTTTCTGCGACGGCCGCCAGAAGGCCCCGGTTGATCGGCCCGGCGCGACGGACTACCATGGCGGCCCATGACATCCGGCTCGAGCGACATCCTGTACGCCCAGATCTCGGTGAGCGTCCCGGTGGACGTCGACTTCACCTACTCCGTCCCACCGACCATGGCGCCTCGGGCGAGCCCGGGCGCGAGGGTGCTGATGCCCTTCGGAAGGCGGACGGTGCGGGGGGTGATCCTGTCGATCGGGGGGCAGCCACCGCCCCCTGGGATCCGGTGCAGGGAGATCGACGAGGTCATCGATCCGATCCCGCTCTTGACGCCGGCGCTGCTGGATCTCGGTCGCGATCTCGCTTCATATTACATGTGCGGCATCGGCGAGATGCTGGACGCCATGGTCCCCCCTCCGGCCGGCCTGCCTCGACCGATCGAGCGGGTCGTGGTGCCGGAGGGCCGGCCGGCGGTCGACTCCTTGCCGGCCCGCGCCCGGAAGCTGCGAGAGCTGGCGCTGGCGATCGGCGCGCACGCCGAGGGCCTGACCAGGGCCCAGCTGAAGCGGCTGTTTCCGAACGCCGATCGACACATCCGCGGGCTGCTCCAGGCCGGCATCGCGGCGATCAGGCTGGAGCAGCCGCCCGCGCCCGAGGTAGAGGCCCCCCCGGCGACCGGGCCGTTCTACCCGCTGACGCCGGAGCAGCTGCGCTGCTTCGAATCGGTCGCGTCGGACCTCGAGGCCGGCCGCAACGCCACGCACCTGATCCATGGCATCACCGGGTCCGGAAAGACCGAGATCTACCTGCACCTGATCCGACTCTGTCGGGACGGGGGGCGCGGAGCTGTCTTCCTGCTGCCGGAGATCTCGCTGACGGTTCCCATGATGCGAGTCCTCAAGGAACGGTTCGGTCGGGATGTGGCGGTGCTCCACTCGGCCATGACCTGCCGGGAGCGCTACTCGGAGTGGCTGGCGATCGCCCGCGGACAGAAGCTGATCGTGGTCGGCGCCCGGTCCGCGGTCTTCGCGCCGCTGGCGAGACCGGCGCTGTTCGTCATCGACGAGGAGGCCGAGACGAGCTACAAGCAGGAGGAGAAGCCGTGCTACCACGCCCGTGAGGTGGCCCGCAGAAGGGCGGCGCGCCACGCGGCCGTGGTGGTCCTGGGATCGGCGACGCCGAGCCTCGAGTCGTTCCACGAGGGGAGCAGGGGCATCATCGGCTACCACCGGTTGAGGAACCGGGTCAACGGGCTGCCCCTGCCCGAGGTGACGCTCATCGACATGAGGACCGAGTTCACGGAGCGCAAGAACCGATCGGTCTTCTCCATGGCGCTCAAGACCGAGCTGGCCACGGTGCTCGACAGCGGCGGTCAGGCGCTGCTCTTCTTGAACCGCCGCGGACACTCGACCTACGTCTTCTGCCGGGCGTGCGGAGAGAAGCTGGAGTGCGGGTCGTGCACCGTCGTGCTCACCTATCACATGACCACCGGCCGGCTCCGCTGCCACCTGTGCGGCTTCGAGGCCCAGCCGCCGCGGCGATGTCCGAAGTGCCAGGACCCGGCGATACGCTACTGCGGCGGAGGAACGCAGAAAGTGGAGGAGGAGTTCCGGGCCAACTTCCCCGGAGTGGAAGCCAGCCGCATGGACTCCGACACCACCTCGGGGAGAGGGTCCCACCAGCGGATCTTCGAGGCGTACGCGTCCGGCCGGACCCGGGTGCTGATCGGAACCCAGATGGTCGCCAAGGGGTTCGACTTCCCGAACCTGGATCTGGTGGGCGTCATGAATGCCGATTCGGGGCTGCACACGTCGGACTTCCGGAGCGCCGAGAGGACGTTCCAGCTGGTCACCCAGGTGGCGGGCCGGGTCGGTCGTGGCAGCCGGCCCGGCAAGGTGCTGGTCCAGACGTACTGTCCGTCTCACTACTCGCTCGTGGCCGCGCAGCGACACGACTTCGACGCGTTCGTCGACACGGAGCTGCCCCAGAGAGAGGCGCTGGGCTATCCGCCGTTCGCCCGGATCATCCGCGTGACCGCCGAGTGCGACGAGGAGGCGCTCGCCGAGTCGGCGCTCCGGGCGCTGAAAGACCACGCCGCGAACCTCGTTCTGCACCGGGTCAGGGTGATGGGGCCTGCGCCGGCCCGGGTGCTGAAGGTCGCCGACCGGTTCCGGTACTGCCTTCTGGTCAAGGTCCCGCTGGCTACCGAGGCTGGCGACGCCGTGAGGGCGCGACTGAGGTCGTTCCAGCCCCCCGCGAAGATCACCCTCAAGATAGACGTGGACCCCATGGCGTGAGAACCGGTGAACCGATCCCCGCGGCGCACGTGCGGGCCCGGCCCTGCTCGCGAGACCCCGTCACCCGCGCTGGAGAGCGACGGCACGTGTCAATTGGGGAGTCCAGGTGGCACAAATTGGCTGTGGCAGCGGCGTTCGGGACCGTGATAGGTTTGAGATGAGGAACGAAGGGAGAGTCCGATGCGCAACCTGGCTACACTCATGCTCCTCTTCTTCGCCACCACGCTCCGCGCCGCCGCTCCCACCACCCCGGAGCAGGAAATGGTGACCCGGCAGCTCAAGGGAAGGGACGCCCGGCTGGTGACCGTTCTCACCCGGGGGCTCTACTACCACAGGCACGACCACCTGCTGTTGACCGGCGTCGAGCAGATCACTCCCGAGGCGGCCCAGGCGCGCCTCTTCTCGCGCTGTCCCGAGTGTCTGCCTCCGATCTCGTCATCGACTCTGACCGCGGAGACGCCGACCGACCGCAAGCTGTCGCGGTACTACGGGTTCCTCCTCACCGAGCGGGTCAAGCCCACCACGACCGCCCTGCCGCCAGGCTCGTTGCAGGCCGGTTCCGCGAAACCGGCCGGCCCGGCGTCCGGGGCGCCGCAGCGCCAGCAGCCCCGGGCCAAGTAGTCGCCCCCAGTTGCGCGCGCGGACCGGCAGGTCTAATCTTCGGTGAGGACGAACCGAGCCGGAGAACCAGGATCCCCCACCTGTTTCGCGGAGTCGGGCCTGTGATCAGGCCTCGTCCTGCAGAGTCACCAAGGACGTGGAGGGGGTTCATTTGGAAGAAAGAGGAGGGGATCCGGATTGAGGTCGCGCTCGGGGGCGCGACTCGGACCCGGCGAGGCGCCGGGTCTTGCGACTCGGACCCGGCGAGGCGCCGGGTCTTGGGGAAGACCGATGAACGTCGGTCCTGGAAGGAGACCGTTCTGAGAGCGTCTTGCCTCGCGACCCAGCATGGCCGGCTGGCGGCGCTGCTCGGGGTGCTGTTGACCCGGGCCGCCGCGCAAGGGGCGGGCCCGATCGGGCTGTCGACCACCAACCTCCCGCTCGCCTGGGACAACTCCAGGGCGGTCGTCTACAGCTGCGATCCGGGCACCCTCGGAGATCGGACGAACGGGGACGCCGTGAGGCTGGTCGACGAGTCGTTCGCGATGTGGACCGCCGTGCCCTGGGCCAGCCTCTCGACCCAGCGGGGCGGGACGCTGTCGGCGGACGTGGACCAGACGAACTACGATCGGTTCATGGGGGTGCGCGATGGCGTCACGCCGATCATCTTCGATCACGACGGCCGGATCACCGACGCCGTACTCGGGGCGGGGATGAGCAACCGCGTGCTGGGCTTCGCGGCGCCGGAGTACTACAACGACTCCACCGGGGAGATCGTCGAGGGACTGTCGGTGATGAACGGGAAGCTGCTGTCCGGGCGAACGGACAACGCCGTCAAGACGGTCCTCGTCCACGAGTTCGGACACATGCTCGGCCTGTCTCACACCCAGCTGAACGACCAGTACCTGCAGGACGGGAACGGAGACAACAACGCGGACATCCCGATCATGTACCCGATCCTGAGGACCACGAGCGAGTGCCCGAACCTCGCGCCGGCGCTCACCCTCGACGATCAGCTCTCGCTGGCGTACCTCTACCCGCTGTCCGACTTCTCCACCGCGGGCGGTAACGTGGCCGGCAGGGTGACCAGGGATGGCGCCGATTTCAGAGGGGCGAACGTGATCCTGCGGCGGGTGCGCGATCCGGGGCACACGGCGGTCGCCTGGCCCTCCGGCATCGCCAGCCGCTCCGCAGGGACGTGGGAGGCCCACCTGCTGCCGGGCGGCACCTATCGCGTCGAGGTCGAGGGGCTCGACCCGGACTTCACCGGCGGCTCGTCCATCGGGGAGTTCGATCCGCCACCGGGCGGCGTGGTCCGCGAGTACTACAACGGGGTGTCCGAGTCGGGCGATCCGTTTCTGGACGACCCCTCCGACGCGGCGGACCTGGTGGTCGGCCTCGGCGACCGGCTCACCGGGATCAACCTGGCCCTCAACACGACCGCGCGGCCGCTGGAGCTCGGCGGGATCCAGACCGGCACTCTGTTCTCGACGGCCGACGGGCTCCCCCCCTGCCAGTTCACGGTGAGCGCGACGGCGGGCACCCGGAGCCTCACGTTCGACCTGGTCATCGATGCGTCGAAGAGCGCCGACATCCTGGTCCAGTCCGGTCAGCCCGTGGTCGGTTCCAACGGCAACTACACGTACAGCCACCGGACCCAGACCGGATCCGGGTCCAAGTCGCTCACCATCTCCAACGGCACGAACCCGCCGATCAGGGCCGGCACGTACTACGTGGCGCTGATCAACCACGAGACCGCGCCCTTGCC
>JACQZM010000550.1 GCA_016213885.1 Candidatus Rifleibacteriota bacterium | reverse complement strand
TCCTCGGTGACTCTGCAGCCAGGCCGCGGCCTGATCCCAGGCCCGACTCCGCGAAACAGGCGGGGGATCCTGGGGGTCCCGGGCCGGTCTCGACAGAATGAAGCCGGAACGAACAGCGAGCTGCACAGGCCACCCGAGATGGGCTAGAGTCAGTACCCATGAGTCAGGGCCACCCGCTCGGAAGGCAGGGGGCCCCCCACCACAAAGCTTCACTTCAATGCCGAGTGGGGGCAGGGGGCCCCCCACCACAGAGCTTCACTTGTATGCCGGGTTGGGGGGCTCTGCACGACCCGTCGCCGGGGAGAGAGGACATGACCAAGGGCAAGACCCAGATTCTCGTCTGTGACGACGACAAGGATGTCTGCGCCGCTCTGCAGAGCGTGCTGGAGTGCGCGGGGCTGGAGGTCGTGCAGGCTCACGACGGCGCCCAGGCGCTGGATCTGCTGACCCGCACCCCCGTCGATCTCGTGGTTCTGGACCTCATGATGCCAGGCATGACCGGGGCGGAGACGCTGGTTCGCATCCGCAAGACCCAGGGGATCAAAGACATCCCCGTGGTCATCCTGACCGCCGTGGACGACCTGAGCGTGGTGAGCCAGTGCATGCGCGCCGGCGCCAACGATTACGTGGTGAAGCCGGTGCAGTCCTCGCTTCTGATCAACGTTCTGAGGAAGGTGCTGGAGACATCCGGACGGGGCGCCGCCGCGGCGGCGGGGTCCACGGAGCCGACGTCCAGGGCCGACCTGGTTCAGAAGCTGAGGGCCATCACCAACGAGCCGACCGAGCTCGACGGCATCGTGCGGGAGCTGGATCACCTTCTGAAGACGGTCCAGCCGACTCTCGCAGCGCTCCGGAAGCGGATCATCGCATCGCTGGAGAAAGCCCCGGCGGCCAGGCCCGGTCATGAGCTGGCTGTGAAGCTCGGGGAGCTGGAGGCGCTGCTGGCCGAGGTTGCCGGGATGACCAGGTGCAAACCGTCGTGATCATCGACGGCAACGAGGGAGAGAGACGCTCCCGATAGGGGGTTGAACCTGACGGCCGGTCCAGCGTCGAACAGTCGGAGCCCGGCTCCCGGATCCCCGTGCCCGGAGGTCCGGATCGGCATCCGGGCCTCCAGGGGTGATCAGATGCGTCCGGTCAGCGCTTTCACTCTGCTGTTCCTGCTCTTGACGGTGGCGTGGTGGTCCTGGCTCACTTCAGGGCGATGAGTTTCGTGGAACTCCCTGTGGAGATCACCTGTCTCCGGGGAACGAATTCATCGTCTCACACGTAGATAATGTGGGAATGGGGAAGGCCCGTCCGGTGGTAGTATTCTCTCTGGTCCCCGGTCCCGAGTGTGAGCCTCCAGGTGGGCCCAACAAGGCGAGGTCGGTGAGATGAGAACTGCGACACTGATCATCCTCGTACTGATCGCGTCGGTCAGCGGTCCGACCGTGACCGATTCATGGGCGGTCCCGACGACGGGCGAGATAGAGCAGCTCAAGGCGGTCGTCGAGCAGAACCCGGACTCGGTCCGTGACGCCTACAAGCTCGGGGCGCTCTACTTCATCTCCAAGCGGTTCGACGATGCCATCTTCGCCTGGAAGAGGCTTCTGGCCAACAAGAAAGCCAACCTGAACCTGCCGTCCAAGGTGAAGGTGGCCAAGGGGCTGGCGCTGGCGCACTTCAAGGTGGGCAAGTACCCGCTGTCGCTCAAGTACATCAGGTGGGTGTGCCGGCAGGCGCCGGAGGACGTCAAGGCCGCCCGGTTCATGGAGAAGTTGAAGACCATCGTCCCACCCCCGCCGCCACCCCCGCCGCCACCGCCGCCACCGCCTCCGGAGAACGACACCGCCGGCAAGCTGGAGACCCCCAAGCCTCCTCCGCCCCCGCCGATCGACATGGCCACGGCCAAGCGGTGCTTCGATGAAGGGGAGCAGCTCTACAAGGAAGGCAAGATCCTGCTGGACCAGGGCAGCCAGGAGTACGAGGGCAAGTTCACGGCTGCCATCGAGAAGTTCGAAAAGGCCGTTGCAGGCAAGTACAACGAGCCCAAGGCGTACTACTACCTCGGATCGGCCCGACTCTACCGGAACGAGGACGAGCAGGACGACCGCGGCAAGGCGCGGGATGCGCTGGAGGCCAGCCTAAAGCAGGACAAGGACGCCAGCACCTACTTCGATCTCGGCCAGATCTACGGTCTTCTGGACAACAAGGACAAAGAGATCGAGTGCTACGAGGAGGCGCTGAAGCTCAGGGAGAAGTGGGCCGAGTGCCACTTCCGGCTGGCGCTGGCCTACGACAAGTCCAAGCGGCAGGACGCGCCGAGGAAGACGTTCGAGAACGCCAAGGCGGCCATCCGCGAGAAGTCGGAGTACAAGAAGAAGTTCCAGGAGGTGCTGAAGAACTCCGAGGTGGCCAAGCAGATCGCCGGGATCGTCAGCGAGATCATCGAGAAGTCCGAGAACGACCAGCTCACCGACGCGGAAACCGAGAAGTACGCGAAGAAGTTCCAGGAGATGCTGGGCGACAAGGGGCTCTCCCCGGACCAGCTCAAGGACAAGGACAAGCTGAACGAGCTCATGAACTCCGAGAAGGCGAGGGAGTTCAAGGAGCTCGTGAACAGCAAGGAAGCCGACAAGTTCAAGAAGATGCTCGACACGCCGGGTGGCAAGAGGATGCAGGAACGCATCCTGAACAAGCTCAAGGAGAAGAATCAGTAGCCGATCGTGGACCGATGTCGGGCCGGGGTCCCCTCGCGGGGGGTCCCCGGCTCGTCCGTCCGCGCCGGATCCGACACCGGGCCTCGTTGACGGGCCGGGCTCCGCAGAACGGGCGGAGCGATCCTGATCCGTTGATCCTGTTCGAGCCTTTGCGACCCGACCGACCGGTGGGTTATACTCCCCGCCCCATGTCCATCCTCCGCCCGAACGGTCCCATCACGACGAGGGTCGCTCCCGACTACGACGGTTTCGGCCTCGGCAACATCCCGGCCTGGCTCTGCGAGATCGCGGAGGTGCCGTGGGACGGGATGCTCCCGCCGCTCGCGGCCACCGTGCGTCCGGTCTGGAAAGCCTCGGAGATCCGCACCGTCATCGTGTTCCTCGCCGATGCGATGGGCGAGCGCATGCTGCTCGAAGGGCTCAAGGCCGGACGCGCTCCGTGCCTGGCGAGCCTGGTGGCCGGCGAGCGCTCCGGCTGGACCACCAGGCTCACCAGCGTCTTTCCGTCGTCCACGGTGCCGGCGCTGACGACCCTGGCCACCGGTGCGCCTCCTGGCCAGCACGGTCTGCTGGGCTGGGTGACCCATTTCGAGGAGCTCGGGGGTCCCACGGAGGTCGTGCGCTGCGGCCCCCGCGACCGCCCTGGCAGCTGGTCCGACGGGGGCGCCGTCGTGCCGTCACTGGACGACCTGATGGGGCTTTCGACGATCCACCAGCGCTTCTCGAGGTCCGGGGTGGCGACCTGCGCCGTGGCTCCGGCCTGGTACGTGGGGACCCCCTTCACGACGATGCTCTACCGGGGCGCCCACTACCATCCCTACGATCACGTGGACGCCATCCCGGACCTGGTCCTTGCGGCCCTTCGATCGCAGTCGAGACGGGACCGACTGCTGGTCTACGTGTACCACCCGCCTCTGGATCACGCGGCCCACACCAGGGGACCCTATTCGGAGGAGTTCGGCCAGTCCCTGGCGGAGCTGGACACCATCCTGGGACGCGTTCTTTCGGTCGTTCCCGAAGGCGGCAAGACGCTACTTGCCATCATCGCGGACCACGGGCACATCTCCACGGACGCCACGCGGCTGATGGACTTCGCGAGCCACCCGGAGCTCCTGGGGCTCCTCGTCCACGCTCCGACCGGGGAGCGACGCGTCGCCTATCTCCACATCAAGCCTGGCCAGGTCGAGGCGGTGAGCGCGTATGTCACGGAGCGTCTCGGCGGCGACCTGGAGGTCCACCCGGCGGCGGACCTGGTGCGCTCCGGCCTCTTCGGTCCGGTGAACCACCACCCCGGGCTGGCGGCCCGGATCGGACAGCTCGTCCTCTTGCCTCGAGGCAACCAGCAACTCGTCTGCACCGGCGCGGGGATCGGCCCCACGCTCTGCCACCTCGGCGACCACGGTGCGCTCATGCCCGAGGAGATGTGGGTGCCGCTCATCACCTGCCGGATATGAAGCGATCCCATTGAGGCAGCAAGTGCCGGATCTTGGCTCTCCTAATCGTCCAGGTCGGGAGCCAGAGCCAGTCGACACGGTACGGGGCCGGCCCTTGGGGGGGATCGAGCCGAAAGCCGCTTCACATGCGGATTGAGCGCACCGTCGGGCGCCTTGCGGCGCGTCCGGCCGGCCTGCGCGGGTCGGCCGCCGCGAGGAACGCGGTGGCCTGGCGCCACGACCGGTCGCCGCAGAGGCATTCATGCGCCCTCGGAAGGCCGTTTTCGCAGCGCCCGAACCGTCGCCGGACAGGAATCCGTGGTTCTCAGGGCAAGCTGTCGCCCGGCTGCAGAACGTCGGACGCCGTGTTCAGAGGACGATCAGGCTCTGGCAGGAGCTGGCCTGAGGGGCCGTGGGCGGCGGAGACGCTCTCTTGCTGCTCGATAGACATCGAACAGGTCACGAATCCAGGGCAGCCGAATCGTCAGGGTGCGGCC
>JACQZM010000549.1 GCA_016213885.1 Candidatus Rifleibacteriota bacterium | reverse complement strand
CATCCGCACCGGAGCGGTCCCTTCGTACACCTCGCTGCGACTCAGCGGAGATCTGCAGCGTTACCAGATCCAGAGCCTCAGCCGGCACCAGCGCTACCGCATCGCGGTCCTGGGCACGGCGGGGGAGGGCAACGGCCTCTCGCGCTGGATCGACGTGACGCCGCGGGCCGGTCTCGCGGCGGTGGCGCCGGAGCCCGATGGTCGGCAGGACCTGGCGGCCCACGTGGCCCGGGTCGGACGGCTCACGGTCATGCCTCAGGACCGGCGGCTCACGGTCTACTGGACCCTGGCCCGGGGGTTCGCCGACAGGGTCGTCCTGGAGGTGTCCAGGGCCGGCCAGGCCTGGCACAGGATGGAGCTCGAGCCGGAGGTCGCCAGCATCTCGCTGGACAGGAGCCGGGGCGTCCCGGTCTCCAACGGCTCGGTCTACGGGGTCAAGGTGGGGGTCAGCTTCGCCGGGGTGATGTACGCCCTGTCCGCCGAGGTGGTGGCCACCCCGGCGCCCCAGGGCAACGAGCGTCGGGCCAATGCGAGCCACCCCCAGGAGAACCTGATCTACCCGACGCTCTCGGTCTCGCCGGAGCTGAGGGTGTTCCCCGAGGACGACGGCGTCTTGCCGGGCGCCGAGTCCCGACCGCTGGAGCTGGTGTGCTGCCACTGCCGGCAGGAGGTCCGGTGGCACGAGTACCGGTTGCGGTGCGACCGGTGCAACGCCGAGTTCATCCCCAACGGGCGCGGCGACTTCCTGGAGGTCGCCCGGCTGAGATTCGGTACGTGCCGGTGCTGTCTGCCCCGGAAGATCCTCGTCCAGAAGGGGGATTCGACCTCCCTGATCTGCGTCCACTCCGGCAAGGAGCACATCCCGATGCCGGACCGGAGCGGCAACGGCGCGAGCTCCAGGACGTACCAGCTCATCGAGGATCTCCCGTACGGGCTGTGCCAGTGCTGCCGGCCCCGGCGCCCCCTGGTCCAGGAGTCGGGCGGGATCGTGTGCGGCAAGTCGAAGGAGCGGCACCGGAACGAGCGGGGCCGTTACGTCCTGGTCCCGACCGAGCCTGTCTTCGATGCCAAGGCCATCGACGACCTGCTCGACGCGGGACTCGCGGAGATCTGTTCGACCGGTGTGTCCAGAGGAACGGCGAAAGCCAAGAGGAGGTAGCCATGGACAGTTCGATCGCCAGGAGACAGCAGATGGTGGCGGGAGTGGTGAGAGCGCTGTGCGTCTGTTGCGCCGTGCGTCAGACCCTGGTGACGCACCAGGATCTGGGCGACGCCCGCCGCGCCTGCCCCACCACGGGGAGAACGTACCTGGACCGGGGAGACGGGCTGTTCGAGCCTGATGGGGAGCAGCTCGCCACGACCGAGATCGTGGTGGCCTCGACGCCCCGGGCGGAAGACCAGCCCGGCCTGCTCTCCGACCGCCCCAAACGCACCGGACCGAAGACCAGGATCGAGCTGGAGAAGGCCACGTTCGCGTCGTCGTCCGATCCCCGGGAGGTCTGGCCGTGGAACAGGAGTTGACGCAGACGTTTCCCCGCAGGGAGAACGGCCAGATCGTCCACAGGAGCTGGTCCGTCGACCTGGAGTGCGCCCTCGGTGCCGGCCAGGCAGCGGGCCTGTCGAGCCAGCGCCTGAGGCGGGAGGTGGCCGAGATGGCCCAGCACTTCCCCCGCTGGATCCTGACCGTGCACCTGGACCGGGAGGTGAAGCTCTGCCAGCGCTGCCAGGGCATGCTGGTCTTCGACCGGGGGCTCAGCTGCGTCGTCTGCGACCGGCGGTACGGCCGTCCGCCGGCCGGCGCCCGTCTGACCTGGTTCGGGCTGCTGCCGCCGATCGGCATCGAGGGGCTCCACCGGGTCCGCGACCGGCTCGTCGCCTCGCCTCCGGACCGGCACGTGGTGGGCTCCCGGGAGGGGATCGGCCGCTACCTGCTCGTCCCGCTCGTCGCCTCGTATCCGCCGGACTACCCGGAGAAGGAACCCCACGTGCACTACCTGCCCGGCTTCTTCCGGATCCCCGGAATGCCGCAGGAGGCGCCGAGCCACCTCTGCCACCTGCTGACCGGAGGGCGGATGTGCCTGTTCGCGCCGGGTCAGTGGAGCTCCTCCATGACCTGTCGAGAGGTGCTGCAGCAACGAGCCTACGCTCATGTCATCAAGCTGTTGAACCACGCCGACGGGAAGCACGACGCCTTCGCCGTCGTGACGTGAGGACGCCATGATGCCACGCTGCACGATGAGCCAGCGGTGCTGGCGGCGGACCGTGACCGAGCTCGACCGGGTGAGCCCGCGGGAGGGCATCGTGGTGCCGCTGGTGGCCCTGACGATGCGGCGTCCAGACTTCAACCCCTGCACCGGAATCGAGCTCGAGGAGATCGACGAGCTCGTGGTGGCGTCCACGGTGCTGGTGCCGGCGGACCGCCAGGTCAACGGGCCGGCGCGGGTGAGCGTGCTGGCCAGTACGAACCACCAGGTGAACCGTTCGATCCAGAGGATCGTGACTCGGTTCCCGCGGCTCAGAGCCTGCGCCTACCTCCACTCGCATCCGTTCGCCCGGGGAGGCACCTGGCCCTCCCGGGGCCCCGGGTGCGACTACGACGGTCACATGATCCCTCTGTTCGAGAGGAACCGTGAGGCCGGGCTGAACACGAGCTTCAGCTTCATCGCGTGCCGGGCTGGCAGCGGCGACGGCTGGGTGATCGCGGCGTTCGCCCTGGACCGGTGGCGCCGGATCGTGGACCTGGGATTCGTCGAGGTCGCCGACGACAGCTCGGCCTCCGTGCGAGACGCCCTGGTCGAGAGCCTCCACAGCCGGGCCGACGTGAGATCCATGCTGCATCGATTCAAGGGAGAGCTGGCGCGACGGGGGCTGGGCTTCCGGATCGACGAGCTGTTCGGTGGCTGGCTGAGGGTCGTGATCGACCTGGGCGACTCGTGCGCGGCGGTGCTCTTGCTGCCCGTGGAGTTCCCCCGGCGCGTCCCGGAGTTCTTCACGGTGAGGCGCCCGGGAAACGGGGCCAGCCGGTTCCCGGCGCCGGCGGCGTGGCTCACGACGTCGGACGGATGGGTGCGGGTCGTGGACCGGATCGAGGAGGTCTACCATGTCCGACCGTGACGACTACTTCGCCCGGGTGGTGCCGCTCCTGGGGCAGGGGCTTTCGGAGGCGGTGGTGTCGATCGAGCAGGTCCCGCTCGTCGCCAGGGTGGTGGAGCTCCTCGCCTCGTGCATGCTCCGCAAGGTCGTGGTCCACGACCCCGGAGCGGCCACCGAGTGGCCGGTTCCCGAGCTCTTCGGATTAGCGGCCAGCGGGAGCGCCCCGGAGTCGGCGCTTTCGGCGCTGAAGCGTCATCTCGCCTGGAAGAACGGGTTCGCGGCCATGGAATGGCTCCGGGAGGGACGCGGCCAGATCCACCTCCGGGGTCGATCGATCGATCCCGGGAGATCCCCCCACGTGCAGTGGGACGAGTCGCAGCGGACCGTCACCCTGAACCTGGTGCGCGGCGACCGCTGGTCTCACCAGAACGTCACCTGCGCCGTGGCGCGCCAGGTCCGGGACATCCTGCTGGGGCGCTGCCCGTGGCCCCGCGGTACGGTCCATCACGGCAGCCGGTTCTGGCCGTTCTCCGAGTCGGCGGCGCCGGCGGCCCCGCCGGAGCAGCGCGTCATCGCCCTCACCGGCGCTCACGTGATGGTCGTGGGCGTGGGCAGCGTGGGCAGCGAGGTGGTGCGGCTGCTGGACGGCCAGGTGGGTCGCTGGACCCTGGTGGACGGGGCGACCGTGACCGTGTTCAACCCGTACCGACAGTGGTTCGGCACCGACGAGATCGGCCGGCGCAAGGTGGAGGCGCTCGCGAGCCGGCTCGGGGCGTCCCGGGTCCGCGCCGTGCCGGACAGGGTCGTCGGCGCCAGCATTCGGCTGCTGGAGGAGCTGATCGATGCGAGCCGACCCCACGCGGTGCTTCTGGCCACCGGCACCAGCGACGACGCCCGGATCGCCCGGATCCTGCGCCGGCGTCGGATCCCCCACGTGGCGGCCTACGCGTATCCGCAGGCGCGGTTCTTCGAGATCACCGTGGTCGACGAGGGGACGCCCTGCCTCCACTGTTACCGGGGAAACCTGTTCAGGGGCCTGGAGAGCGTCACCCCGATCCCCGACGAGACCGCCAGCTTCCTCTATCGTCAACCCCACGAGGGCCAGCGGGAAGAGCTCTACAGGAACCTCGTGGCCGAGCCGGCCACGGCGATCGACACGGGTCGCATCGCCGACGTGGCGGCGATGTGCGTGGGCGAGCTGCTCGCCCCGCCGGCGGATCGAAGCGGCTGGTTCCGGCGCATGCTGGAGAGCGGTACCACCTGTCTTCTGGGGGGAAACGTCGTGGAGGATCGCGGAGAAGGAGAGACCGCCTACGGGCTCACCTACCCCGGGCAGGTGGTGCGCCTCGGGGTGGGCGACATCGCCGGCACCGAGGACCGCCAGGTCTGCTCGGCCTGCGGGCTGAGCCTGGAGGTGTCGCACCGGTACGAGCTCCCCGGCACGGACGACGCCGCGGTCGACGCGGCGCTGCTGGAGTGAGGCCGTGACCGGACCGGTGTCATGTTCTCTTACACGCCGGGCCCGCGGCCAGATCGTTCGGTCACGCTTCGTGGAGGGAGGCCCGGGATCGCCGGCCGGCGCGCCCGGCCACGGCGGCGTCGGGGCTCGGTGGGCCCCGGTTCGTGGAGCGGCGTCAGCCGGTCCGGGCGATGGAGGCGCGGCTTCCCGGCACCGGGTCTGGTACGGATCTTGTTGATGCTCGCGCCATGACCTCCAGAGGAACGACAGCGATGCTCTCGAAGACCGACACGGCGATCAAGGATGTCCTGCTGCTCGCCCTGGGCGAGATGATCGGCCGGGAGACCAGCGCCGACCAGATGCTCCATCCGCTGGTGGACGTGATGCGAGAGCTGCTCCAGGCCGACCGGGGAACGATCTTCCTGCTGGACGACGACGGCAAGGAGCTCGTCAGCGTGGCGGCGCACCTTCCGGAGATGAAGGAGATCCGGGTGCCGGTGTCGCAGGGGATCGCCGGGTGGGTCGCCCGGACCCACAGGATGGTGAACATCCCGTTCTGCGAGTCGGACTCCAGGTTCTGGAAGAAGATCGACAGCACCACCGGATACACCACTCGCTCCGTGCTGGCCGGCCCGCTGGACGACGCGGCCGGGAACCTCCTGGGGGTGGTGCAGTTTCTGAACAAGCGGGAAGGCATGTTCACGGGCCACGACGAGGAGCTTCTCGCCACCATGGCGCGGCAGGTCGGCGCCCTGCTCGAGGAGACGACCCTGGGCAAGGGGCCGGACTTCCTGGTGGCCGAGGACGGCGAGACCGACGACGCCCCCGGGGCGGCGGGTCGAACCGACGGGGCCTCCGAGGCCGCGGTCGGTCTGGGCGAACGGTTCAACCGCATCATCGGCGTGGGCGAACCGATGAAGGCCGTGTTCAGGACGATCCGCAAGGTGGCTCCCACGGAGGCGACGGTGCTGCTCCGGGGCGAGTCCGGCACCGGCAAGGGGCTGATCGCCAAGGCGATCCACTACACGTCGATGCGACATGCCGCGCCGTTCGTGAAGCTGGACTGCACGGCGCTTCCGGACGGCCTGGTGGAGAACGAGCTGTTCGGACACGAGCAGGGCGCCTACACCGGCGCCCACACCAGGACCCGTGGCAAGGTCGAGACGGCCGAGGGGGGCACCCTGTTCCTCGACGAGATCGGCGACC
Source organism: Candidatus Rifleibacteriota bacterium (assembly GCA_016213885.1). GTDB lineage: Bacteria > Muiribacteriota > UBA6191 > JACPRK01 > JACQZM01 > JACQZM01. Next base: position 10,746 of record JACQZM010000549.1, on the reverse strand, counting down.
TGCCGCTCCCGCTCCAGGGCAAGTTGCTGACGCTTCTGCAGGAGAGAACGTATAGCCGGGTCGGCGCCGCCGGGAGCCTGAAGTCGAACGTCCGGATCGTCGCCGCGACCAACAGACCGCTGGAGGAGCTGGTCAGGGCCGGCGAGTTCCGCCAGGACCTCTACTACCGGCTCCGGGTCGTGCAGGTGGAGCTGCCGCCGCTCCGGGAACGCGGAAGGGAGGACCTGCTCCGGCTGATCAATCACTTCGTGGCCGTGGCGGCGAAGCGGCACCGGAGCCCCGTGAGGCGACTGCTTCCGGAAGCTCTGGAGGCACTTCTCGCCCATCCGTGGCCCGGAAACGTCCGGGAGCTGCAGAACTGCCTGGAGTCGGCCGTGATCTTCTCGGAGGGCGAGATCACGCGGGCGCTGCTGCCGCTGCCCCGGCCGGACCGCGGCTCCACCGATCCCCGCCATGGTGGGTCCGGCGGGGGCTCCCCGGAGCTCCCGTACGAGGACGAGCCGACCCTCCAGCAGCTCGAGGCGCGCTACAGACACTACCTGCTGGAGAGGAAGAGCGGCAACCGGTCGGTCTGCGCCCGGGTCCTTGGCATCGGGCGGAACACGCTGCTCAGGAAGCTCAGGAGCCTCGGGATCGGCAATGGCAACGGCCATGGCAATGGCAACGGGAACGGCACCGGCGGATGCGGGGCGCGGTGACGGATGGGTCATCAGCCGGATGAAGCCCAGGGCTGAACGGCGAGCCGGTGCCGCTCGTGTCCGGCCTACGGCTCGCCGCGGCGGCGACTCCCCGTGGAGCGCTGCAGGCGCCGGGCGCACAGCTGGCGGAACGCCCGGAGAGCCCGCTGCCGGGTGGAGCGATCGAGGCAGGACGCCAGAAGGTTCACGTCGAGTCCTGGAAGAACCACGCTGGACTCGGTGAGAACGTAGCGCCCCTTCCGGAGCACGTGGACGCTCAGCCGTCCGGCCTTCCACTGCCAGAACTCCCGGATTCCCAGCCGCCGGTAGATCTCGAGCTTGTCCAGTCCCCCGCTGGTCCAGACGACCTCGATGACGAGGTCAGGCACGTCTTTGTCCTGGTCGGGCCCGACGATGTAACACTCGTCAGGCTCGACCCCGGCTTCCAGTGGTGCGTTCTTCAGCGTCCAGCTCCCGTAAGGGGAGAGCTCTATGGACACCTCATCCGCATAGGCCTCGGCGAGGCGACCGATCAGCGACTTGATGTACTCGTGGCGTTTCGAAGGGCTCATCAGTTCAAGCTCTCCACCGATGTAGGCCAGTCTCGGGGTCGACGCATCGCCCTTCAAGCGGAGGAGCTCTTCGAACCCGGCCCAGGAGATCCGGTGGAGCACCACCCGATGATCCGCTGTGGGCACGTACTCCGATGCCGGGATGGCGGAGGCTCGCATGGTCAGAGGGTACTCCCTGTGTGTCGGCGACGTCAACGAGACGAAGCCTTTCCGTCGACCCTCCGAAGCGCGCGGAACTTCCCGGGCATCGCGGGCATCGTGCCCGGTCGGGGTAGCGACGCTCAGCCCTGCCGGGTCGGCTTCAGCGGCATCGTCATCTCCACGAGAGTCCCCTCGCCGGGATGGCTCTGGATCCTCATCTGGCCTCCCACGAGCATGACCCGGTCGCGCATGGACTCGTAGTTCTCCATCTCGCTGCGGTAGTACCCCTGGGCCACCTTGTCGATGTCGAAGCCGTTGCCGTCGTCGGCGACGCGCAGCGTCAGCATGCCCGACTCGACGGAGATCTCCAGCTCCACGGTCTTGGCCTGGGCGAACGCCTGGACGTTGGAGAGCGCAGACTGGACCAGGCAGAACACCGTGTTCTGCACGGCGTAGTCCACGTCACGCTCCCCGATCGACGGGCATGAGAACGAGATCGTCAGCCCCGCGTCCTCCTGGATCCGGCCGACGTACCGGCGCAGGATGCCGCAGAGCCCCTCCTGGTGCAGTGCCTCCGGCGTCAACAGACAGATCACGTTCTGGATCCGGGAGAGCCCCTTGGTGAGAGCGTCCTTCAGGTTCTCCAGCTCGTCCGATAGCCCCTTGTCTCCCCTGCGGGCCAGGTGCTGGCAGATGTCGGTGCGCATGATGTAGTCGGAGAACTGCTGGGCCGGCCCCTCCTGGATGTCCCGGGCGATCCGCTTCCGCTCGTTCTCCTGGCCCAGCATGATCCGGTGGTTCAACTGCTGGATCTTCTCCATCTCGGCGATCTTCTGGTTGGCCAGCCGGATGCGGCGGGAGAACACCTGCAAGAGCCAGATCGCCACCTGCGGAACCGAGGCGACGAGCTGCTGGACCTGCGTCTTCGGGATGACGAACACCCGGCAGTCGGTCGCCGCCTGGGCCGTGGCCGAACGCTTGGACTGGTCGAGCAGCGCCATCTCCCCGAAGATGCTCCCCGGCTCCAGCACGTCCAGGATGTTGTTCTCCCCCCGGTCGTTCCGCTTCAGGATGTGGACCGAGCCGGACAGGAGGAAGTACGCCTCGGTCCCGGCGGATCCGTCCATGAAGATCTTCTGTCCGGCCGGGAAGGTGCCCTCCTGGACCTGGGCCTTGCGCAGCATCTCCGCCAGGTAGTGGGGAAACGACCCGGCCTGGAGCTTGACCTCCGTCTTCTGCGTTTCGGGCATCAGCGCCCCTCCCTTCCGGACGAACCGCTCGCGCGATGATGAGAGCATACCACAGGTCGCCGCCGGGTTCCCTTTGGAGCCACCAGAGCCGGTTGACAGCTTTGCTCCACCTCTGCTAGGGTGGTCCGACGCCCTCGGTCACCCCCCGGAACGAAGCCGGTTCCTCGATCGGCCCTCAGAAGTCCTCGCGTGTCCTTGGTTCCCTGGAACGGGTCCGGGATACCATCGCAGACGGCAGATTCCGCGAACAACGACCATCCTCCAAGGAGGAGACACTCCGATGGCAGACTACGGAAAATCGTCCCGGACCAATCCCAGCGACCCGACCAAGGACCCGAAGAAAGAAACCCACGAGGGGCGGAAGGAAGCGACCCCGGCCCCGGGCCCGGAGAAGCATCCCTCGGGCCGTGCGGAGACACCCGGCGACACCGCCGAGGGCAAGGAGCAACGGGACGCCAAGAACAAGGTCCTCGAAGCGACGCTGACCCAGATCTCCAAGCAGTTCGGCAAGGGCGCCATCATGCGGCTGGGCAAGGCGTACGCCGACATGTCGGTCCAGGCGATCCCGACCGGCGCCCTGACCCTGGACCTGGCGCTGGGGATCGGTGGCATCCCCCGCGGTCGCGTCTCCGAGATCTACGGCCCGGAGTCGTCCGGCAAGACGACGCTGGCGCTCCACATCATCTCCCAGGCGCAGCGCAGGGGCGGCACCGCCGCGTTCATCGACGTGGAGCATGCCCTGGACCCGGAGTACGCCGCACGCCTGGGTGTCAACACCGATGAACTGCTGGTGAGCCAGCCCAACACCGGAGAGGAAGCGCTGGAGATCGTGGACATGCTGATACGGTCCAGCGCTCTCGACGTGATCGTCGTCGACTCCGTGGCCGCCCTCGTACCCAGGGCCGAGCTGGAGGGGGAGATGGGCGACTCCCACATGGGGCTCCAGGCCCGGCTGATGAGCCAGGCGTTGAGAAAGATCACCGGGTCGATCTCGAAGTCCCGCACCGCCTGCATCTTCATCAACCAGATCCGGATGAAGATCGGCGTCATGTTCGGCAACCCCGAGACGACCACCGGCGGCAACGCGCTCAAGTTATACCCCAACGTCAGGCTTGATATCCGGAGGATCGAGGCGATCAAGGAGGGCGAGGCCACGGTGGGCAGCCGGGTCCGGGTCAAGGTGGCCAAGAACAAGCTGGCTCCTCCGTTCAAGCAGGCCGAGTTCGACATCCTGTTCGGCTCCGGGATCTCCAGGGAGGGGAACATCCTGGACCTGGCGCTGGAGCACAACCTGATCGAGAAGAGCGGCGCCTGGTTCTCGTACGGCGACCAGCGGATCGGGCAGGGACGGGAGAACGCCCGGCAGTTCCTGGCCGAGCACGCGGAGCTGGCCAAGGAGCTCGAAGAGAAGCTCGTGGCCCAGCACATGAAGAAGAGGAAAGAGGCCCAGGAAGAGGGCGTCCGGAGAGTGAACTAGGATCTCCGGAGGGGGAAGAAGGCCGCTCCGGCTCCGGGCGCCTTTTCCGATGAAGCCAAGCCGCCCTGTCGAACCGCTGGACCAGCTCGTCCGGATGCTCGCCCGGAGAGACCTCTCCCGGGACGAGGCGAGAAGACGCCTCCTCTCTCTCGAGCTCGACCCGGATCAGGTCGAAGAGGCGCTGGAACAGGCCGTGGCGCGCCGGTGGCTCGACGACCGCCGGCTCGCCGAGAACTTCATCCGCAAGGCGCTGGAGGCAGACCTCCCCCCCTCCCGGGAGCTGCTCGAGGAGCGCCTGGCAGCCAGGGGCGTGCCGCCGGAGATCGCCGGTCCGACCCTGGACCAGGGGCTGGGGAGCGACTGGAACCGCACCTTGAGAGAGCGGCTGAAGCGGTACGTGCTGTCCCGGGTCGACCGGGGCCACCCCGCGCGTCTGTTCGGCAGGCTGGCCCGGCAGGGGTTCGGTATCGACGAGGTCCGCGAGGCGTTCGCCGCCTGCGGCGTCGACCTGGACGACGAGAACGATCCCAGAACCGTTGCTTGAAGGGTCCCACTTGGATTACAAGTAATGCCACGGCTCCTTCGCACCGGCCACGGATGGTCCGGGCAGCCGTCCATCGTTCGTTCCCCGGGGGGACGGACCTCGAGGAACCAAGAATGAACACCGAGGACAAGCTGAAGCGGATCCTGGAGATCCTGGATGCGATGAAGGCCTTCGATGTCGTCACCGTGAACGCCGCGGAACGGACCATCCTGGCCGACTACTTCGTCCTGGCGAGCGCCACCTCCGACACCCACGCCAAGGCGATCGCCAACGATCTCCACGTGAAGATGAAGGCGGCCGGTGTCAGGGCGAGCCACGTGGAGGCCGACCCGGGGTGGGAGTGGACCATCGTGGACATGGACGACGTGGTGGTCCATCTGTTCCGCGAGAAGGCCCGACGGTTCTACAATCTGGAAGAGCTGTGGGGCGTGGTGCAGACTGTACGCGAGACGATGGAGGCTCCTCCCAAGAAGAGGCGCCTGCTCCAGAGAAGGCGAGACAACAGTGGTGCCCGCCAGGGAAAAGAAGCCTGAAGAGCTCCCGCTGGTCCTGATCGGCGCCTCCATCGGGGGGCCCGGGACGCTGGAGTCGGTGCTGCGAAGCTTTTCCAGGGATTTTCCTGGCGCCATCCTCATCGCCCAGCACATGCCCGAAGGGAAGACCGCGGAGCTGGCCAGCCGGCTCTCCCGGCAGACCAAGACGTCGGTCGTCGAGGGTGAACACGGTCTGCGGGTGAAGCCGTCGCACGTGTACCTCGCGCCGGGCCGTCACAACATGGAGGTCTACAGCTCCAACGGAAGGACCTACCTGAGCGTGCAGCTCGCCCCTCCTGCCCAGGTCTTCGTTCCCTCCATCGACGCCCTGTTCAGGTCAGGGGCCCGGGTGACCGGCCCCAGGACCATCGCCGTGGTGCTGACCGGGATCGGCAACGACGGCACCGAAGGCTTGCGAGAGGTGCACCAGATGGGCGGGGTGACCCTGGCCGAGTCGGAGGACTCGTCGGTCGTCTTCGGCATGCCCAAGCACGCCATCGACTCCGGTGCGGTGGACACGGTCCTCCCGAAGGAGCGCCTGGGAAAGGTGATCATGGGCACGCTCCTCTCCTGGGCCGCCGGAGAGGGATGACCTCCCCGCCGGTGAAGCCGCTGGTCTGGGGGCTCATCGCCAGCCTCTCAGCGGTGAGCTTCTTCCTCTGGGTCTGGCCGCTGTTCGTCCCCCCCTCGCCTCTGCCGTTCCTCGAGGAGATCGTCGCCAACGTCCGGACGCAGAACTACGAGGCGGTCTACGACAGGCTCTCGGATCGCTGGCGCAGGGAGAAGACCCGGCGGGAGTACGTGGCCGAGAACCTCAGGGACGACCAGGCGTTCATCCAGTTCGGGGGGTTCGTCGAGTCGGTCTTCATCGAAGCCGACCAGGCGAGCTACGGCCAGGGGGAGGTGTACGTGCCGGTCTACTACAAGATGAAGACGATCAAGAGCAAGCCGCCCCGCACGTACGTCCGCAAGGTCATCGTGAAGCTCTTGTTCCACCGGGGCGAGTGGCGTCTGGACGGTCTGAAGGTGTTCCAGGAGTGACCTCGTGGTAGAGCTGGAGGCCTCTGTTGAACATGGGCAGGCCCGCGGCCCGGAAGTGCAGCCAGGTTCCTGCCAAGTGAAGAGTGCTTCACTCTTGTGACCGAATGTCCCGTCGGCTCGAGCGACGGGCCGGTCACGACGAGAACCGCTCATGAAGGCAGTGTGGACGATTCGTCGCCGGCTTTCCGGAACTTGGCACTCTCCTCGCTTGTACGCCGGCGACCAAGAAAACAGAGGACCGAAAGGGAGTGGGATCAATGGACCGGATCAGCATCGGATCGATAGTCACGGCGGCGTTCCTCGTGCTCGGACTTCTCGTCGGCGACGCCTTGGCCCAGCCGGGGCAGCCCGGCGGCTTCGGTCAGCAAGGCCAGATGGGCCAGAACCACGGCAACTTCGGGCAGCAGGGGCAGATGGGCCAGCAGGGGATGTCCAGGCCCCCGATGCCGCCGCCGGAACTCTTGAACACCATGGGATTCGCTCTGGGGGCCGAGGCGACCGGCAGCACCACCGGCGGGCTTCACGTCTTCTCGCTCCAGATCGTGGCCGGCCCCGGACCGCGATTCGCGCGCCCGGTCGTCAACGGCGGGTCCGGTGATCAGAACACCCAGGGTTCCGACGCAGCCAGCTCGTTCGGTGACAACGGCAACGGATCCAGCGACTCCGGTGCGACGCAGAAGCCGGTGGCCGGTCGGGCCCTGGTCGCGGGAACGCCCTACGTACTCACCGATGTGCAGCTCGAGTGGATCGACGCCCCTCGACTCGATGTGGCGCCCCGGGCCGAGGGCGAGAGCAGCCAGGCTTCGAGCTTCCCTGGCGGGAACGGCTCCAAGGTGATCCGGTCCGTGACGGCCAAGCTGGCCAAGCTGCCGAGTCGGGAGCCGGTGGCTGCGGCCCAGACCACCAGCTCCGATGGGAGCGCCGGGTCGAGCGGCGTCTCCACGGGAAGCGCCCTCGAGAGTGTCGGCGAACTCTCCCTCACCATCGAACCGCTGGAGGGACGGGCCGTGGCGCTGGGCAAGGTCACGGTCCGCGAGATGTCGTACACGGTCCACGCAACGATCATTCACGGCCTCGAGCGAAACCAGGGGATGGCCCCCGGATCCAGCGGATCTGGCCAGGGCCAGAACGGGCAGAGCGGCTTCGGCCAGGGAATGAGGCCGGGCTCCGGGTTCGGTGGCGCCGGTGGCGGTGAAGCGATGAACCAGTTCTGAACCGCTGCGACGGTCCGAACCAGCAGGAGGGAGGTCCCCGGGGCCTCCCTCTTCCTGTTCTTCTATTTTTGTGAGGCTGACCTCGTGCTGCTGTCGCGGATGCTAGAATGAAAGGTCGACGGACGGTCGGGTCGCTCGCGGCCGGCCGACGAGAGGGTGGGTCCCGTCGACGGGAGGGCGTCGGAGCATGGATCTCTGGGCGTCTGTGCGGCTCGGCGTTCTCGCCGGCGCTCTTCTTGCCTGCTCGTTCGTTCCCGTGGGGAGCCAACCGGTTGGTCCCGACGACTCCCAGGGTCCGTCCGGGGAAAGGCCGACGCCGCGATTCCGCCCGGGGCACGGCGCCCCGAACGGCTCCCCCGGCTCGTTCAGGCCGCCTGATCGGGGCGGAGAGCAGGATCCGTTCGGCCCCCGACCCCCGTTCGGTCCGCATCACGGCCCGCCGTTCGGGCCCCGCGGCGGTCCCGGGGGAGATCGCTGGCCCGGCCCGCCGGGCCGGCCGCCCGAGGGGCCCATGGGAGCGCCGATTCCGAAGTTCCCGGAGCGGTTCGAGTTCTACCTCCGAGTGAGCGACCTCGACGACGTCACCAAGCAGAGGATCCGGGCGACCCCGGGTCCGCCGCAGGGCGGGCCGCTGGACGACGCCCAACCCGGAGCTGATCGCTGGTCGCTGATCGAGGCGTTCCGGAGGAATATCGAGCAGTCCGAGAGACAGCTCGACCACCTGGTGTTCCCGTTCGTGAAAGACCGGTTGCTGGAGCTCAAGGCCACCCCGGTGGATCGACGGATGCGCCCCTTCACCGAGGCCCACTTCATGACCCGGGACGCCTGCGCGATGATGGCGCGTGACGGATCGGACCCCCGGCCGCTGATGGCGCACATGGAGGCGCTGGCGCCGCTCGCGACCGCGGCCATCTCCCACGAGGAACGCTGGGCCGCCCTCGACCGGATCATCGGAGCCATGGTTTCGTCGGAGCAGCCGATCCCCCCGGCCTCGCCAGCGACGGCACTGCAGCCGGGACCGCCGTTCACCGGTCCCGTTCACCCGATCGGCTCCCCGCCACCGGACCGCCCGACCCGGCCGCCCGACCGGATGGAGTCTCCACCGGCCCCGACACCGATCGCCCGGGTCTCGCCGACAGCGTCACCGGTGGCCGTGGCGTCGCCCGCGGCCAGCCCGAGCGCCGCGGTCCCCTCGCCGCCGTCCCCCACCCCTCCCCGAACCGTGAGCTCGCCGGAACGACCGGTTCAGCGCCCCATCGCCGCCGCGTCGGCGGCGCCGGTCGAGACCGGCCAGGGACCGGGCTCTCCGACGGTGCCGGTGAGCCCGGCGTCGTGGGCGCTGGCGCTGGTCGTCGCCGCGGCGGGCGGGGGTGCGGCGTTCCTGGCGTTCCGTCGCAGATCGTCCGACAGCCCGGGCAAGAAGACGCCGGCTCCCCCTCAGCGCTACCTCGCCATGGGCCTGCACAACCTCAAGAAGGGCGAATACGAGCGGGCGATCGCCCGGTTCCAGTCGGCGCTGGCGGCCAACGAAGGCCGTCGCGACGAGATCCTGGCCTACGTGGCGCTGGCGATCGCCAAGCAGGGCCACCGGGACATCGTTCAGGAGGAGATCAAGAAGCTGAACGTCGAGTCGGTACCCAAGGAGCTGGTGTACGAGCTGGCCCTGGCCTGCGAGTCCGTCGGGCTGGCCGACGAGTCGCAACGGCTGCTCAACAGGGTCTACATCATGGATATCGGCTACAAGGACGTGGCCAAGCGCATCAAGAAGCGCGCAGCCTCATCCGAGGCGCTCTCTGCGCTCGACCCGGCTCTCCAGGCCCACCAGCTGCCGCCCCGGTACACCCAGCTGAAGTTCCTCTCCCGCGGCGGGATGGGCGTCATCCTCAGCGCCACCGACGGCCGCCTCGAACGGCGGGTGGCGCTGAAGATGGTGGCGCCGGAGTTCAGGGGGGACACGGAGCTGGTGACTCGGTGCCAGCGGGAGGCCAAGGCTCTGGCGGCGATCTGCTCCATCGCGACGTCAAGCCCGAGAACATCATCCTCACCTCCGGCGACCGGGTGAAGCTGCTCGACTCCGGCCTGGTCAGGCGCGACCGGTGGACCCAGATCACCCGCGCCGAATCGGCGGTGGGCACGCCCAGGTACGTGGCGCCGGAGGTGATCTCCGCGGGTCCCATGGACGGCCGGGTCGACATCTTCGCCCTGGGGGTGGTGCTGTTCGAGCTCTTGACCGGGAGGTATCCGTTCGAAGGTGGCGGGGCCTTCCCGCAGCTCGTCGGAGAGCCGGGTCACCTCGACCTGGACCTGGCCGGAGTCACTCCGTCGCTCGATGCTCTCGTCCGGAGCTGTCTGGCCCAGAAGCCGGAGCACCGGCTGCCGTCGGCCTCCGTGCTGGTCGAGGGGCTGGCCGCGGAGCTGGCGGCGTGCCGGCGGCGCGAGGGTGCGATCGACCGCAAGGGGTTCCTGGAGAGGCTCGCCTTCATCCGCGAGGCCCATGCCGACGCGGTCCATCCGCTCAAGGGCGCCCTGGGCGTGGTCCGCCGCGCCGCCGGCGACCCGGCCAAGGCGTGCGACTACTTCTTCACCGTGGAGAACCTGGCCACCCTGGGCGATCGTCTGCTCAAGCGCCTTCCCGTCAAGACCGCTTCCCAGCGGACCGCACCGTCGTCGGGAGTCCCCGATGTCGACCGGCTGGTCCAGCAGCTCCTGGACGCCGATCTGTCCGGTCGGTTCGCCGCGATGTCCCAGCAGGCGAACCTCCTGAAGAGCGACCCTGCCCGGGCGATCCCCATGCTGAGCGAGCTGTACACCGTGGCGACGGAGCTCTCCACCAGGACGGGCGAGGTGATCAGAGCCCATGCGCTGCCGATGGGGCCGCTGCTGGAGGAGTGGAAGAACACTTTTCCGCTCCGCGAGAAGGTCCAGCTCACGCTGACCGAGGCCCCGGTGGCCGTCCCGTCGCTCGACCCGCCATCGGAGGCCGAGACCCTCTCCGTGGTGATGCACGGGCTTCTCACGAACGCCATCGAGGCCGGCGCCTCCCGGGTCTCGATCACCCTGTCGGTCGCGGAACCGTCCAGGCAAGCCCAGGTCGTCGTCGCCGACGACGGGCCGGGGATCGCACCGGAGATACTCCCGAGACTGTTCCAGCCCGGCGTCACCAGCAAGCCCACCGGAACCGGCACCGGGCTCTCCCAGGCAAGGGACGTGGTGACGCGGATGGGAGGCACCATCGAGGCGCGGTCCAGTCCCGGTTTCGGCACCCAGTTCGTCGTGCTGCTTCCGATGCTCTGAGCT
>JACQZM010000525.1 GCA_016213885.1 Candidatus Rifleibacteriota bacterium | reverse complement strand
TGCTCAAGAAGGAGGGGCGGATCGACGAGGGGATCACTCTGATGGACAACCTGATCGCCCGGATCAAGGGGCCGGTCCGGTAGCGCCGGTCCGGACGGGGCCAGAGGGGCGAGGTGCGGCAGCGCCCCCTGGCCTCGACGCCGGCCGGCCGCATCCCGGCGAGCCCGGAGGGCGAGACCGGGTGCCGACCGGCCCGTCGTGCCGGCCTCCGGTCAGGGTTGCCGCCGCACCCGCACCATCGCGAAGCCGCCGGCCTCCCCCGGGTCCTGGCAGCGCACGATCGGAAGACTCTGGTAGAACGGCGAGACGATGACCTCGAAGCGACCGTCTCGCAAGGGAAACTGGCGGGTGGTCATCAGCCGCGGCGCGTCGCTCACGGGGATGTTGGCCTCCCCGATCTGGGCCAGGAGCGACAGCGCCGTGGCTTCCCTCAGCGGGAGGATCTCGGTCAGCTCGGCGGGAGGTCGTGCCGCACCGGACAAGGTCCAGGCGCCACGAGCCGAGACCTCGATGATCTCCTCCGGCCACGTCTCGATACCCGTGGCGACCGCGGGCAAGAACGGGAACACGAACAGCTCGACCTCGCCCTCGCGGGAAGCCGGATCGCTTCCCAGGGCCAGCTTGGCGAACCTCCGGACCAGGTCCGAGGCGCCGCTGGACCGGGCGATCCTCTCGAGGAGCGCCCGGTCCGTGCCGTCGAGGCCGATCCTCGCGAGCGCCCACGCCGCCAGCGCCGCGCCCATCTGGCCCTCGCGGTCGCCGGATCGGTGGCCCTTCTCGATGAGGCTCCGAAGCCCGCCGACGGCGGACCGCTCCCTGAGTTGACCCGCGGCCCACACGGCCGCCACCGTCGTCGGTCCCGGGTCGGACTCGAGGAAGCGTCTCGCGATCGCGGGCCCGGACGATCGATCTCCCAGCCGACCCAGCGCCCAGACGCTCGCGCGTTGCACCCGCGGCTCCAGAGATTCCAACCGGCTTCGAAGGAATCTCAGACTCTCCGGGTCGCCGGTCCCCAGGGTCCCCTGGGCCAGCGCCGACACCTCCCGGGCGAGAACCAGCTCCGCAGACGTCGAGGTCAGCACGGAGAGGGAGTCGTCGGTGAGCATGCTGCTGTTCCGGCGGATCCAGGCGGGGAGCCTCCGCTCCTCCAGCATCGCCGCGGTCCAGATGGCGTCGGGATTCGAGAGGTTGTCCCTGGCGAACTGCGTGGCAGCGGCTCTCGCGGCGCCGGAGCCGTGGAGCCGGAGAGCCTGCAGGGCAGCCTGTCGCGTCGATCGGTCGCCGGCCGTGCGGGACGCCGTCTCGAGCAGCGGGACGTCTCGCGGATCTCCCAGGATCCCCAGGCCGACCAGCCCGACCTCGCGAAGCGCTCCGTCGGCGCCGCCGGCCCACCTCCGGCAGACGGCTGCTCCCTCGATCCGGTCGCACCGCAACATCCAGTGCAGCACCTGTCCCGGTCGAGGCTGGTTCTCCATCAGGGTCTGGATCCACCGGAACGCCCGGGGCTCCCGCGTGGCGGCCAGCCCCTGGGCCACTCTGTAGAAGGTCGCCTCCTTGAGCGCGACCCCGCTCCGAACCAGCTCTGCGAGCTCTGTCCGGGCGAGGTCCAGGGCCTGCCGGTGGCGAGCCATGGAGGCAGCCGCCACGAGGTAGGCCCTCCTGTCCCAGTCGAGCCTCCCGAGCCGGGTCCCGACCTTCTTGAGGACAGCCTCGGCCAGCCTGGGGCTTCGCAGGCAGAAGATCAGCTCGGGCAGGGCATCGGCAGCCTCGAGCGCCTCGAACTCCCCCTTCTCGACTGCCTCGGCGAGCGGTTCCTCCATCTGGGGGTCGGGCCGGGCCATCAGCCCGTCGACCAGGAGGCCGAGAGGAAACGACCGAGCCTCGTTGAGCCGCTGCCGCACGGCTGATCCCTGCGCCGCGGTTTCGGTCTTGAAAGCCAGACCCTTGAGACCTCCCCAGCCTTTCCTGGGCAGCACCCGGAGCGTGTACTCGGTGTCGGGAGAGAGCCCCTGGAAACGGTGCCGGAAGAACCGCCGGTCGGGGTCGCAGGGTATGGACAGCGCCTTCCTGGACGTGGCCACGGCGACGAGCTCCACGTCGAAGGCCCAGCGGCTCTCGAAATCGAAATCCACCAGCACCTCCCGGGCCGACGGGTAGCACCCCACGTTGAAGACCTCGAGCCGCTCGGGCGTGGAGACAGTGGTGGAGCGGGTCGCCGGGCCGGTCCCCGATGGCACCAGGGCGAGCTCGTAGCTGGTGCTCGACAGCAGGCGCTCGAAGGTGACGACCCTGGAGCTGTCGCAGGACAGGGTGGTGACCGACGATCTCCCGATGTCCCGGAGTCTCAGGTACGAGCCGCTGGTCGCGGCGGCTTCGAGCATCACCTCCAGCCTGCGCCCCCCGGCCGGGAAGCGGAACGGCAGCGTTCCCGCGGCCGCAGCGGGGCTCGCCGAGGGCGACGAGGCCGGGGGCGCTCTCTGCACGACCACGCCTGCCCCGACGATCATCGTGAGGACGGCGGCAGCTCCGACCAGCGCGACGACCCGCCCAGGCGGTGAGGCGGTGGACGAGACCTGCTGGGTCCCGGGGACCGTCCTCCGCGCCTGGAGAGCCGGGCGTGTGACCCGGGCGGTCCGACCTCTCTCGCCGGCGCCGGCCGGCCGGGCCGGGCCCGACCCGGCCGGGGCCACGACGGGCTGTCTCACGATCTCCAGATGTTCCAGGAACTCCCGGGCGGTGGAGTGACGCTCCTGGGGATCCTTGCTCAGCGCCCTCGTCACGAATCGGTCGAGGCTCGCGGAGACCGTCCCGACCAGCGCCCCCGGATGGGGGGGCGGACTCTCCAGATGCAGCTGCAAGACGTCCAGAGGTCTGGACGCCTCGAACGGCCTCCGACCGGTCAAGAGCTCGAACAGCGACACGGCCAGCGAGTAGAGGTCGCAGCTCGGGGCGTAGGGCCGCCCCTGGATGTACTCGGGCGCCATGTACTCCACGGTGCCGAAGATCAGCCCGGCGGCCGTCTCGATCGCCTGCGGCCCCGCGCACTTGGCGATTCCGAAGTCGATCACCTTGCAGGTGCCGTCCCCGAGTTTCAGGACGTTGGCCGGCTTGATGTCGCGGTGGAGCACGTCCCGGGCGTGAGCGGCCTCCAGCGCCCGGGCGATCTGCATCGCCATGTCCACTGCCTGGGCAGGCGGGAGAGGCCCCCTGGCCGCCATCTGGGCCAGCGTCTCTCCCTCGAGGTACTCGTAGGCGATCCAGGCCACGTCCTCCTCGATGTCGCAGTCGAACACCCGGACGATGTTCGGATGCTCGAGCCTGGAGGTGATACGCGCCTCGACGAGGAGGCGGTCCTTGTCCTGGGCGGTGGGTACGCCCTGCGTCCGGACCAGCTTCAGCGCCACGGGCCGGTCGAGCTCGATCTGCCGCGCGAGGCAGACCGTGCCGAAGGCGCCGGTGCCGAGCAGCCTCTCCAGCACGAACCTGCCGGCACACTTCGGCGGCAACCGCGGATCTGCCATGGTTCTTCAGGGCGACCCTGCCCGGGGCGCGCCGCCCGACACGGCCTGCTTCTGCCGGGATCGCGACGCTCCACGGCCAGGCCGGGACGTGTCGAGGGATGGGGGCGCTCCTGACCTCGGGCTCGAGTGTATCACGGCCCGGCACGTCGGAGTCGTGGAGAATCTGATCCGCAGCCGGGCGGGAGCGGCGCTGCGTCAGCTCGCCGCCAGTCTCGATCCGCTGCTGGTGCCGCTGAGCGCCGCGTTGGCCGTGAATCAGGGTCGTCGTTCAGGGCGCCGACGGTCGTGGCGTTCGCAGGTCGTCTTGCCCGGATCCGGACGGGCCGACAGGCCGCTTCATGAGGAGCAGCATCTCCCGGATGCGAAACAGATCGGGGCCGTGCCCGCAGGCGTTGAGGAACTGGACCACCCGACTGGGGTTCTTGCGCAGAAGCCCGAAGAGGCTCTTCCAGAACGAGAGCCTGCATCCCTCCCGCACGCCCATGGTGCCGAGGAGCCGCATCAGCTTCCGGAGATCATGGATCGCACCCTTCAGAGATCTACCCTCGGTCCGGATCACGGTGTCGTCCGGTTGGCCGGTTCTTCTGGCCGTGGCCGCCCGCGTCGGCCTCATCGCGAGGTAGTAGCGGTAGGCGCGCTGCACGAACGTCGTGGGCTCGTACAGCCGGTCCCAGGTCCGTACGAACTCGTCCAGTATCTCCGGCTCCGGCCTCGATGGGACGAAGTTGCACCGCCCGCCCACCAGTTCGTTTCCCTCCGGGACCCGGTCGTGGAGACGCCCTTCCAGACGGAGACGATTCCAGAGTCGCGTGTCGGGAATGGCCCAGAGCGTGTTTATCATGACGACCGGCACGGCCCTCTCCTCGACGAACTGGCAGATGCGCTCTCCGGCTCCCTTCTTCTCTCCGTCGAACCCGATGATGAACGACAGCAGCGCGGACAACCCGTTCTTCACCATGGTGTCCAGCCAGTCGCCGCAGGAGCTGGTCACGGTGTGCGACTTCCCGGCGAGCTTCAGGGCATCCTGGTCCAGCGTCTCGATGCCCACGAAGATGTCACCGAAGTTGGCCCTGGTGAAGAGGTCGATCATCTCGCGATCCCTCCCCAGGGCCACCGTCGCCTGAGTGTTGAACGAGAAAGGCTCGTGGTGCTCCCGCTGCCATTCGTACAGCCGGCACAGTATGGACCGGGCCGAGGCCCTGTCGCCGATGAAGTTGTCATCGGCGACGAAGACGTGGCCCCGCCATCCCAGCCGGTACAGCGCATCCAGCTCCGCCGTCACCTGGGATGGAGACTTGTACCGGGGCGCACGTCCGTACCGGGCCACGATGTCGCAGTACTCGCAATCGTGTGGACACCCGCGCGACGCCTGCACCTGGACGTACACGTAGAGCTCGAGATCGAGCAGGTCGAAGCGAGGCACGGGAGAAGAGGACATGGCCGGTTTCTCGGGGCTGGCGAGGACCGCTTGCCGCCGCCCGGTCTCCAGGGCCTCCAGAAGCAGGGGAACCGTGGCCTCTCCTTCTCCTCTCGCCACGAGATCGGCTCCGGCGGCCAGGACCTCTTCCGGAGCGTACGTGACGTAAGGCCCCCCTGCCACGACCCGCTTTCCCCTTCGCCTGGACTCCCGGATCAGGTCGAGAAGGCTCTGCCGATGGAGAGAGTTCCCGGAGAACAGGATGATGTCGGCCCAGGCCCAGTCGTCGTCGGTCGGGGGACGGACCCCGGCCTCCACGAGTCGAAACTGCCAGTCCGGGGGGAGCAGGCTCGCGACCGTTATGAGTCCGAGCGGAATCCCGAGGCACTTCTTCCCCGCGATGCGGCGCGCCTCGGGGAAGCTGTAGTAGCAGTGGGCGGGTGCCGGGTTTATGAGCAACGCTCTCAAGTGACGCCTCGTCTCGTCCGGGTCCCGCGGTCGTCGTGGACGGACAGGCGGCTCCCGAGGTCGCCGCATCGTATCCCACCAGCGAACAGAGGATCAAGCAAAAGCGGTCCGATAAACCCGACCGGACCGCGGCCACCCGGCCACACGCGGTGCGCGAACCGCCACGAGGCCGGCGGCCCGGCTCGGCGGGTCGAGGCGGGCACGAGCAGCACCGAGAGAGAGAACCGGCCACGAGGGGTAAATGGAATCCTGCGATTCGCTTCCCTGGCCTCGCTCGAGAGGTCGCCCCGTCCGAGATCGAACGCCTCGCGGGCCCCGCGATTCCCCGACCGTTCACCCTGACCGTGGCATGGATGGACCTTTCGGAATCGGCGAGACGCCGGATCCTGGATGAGTTGTATCATTGTCGTATCCGTGTTACCATCGGAATATGACAACCCGCAAAGCACGTCTGACAGTCACTGTCGACAAGGCTCTCCTCGAGGCTGCCAACGACTCGGTCGCGGCGGGGCGAGCGAGCTCCCTGAGCGGCTGGGTGAACCTCGCCCTGGCCGAGCGAGCTGCCAAGGAGCGCCGGCTGCTCGCGCTGGCCGAGGCGATCGCCTCGTATGAACGGCAGTTCGGTGCGATCTCCGCGGCGGAGCTGGTCGCGCAAGAGCAAAGGGACCGGCGCGACGCAATCGTCGTCCGGGATCGGCCCGGCAAGCGCCAGCGGCGGAGAGCGGCGTGACTCTCGTCCTGGACAGTGGAGCGCTGATCGCACTGGAGCGCGGCGATCGCTCCATGTGGCGGCGCCTCAAGACAGCACTGCTGGATGAAGAGGTTCCCCTCTCGCACGGAGGTGTGGTCGGCCAGGCCTGGCGGGGAAGAGGCTCCCGGCAGGCGCTGCTGTGCAGAGCGCTGGAGGGCGTCGACATCCGCCCCCTGGACGAGGCCCTCGGTCGTGCGGCGGGAGAACTGCTGGCTCTCTCGAAGCGCAGTGACGTGATCGACGCGGCGCTGGTGCTCCTTGCAAGCGACGGAGACCGGATCCTCACTTCGGACGTCGGCGACATGGAGCCACTGGCGCACGCGGCGAGACTGTGCGTGGACTTGGTTCCCGTCTGAGCTCGGTTGCTGGCGTCACCGCCCTCGTGCGGGAGTACCGACCTCAGGGACTCCGGCGTCCACGCGGATACGGTCCGGAGAGCGTGCGCTGCGGTTCGCGGCGTGACCGGTCCGGAGAGAGCCTGAAGGGTCCGGCTCTCCGGAGGGTTTCAGCAGAAGGTTTGCATCGTCCTGATTCCATTGATACAGTGGAGGCAACCGTGCCGCCCTCGAGACGACTGGAAGGAGTTCGCTCATGCGCCGGATGTCCTCGATTCTCTTGACAGGTGCTCTCCTCACGCTGGCGGTCTGCCCGGCCCACCACGCCGCCATCGCGGCGGATGCAAGGCCGGTGGACCCGTTCGCGGCGATCGTTCTCCGCGGCATGAGCTCCAAGCTGGCTTCGGCTGGCTGCTACGACCTGGTGGCCCAGACCACGCTGGACGAGTACAACCGGCTTGGCCAGAGGATCCAGTACGAGAACCAGGTGGAGGTCGCCTACTCCCGGCCGGACCGGATGTTCGTGAAGGCCCGAGGAGACCTCCACAACCTCTATCTCTGGTACGACGGTCGGACGGTCACCAAGGTCGAGACGAACGACAACACCTTCGCCACCCTGTCCATCAAGGGAAGCGTCGAGCGGATGATGGACACCCTGGCCGAGCGGTTCGACGCCACCTTCCCGCTGGCGGACTTCGTGGTGAACGACATCTACGCCAACTTCGTCGGACAGGTGACCAAGGGCCGGTACGAGGGGATCCGCGTCGTGGACGGCCAGCGGTGTCACCACCTGGTCTTCTCCCAGGAGATGATCGACTGGCAGATCTGGATCGTGGCCGGACAGGAGCTCACCCCCGCGAAGTTCGTCATCACCTACAAGACCCTTCCGGGCCATCCGCAGTTCACGGCCAGGTTCCGCTCCTGGCGCTTCGATCCCCCCAGGCCGCCCGGCCTGTTCGTCCCCTCGATTCCGGACCGGTGCTCCCGTACAGATTTCGCGATCCAGTCGGTCACCGGATCGCATGACCAGCGGTCCTCACTCTCTCGCTGACGGTGCTGGCGATCGGGCTGGGGCCCGAGGAGAACCAGATGAAACGGAACGATGACTCGACAAGCCGGATGTTCTCGTGCTTCCTCGCGGTCTCCCTCGTCATGCTGACCTGCCCCGTGGACGATGCGTGGGCGCGGGGCGGTGGCGGCAGAGGAGGCGGTGGCTTCGGGGGAGGAGGAGGGTCGGTGCGGTACTCCGGAAGCTACGGAGGGGGTGGCGGGTCCCGCTCGTTCTCCGGGGCCTCCTACAGCAGCGCGTCACGCGCTTCATTCTCCGGGGCCTCCTCGGGCAGCGGCCACCGGTCCTACACCACTCCGGGCGGCAGCACCGTCTACGCCGGTGGGCGGTACGTCCAGGGGGCCGGAGGCGGAGAGGCGGCTCGCGGAGGCGTGGCGGTGAAGACCGCCGGCGGAGAGGTCTACGCCCGGGGAGGCACGGCTGCCAGAGGTTCCGAAGGCGCCACCTATGCCCGGGGCGGCGCCGTCGCCAGGGGGCCCGAGGGTGGCGTGGTCGCCCGCGGAGGCGCCGTGGCCGTGGGTCCCTACGGAGGAACCGTGGCCCGTGGCGGAGCCGTGGCCGTCGGCCCGGGAGGCAACGTCGTGGCGGCCCGCGGATATCTCTACGTCGACGGCGGGAACCGCTGGTACTCGCGGCCCCCCTACGCCCGGTCGATCGTGGTCGGTGCGATGCCGTACTACTACTGGAACAACCAGTGGTACGCCCCGACGGTCGTGGACGGCGCGACCTACTACGACCCGGTGGAGGTGCCCGCCAGCGAGTACCTCGAGGAGCTCCCGCCGGGCGCCACGACGGTGATCATCGACGGCACCGAGTACTACACGGCGAACGGGGTCTATTACCTGGCGACCGAGGTCGATGGACGAACGGTCTTCATGGTGGTGACGCCGGGGCAGTGACGGTGTCCCCGGCGAACGACGGGCCGCCGGCTTCACGGGCCGGCGGCCCGCCGGGTCGCCTCACCCTTCCTCGGGGGAGAGGTCGTTCGAGAAGGACTCCCTCCGGGCCACCACGGCCCCCGCTCTCGATCGCTCCCGCAGCAGCCCGGCTGCGGACCAACGCCGGTGAACCTGACTGTCGATCTTCCCGCCGTGCTGGCGGCGCGTCACGAGCCGATCGACCTGCTCTCCGACGGAGCCGGTGGGCTCGTGGTCGTCTGCCGGGACCGGAGGCTCGATCGGAAGGTCGTGCTGAAGATCCTCTCCACCACCTCCGACGACGAGGACGATCCGGCAACCCGGTCTCGCGAAACCGAGAGGCTGAAGCGGGAGATCGCGGCGTTGATCGAGATCTCCCACCCCCGGGTCGTCCGGGTGTTCGACGCCGGGATCGCGGAGGACCGACCGTACTACGTGATGGAGCTCCTCGACGGCCCGACCCTGCGGAATCACATCACGGCCATGGAACGGCTCGACCGGACGGA
The DNA here is from genome assembly GCA_016213885.1 of Candidatus Rifleibacteriota bacterium. Classification (GTDB taxonomy): domain Bacteria; phylum Muiribacteriota; class UBA6191; order JACPRK01; family JACQZM01; genus JACQZM01. The sequence goes on along the minus strand of JACQZM010000525.1, from coordinate 20,605 downwards.
GGCTCTCTCGACGGTCGCGGCGATCGGCGAGGCGCTGCAGGTCCTGGAGGAGCGGAGGATGCTCCACAGGGACATCAAGCCCCAGAACGTCATCATCGACAGGGAGCGAGGGCCGGTGCTGATCGATCTGGGTCTGGTGAAGCGCCCGGACTACACCCAGGGCCTCACCCAGACGAGGTCGCTCCTGGGCACCCCGCTCTACGTGGCCCCGGAGATCGTCCTGGGGAACGCCGCCGACCTGCGGTCCGACGTGTACTCGCTGGGGGTGGTGCTCCACGAGATGCTGGCCGGCCAACCTCCGTTCACCGGCGTGGTCCGGGCGGTGCTGCTGGCCCACGTCAACGACGCTCCCCCCCGGATCGACGGTCTGGCGGAGGATCTGCAAGAGCTCGTCGACCGCATGCTGTCCAAGGATCCCCTGGACAGGCCCCAGACCCTGGACGAGCTCCAGAGACTGGTGGGCGGGCTCCTGACGACGCGGCCCGGCCCCGAAGACACGACCGGAAGCAGGGCGACGCGCTCACCGGGTGGGGGCGGCCTGCCGGTCACCAAGGCGACACCAGCGTCGTCCGCGGAGGCGACCGGGGCGTCCACGTTTCCGGTCCGGGTGGAGCCTCCGCGGCCGGCCGCGTCACCGCGTTCGCAGGCGCGCAGGCTCGTCGCGGGATCGGCGTTCCTGGTCGCTCTGGTCCTGGCGATCGGCCTCCATCTCCGACCTCCCCGGAGCGCTCCGGTGGCGACCCCTGCGCCTCCCCGGATCGACGAGATGACCCTGGAGGCTTCGGGCGTGGGCCTGGTCACGGTCAGCGGTCGGTGCAGCGATGCGTCATCCGTGTCGATCCGGATCGTCTCCGGAGGCGCCCGGGTGCTCGGCGAGACCCGGCGGATCCAGGGCAGACGGTTCATGGCGTCGCTCGCGATCGACTCCCTGGATCGGCCGCTGGTGCTCTCGTGCCGGCCGGCCCGCGGCTCCGTCTCCGGCGCCGACGCGACGACCTCGGTGGAGACCGACCGGCTCGCCCGTCCGTGGGCCAGGGTGCTGGCCGCGACCGTTTCGAGCTCGGTGAGGACGCTGGAGGCGCTCCGGGGAAAGCTCCGGGTCCAGGGTCTCGACGGCCGCGTCGAGGGGGCGCTCTCCAGCCTGGTCGACCTGGAGATGCTGAGACGTCCCGCGGGTCCCGCCCTGCTCGGTCGGTTCCTGGGCGATCGTTCGGTGCCCGTCGATAGCCGGCTGGCCGTCGCTTGCTCCCTGGGGACGCTCGCCGAGGCCTCGATCTACCTGAAGGCGCACCGGCGCCCGGTTCCGGGGTGGCTGAAGGAGTATCTCGACCTGCCCTGGGTCCACCAGACCGCGCCCCCGTTCGCGCACGCCAGGCGTCACAAGTTCAGACTCAAGCTCAAGCGCCCCGGACGGGTGAAGGTCGACCAGCCAGGGCCCTCCCCGAAGACCGGGCCGTCCGGATCCGGGCGGGTCGAAGCCAGCCACCTGACGAACGACCCGTTGCAGGCGGAGCTGCGCCCCGACATGTACGTCCACCAGATCGCCTGGACGTTCCCGTGCAGGCGGGCCGTGGACCGGGCGGCGCTGGGGGTCCACGTCTACAAGCTCAAGCTCGAAGACGCCGTGTCGATCAAGATCAACGGGAAGGCGATCCCACGGTGCATCGCCCACCGGTCCGACCCGGGGCCGGGGGGTCGGGTCGACGAGGACCTCCGGTCGGAAGACGCCCACTACGTGGAGTTCCCGGCCGATCTCCTGGTGAAGGGGGACAACCTCGTCACGCTCCGGTACGCCCGGGTGCTGGACCTGCCGGTCAAGGGCGCCGCGGACCTGGAGCAGGCTCAGGTTCTGTTGCTGGAGAACGAGTGAGCCCGGAGGGGGTTTGGGGGGCGGAATGAGCGAAGCGAAGGGCCCCCCATCTCGGAAGATCCCGCCCGGCTCGACCGCTGAGCGCGCGACTCGGCCAGGCCGTTCTGACCGGCGGGTCACTCCAGGCCGAACTTCTCCATCTTGCGCCTGAGGGTCGTGATCGCCACTCCCAGCTTGCGCGCCGCGGCGGCCTTGTTACCGTTCATCTCGGCGAGCGCCTCGATGATCGCCTCCCGCTCGACCAGATCCAGCGCCCCGCTCACTCCGAAGACCGGCTCGGTCGCGGGCGCCGGCCGGTCTTCCGCGGGAGCCGGCGCGGCGAGGACCAGGTGGTCCACGGCCATCGGCCCGGGGCCGGCCAGGGCCACGGCGCGCTCGAGCACGTTCCGCAGCTCCCGGACGTTGCCCGGCCAGTCATGGGCCGACAGCCGGGCGAGGACCTGGCCCGACAGCGGGAGCCGGTCGAGGCAGCCCCAGGTCGTGAGAAAGTGGAGGGCCAGCGGCTCCACGTCCTCGCGACGACGTGCCAGCGGCGGCACCGCGATCTCGACGACGCAGAGCCGGTACAGGAGGTCCTCGCGGAACCTGCCGTCTCGCACCAGCTGCCCGAGATCCCGGTGCGTGGCCGCCACGATGCGCACGTCCACCGGGATCGACTTCTGGCTGCCGAGGCGTCGGATCTCCCGGTCCTCCAGCACCTTGAGCAGACGGGGCTGGAGGTCCAGGGGAAGCTCGCCGATCTCGTCGATGAACAGCGTTCCCCCCGCGGCGGTCTCGAAGATGCCCGGGCGAGCCTGGTCAGCCCCGGTGAACGCCCCCTTCTCGTGACCGAACAGCTCCGCCCGGATCAGGTTCTCGTCCACGTTGGCGCAGTCGAGAACCTCGAACGGCCGGTCGTTCCGGGGGCTGGCCCTGTGGACGGCCCGGGCGAGCACCCCCTTCCCGGTTCCGGTCGGACCGGTCAGCAGGATCGACAGGCCAAGCGGCGCGACGCGCTGGAGCATCCCGATCACGTCGCGCATCGACGGCGAGGCCGCCACCACCCCGTGGAAGGTGCGGCCGTCCGACGGCTGGAGCAGCACGGTCTTCTCGCGGGGCGAGCACCGGAGCTGCGTCGTGCCGAGGGTCAGCACCGAGTCGGGTCTGAGATACCCCGACCGGACAGGGACGCCGTCGAGGAGCACCCCGTTTCTCGAGTCGCGATCCTCCACCAGCCATCCCTGGGCGGTCCGCTTCACCAGCGCGTGGTGCCGGGACACGGTGGGGTCGTCGATCCTCACCTCGGAGCTCTCGTGGGTGCCGATGCGGGCGCCGCCGGCCTCGACCGTCCACTCACGACCCCGGTCGGGGCCGGCGACACAGACGAGTCGGCACACGTCCAGCGTGAGCACCCGGCCGAGGCTGTCGCCCCGGGGAGCGTCCTGGGTCGTCTGCTCGGACATGGGTGTCTCCGGGCGCCGCGGACATGCGTGGCCCGGCTCGCCGGTCCGGAGTCTAGCATGCCGACCCGATGGAAGAGGAGCCCCACCTGAGGCCGGCAGTGCAGGAGCTTCCAACCGGCCGCCGGCCTGGAGGTCACGTTCAAGCAGGCGTCGCTCGCGGGCTCTCAGAACGCGCTACCTCGCCAGCTTGGGCGGAATCGTGACCGGTGTGGTCCAGTTCACCCGACCGGGGTTCCGAGAGCCCACGGCTCACCTCTGAAGACCCAGTTCCCGGAACACCGGGGCATCGGCGATGATCTTGCGCACCTCGGCTCCCTGTCGCTCGGCAATGTCGAGTGACTGCCTGGCCTCGGTCAAGGCTTCGTCGCGACGCCCCTGCCTCAAGAGGGAGAGCGCCAGACTGGCGCGGTAGTCGGCTTCCTTCGGATCGAGCCTCACGGCCTGCCTGTATTGCGACTCGGCATCGGCCCACCGTCCCCTCGCCGCTTCGCTCTCCCCGAGGCGATTCCTCCAGGTGCCATCACCCGGGGCAAGCTTGATCGCCTCCTTGTAGATGGCGATCGCGGCCTCGTGGTCGCCCTTCTCTCTGGCCGCGTCCCCGTCATCGATGAGCTTCGACACGGCTGCCTCCGGATCGGCCGTGACTGGGCCGGACAGAGTGCCGACTGCCGGCGTTGGCGGCGGGGTCGGCGCCGGCGTTGCCTGCACGGCCGGTCCGACGGTCGGAGGCAGAGCCGTCACGGGAGGTGGTGACACCGTCGCTCCGGACGAGCGCGCCGCTCCACAGGTGATGGGGTCGGCGACCACGACCGCGAGTATGAGGTCGAGCTGATCGAACAGTACCGGCTCACCCACGACGGCGGGGCGGCGCTGCCGGACGACCACATGCACGGCGGTCGTGCCGGTGGAGGCCTTGGGCATCGCGCGGAATCCGATTCCGATGACATGGGAGGGAGATCCCAGATTGGCCGGGTCCAGGGCGGAGACGGCAGGAAGACCCACGATCTCGTTCCCGAGATTGCCACGCCCCGACCCTTCTTCCACCAGCCGGACCTCCACCTGGTCACCGGTGCCTCTCCGCCAGCCCGTGATCTCGACGTTCACCGTCTCGCTGTTGTGTCCGGGACAGATCACGACACGCCCAGCCCCCAATCGAGCCGTGAAGCCACCCGGCAAACTCGCTTGCGTCACCGGGGCGGGCGGGGGAGCGGACGGACCGGTTTGAGCGCCGGTCCCGGTGCGGCTCGGGCCGCTGAGCTTGTCCGTCGATGGGACGACCCGCACCGCGAGCTCGATGTGGGCCTCGCCACAGCCTGCCTGACTCACCAGGATCGGAACGGTGACGGTCCCGGGAACCGCGCCGGAGCCTGCCGAAATGAAGACATTGCAGGGATACTCGATCCCGTACCGACCGTCCGGGCCCCGGACGCCCCCCATCTGGGAGGGGAAGTAATCACCCGGCCCCAGAGTCACCTGGAGCCCGCCGGGCAGGAAGCCGAACCCGTCCAGCATGGTGGGGAAGGCCACCCTCACGGGCCGATCCGTGTCGTGCTTCCAGCCGCTGACCCAGATGTGGGTCGTCGCGCTGATCTGTTCGGGAACCACCTCCAGAGTCTCACTCTCGAACCGCGCGGCCAGATGGCAGTTCCCACCTGGTCTTCCGCCTCGTTCTTCGGTCCCCGTTCCTCCGACACTCGCGCCATCTTCGCCCTGCTTGACGTAGCTCCAGGTGATCACTGCCCAGGTGTCCGTTCCCGGAAGATGCCCGACGTTGGTTCCGATGGCGTTGGCCTTCGCGTCTTTGCCGGGACGAAACCGGAACGAGAACTCGTGGGTGTGTCTGGACCGAGAGTCGGTCTCGACCACCCAGTACGGGATGCCCTTCAGCTCCTCGGTCCGGTAGCAGTAGACATTCCACCCCCCGGTCAGATGGGCCCCCCCGTTCGAGGACGAGTCCATGCGCAAGGTGACTTCCTGGCCATCGGTGAGCCGCTCGGGAGGGAGAGTCCAGTTGATCTGGTTCGACTTGCCGCTCCCGTCCGTGAAGTTGACCTGGCTGTCAGAAACTCCGAAGTTCGAGGCATAGGACTTGCCGTCAGCGGCACCGCTTGCGAATACCGGGGTCTGTCGGACCCACACGGCTTGCGCGTGGGCCCGAGTGGAGTGGATGGACGCCACGGCCAAGCAGATCCATGCGATGCAGACCGATAGCTGGTGGGTCCTCGCTGTCTGGTGCCCGCAGGCCAGGAGTGACCTCGGGACGGACAGGTCTGGAACGTGCCAAGGAGCACGACACCGCCGTGAACCGGACCGGAGTCGAGACATGCTTCCCACTCCTTCCCGAAGACCCAGGCGCCGTCGTTGCCACCGGCGTCGTGAAGGCACGAAGCCGAAACCTGGTTACGGTTGGGACGATCCAGTTCACTCTGCTCACGATACGTGCCGGGTCACCCGGACGTCCGGATCCCTCTCCTCGATCGTGGCTTCCGCCAGCTCCAGAACCGCGAGCTCGCACGTCTGTGGACAGGCCGGGTCACCGGCGCGTCCGCCGGTGCGTGACGGACGCCCGGACCGGCCCCTCGCCCTCGTGCCGACCGAGGCGATCCTGCCGGTCTCGGAGCTGTACCCGGTCCACGAGCGGCGCTACCTCCGCACGGTGCCCGGGCCGGCCAAGAGCGGACCGCCCCGGCGCCGGCCACGACGTTCAGCCACCTGGACGCCACGACGGTTCCTTCCCGGGACCTGTTCCAGAAGGCGATCTACCCGGCCATCGACCCGCTCGACTCGACCTCGCGGATCTTGAGCCCCCTGGCCGTGGGCGAGGAGCACTGTGGGGCTCGACAGGCGCACCTGTGCGGCCCTGGCCAGGATCATCGCCGCCGGGATGGTGCAGAGCCAGGAGCGGGCCTCAACGCCCTCATCAGGTTCGCCATCTCGATCGCGGTCACGGCAGCGTCGAACCCCTTGTTGCCCAGCTTGGTGCCCGCCCGCTCGACCGCCTGTTCGATCGTGTCCGCGGTGACGACGCCGAAGACCACGGGCACGCCGGTGTCGAGCATCGCCTGCGCGATCCCCTTGGCCATCTCGCCCGCGACCAGGTTGAAGTGGGGAGTCGCCCCCCTGATGACCGCGCCCAGACAGATCACAGCGTCGAACCGGCCCGCGGCCGCCAGCGTTTTCGCGACGAGCGGGACCTCGAACGCTCCCGGCACCCACGTGACCTCGATGGCATCCTCGACCGCCCCGTGCCTCGTGAGCCCGTCCAGCGCCCCGCTGAGGAGCTTGGCCGTGATGAACTCGTTGAACCGGGAAACGACGATGGCGAAGGTGCGACCCTGCGCGAGAAGGCTGCCCTGGTTCGTCTTCACGGCCACCGGTCTTGCCCCCTCATGATCGCGCGGCCTCCGCATCCTTGATCCCTTCGAGCAGGTGGCCCATCTTCTGCTTCTTGGTGAGGAGATAGAACCGGTTGGTGGCGTTCTCCTTCACCTGGAGAGGTACCCGTTCCACGATGGAGAGCCCGTGGCCACCCAGCGACACGATCTTCTTCGGGTTGTTCGTGAGCAGGCGGATCTTCCGGATGCCCAGGTCGACCAGGATCTGCGCGCCGATCCCGTAGTCCCTCAGGTCCGGCGGAAACCCCAGCCGTTCGTTGGCCTCGACCGTGTCCTTGCCGTCGTCCTGGAGCTGGTAGGCCCTGATCTTGTTCACGAGCCCGATGCCGCGGCCCTCCTGCCGCATGTACAGCAGGACGCCCCTTCCAGCCCTGGCGATGCGTCCCATCGCGGCCTCGAGCTGCTCCCCGCAGTCACACCGGAGCGAGCAGAACGCGTCGCCCGTGAGGCACTCGGAGTGCACCCTGACGAGCACCGGCTCCTCGGTGTCCTTGAGTGAGCCCTTGACGAGCGCCACGTGGTGCTCGCCGTTCAGGACGTTTTCGTACACCGACAGGGCGAACTCGCCGAACCGGGTCGGCAGCTTCGCGTCAGCCAATCTCCTCACGAGCTTCTCGGTCTTTCTGCGGTGCTCGATGATCTGGGCAACGGAGACCATCGTCAGACCGTGCCGCAGCACGAACTCGGCGAGCTGCGGCGCCCGGGCCATGGTCCCGTCCTCGTTCATGATCTCGCAGATCACGCCGGCCGGGTACTGGCCGGCCATCCGCGCGAGATCCACGGCAGCCTCCGTGTGGCCGGCGCGCTTGAGCACCCCGCCCGACTTCGCCACGAGAGGGAACACGTGGCCGGGCCGGACGAACTCCTTGGCGCCGGTCCTGGCGTCTGCCAGCGCCTCGATGGTCCGCGCTCGCTCGAACGCCGAGATGCCGGTCGTCGACTCCCTGTGGTCGACCGTCACCGTGAAGGCGGTCAGCATCTTGTCCCTGTTCTTCTCGACCATCAGCGGGAGATCCAGCTCTCTGGCACGCTCCTCGGCGAGCGGCACGCAGATCATCCCCCTGCCGTGCATCGCCATGAAGTTGATCGCGGCCGGGGTCACCTTCTCGGCCGCCATCAGGAGGTCCCCCTCGTTCTCCCTGTCCTCGTCGTCGACGACGACGATCATCTTGCCCTGGGCGATCTCCTCCAGGGCTTCTTCGATCGTGCCGAACGTCACGGGTATCCCTCCACCGGATCAGACGAAGCCGTGCTCTCTCAACAGCTCCAGCGTGAGCCCCCCGGCCGGGTCGGCCACGCCCAGGAGCCTGGCCACGTACTTCCCTATGATATCGCATTCGACGTTCACGGTGTTGCCCGTTCTCAACGACCCCAGGGTGGTAACGTTTGCGGAATGAGGAATGAGTGAGACCTCGAACGCGCCTGGATGGACGTTCGCGACCGTGAGGCTCACGCCGTCGACCGTGACCGACCCCTTGAAGACGATGAACCTCAGGACGGCCGGAGAAGCCGAGATGGTCACGACCACGGCGTTGTCGTCCACCCGGCGAGAAGTGACGACCCCGACGTCGTCGATGTGGCCGGTCACGATGTGGCCGCCCAACCTGTCACCCACCTTGAGCGCCCGCTCGAGGTTGACCTTGTGGCGAGCCGCGAGGCTTCCCAGTCCGGTCCTGGCCATCGTTTCCGGCATCACGTCGGAGGTGAACCGGTCGTCGGAGTGATCGGCCACGGTGAGGCACACGCCGTTCACCGCGATGCTCGAGCCCACGCGGCAGTCCTCGAGCACCGAGGAGCATCCGACCGTCAATCTGACGGACCGGGCGCCGGGTTCGATCCCGACGACCGTCCCGAGCTCTTCCACGATGCCCGTGAACATGGCTACCTCACCACGTACCCCTCGACGAGGAGGTCGTCACCCACGCGCGTGACCGTGACGTCGCGGATCCTCCTCGCGTCCCGCATCAGAGCGATGCCATCCCCTCCGACCGGCGTGGGGGCGCCGGACCCGCCGACGATCTTGGGGGCGATGTAGAACAGGACCTTGTCCACGAGCCCGGCCTCGAGGAACGCGGCGTTGAGCGTCCCCCCCCCCTCGACGAGGAGGCTATCGATCTCGAGCGCTGCGAGCTCTCCGAGCAGCTTCGAAAGGTCCACGCGGCCACCAGCGCCGTCGGCCTTGATGACCCGGACGCCGCGGCCGGCGAGCAGCGCCTCCTTGGCCGGGTCGATCCTCGAGGTCGTCGCGAGGATCACGGGCGACATCGAGTCCGACCGGATGATCCGGCAGTCCTCCGGGATCGCGCCCGTGGAGTCGACCACGATCCGGATCGGGTCTCTCCCCCGCCCCTCCGGCAGGCGGGTCGTGAGCTCCGGGTCGTCGGCGAGCACGGTCCTGATGCCGACGCCGATGGCGCGTATCGTGTCCCGCACCCGATGGGCATGCTCCCTGGACGCCCCGCAGGAGACCCATCGCGCATCGCCGCTCGCGCACGCGATCTTCCCGTCGAGCGTCATCGCGGCCTTCATCACGACGAACGGGCGCCTCTGGCCGATGTACGTCACGAACACCTCGTTGAGCAGCCGGGCCTCCTGTTCCAGCACGCCCACCGTCACGTCGACGCCGGCGGCGCGCAAGATCGCGAGCCCTTTCCCCGACACGAGCGGGTTCGGATCGACCATGGCCGCCACCACGTGCGCGATGCCGGCCGAGGCGACCGCAGGAGCGCACGGAGGCGTGCGTCCGTGGTGCGAGCACGGCTCCAGGGTGACGTAGAGAGTCGCCCCCTGGACCGGGCCGGTTGCTTGCGAGAGCGCCACGATCTCGGCGTGGGGACGACCAGCGGCCTCGTGAAACCCCTCGCCCACGATCCGGTCCTCCTTGACGAGAACCGCTCCCACGAGCGGGTTCGGGGAGGTTCGGCCGCGCGCGCGAACGGCGAGCTCGAGCGCGCGTTGCATGTAATACGTATGAGGCTTGGCCACATCGGCCATGAATCAGGCTTTCGCCGGCAAGGGTTGCCGTGCCGTGGAACATGCGCTGGAAGGCGCCACGAGGATACCGGCGCTGGCGAGGCCGTGTCAACCGGGGGGCGAAGCTGCGAAGCTCCTGGTGCATGCACGCGAGAATCCTCGACCCTGGGGTCTCGAAAACCCATACGTTCGGGCATGGATAGGTGGCGGTGGCGGAGCAGGAGGCCTGGAGGCCGCTGTCGGCCTGCCTGTCCTGGATCGAGGACCTTGATCTCTTCGACTCCTACCTCAACGGCTCGCCGAGGAGGGACTGGCCGGAGCTGAAGCGGATGCTGCTGGCGCGGGCCCAGGAGTCGCAAGAAGCGCAGGCGCTCGGCCGGCGTCTGGACTCCCGCGGCGGCCAGGACCAGTAGCGCCGGCCCCGGCGCGGGGCTGCGCCAGCAGCTTCGCAACGATCGCCCTGGCATCGATCAGATACCCCCGGTGCTCCGCGACGACCTCCCGCTCGGCCCCGTCGAGCCGGGCGTACGCGTCGGAGAATCGCCGAGCATCCGCGAGCGCTTTCTCGAAGAGCGCGGTCAGCGGAGGTGGCCACATCGGCGGCCGACGCCGCCTCCCGGACCCGGGAGCGCCGGCCAGGAGTCGGTGGGTCTCGGCGAGCAGCCGGACCCTGACGCAGTGCGCCAGGCTCAGCGCCCGGAGGCGCCCCCACTCCGGGAGGCTCTTCATGGACGGTCGACTCAGCCAGTCGGCGAGCCGGCTCGCGACGACGGCGCTCTGGACGGCGAGCAGCGCCCGGCGGCGCTGGTCAACCGGGCCGCGGCGAGAACCCTCCGGTCGCCGGGACACCGTGTCGAGGAGCTGGCGCTCCACCGCGTCCTCGGGAATCAACGCTCCGGTGGCGTATCCGAGAAGCAGGACGAACGAATGGAGTCCCTCACCCAGGGGGCGGTCGGGGGAAGTCCACCAGGTCGCGGGAGGGGCCAGGAGCATCTCGTGGGTCCGCACCTCGATCTCGACCAGCTCCGCCTCGACCGCCTCCGCGAACCGGCCCAGCCTTCCGAGGAGAGCGGCGCGGCAGCTCCAGTAGCCGGGCACCTCCATGAACGAGGGCCTGGCCGACTCGAACCAGTCCAGGAGCCCCGTCAGGATGCGCCACTCTGTGCTCGCCTCGACGATGGGGTCTCGCAGTCGACGTCCCATCTGCCGCGCATGGAGGAACAGCTGCTGGTGCCCCGACCGGTTCTGCTGGAGCGCTCCGCGATCCGCCGCCAGCGGTTCCAGGGCCAGCAGACTCGCCTCGAGCTCGGCCCTCGCCGCCGGGTCGACGGAGGCCAGCTCCGCCCGGATCCGCTGCAGCAGGGGAGACAAGGGCGGCGCCACGACCGGTGGAGACGCCGGACCATCGAACATCCCGTCGGCATGGAGGCCCGGACGGTGACTCGGCGGGAGTGCGGCAAACCAGGGCGAGAGGCGGACGCCCTCGCGTCGGCTCAGCTCCGGCATCCGGCATGACAGATGCGCGCGCGCGGATTCCAGGAAGAGCGCCACGGCGGGGGAGAGGACCCGCTCCGAGGCGGCGAAGGTCGGCGCCAGCGGAGCCGCATGCAGACAGAGCAGATTGAAGAACCGCCACCGGGTCTTCGGGCCGAGATGCGGGGAGTCGTCGGCCGCGGACTTCGTGACCTCGCCGACCGAGGGCGTCGGCCGGTCCTTGTCGCGAGTCATCCACGAGGGCCAACCGGCTCCGAGCAACGTGAGCGTCACCTCATCCCGGATGGCGTCGGCACAGGGGGCCTCGAGCGCCAGGCAGAGCGCGAGGCCCATGAGGATCCTCCCTTCGATTTCGTCCGCCTCGTGCTGCGATTCGCCGCCGGCCTCGAGCCAGATGCCGCACGAGGCCCAGAACAGGGGATCGCCGCCCTGTTCCTCGGCCCATCCCCGAAGGGTCTCCAGGACGCCCAGACCGGGGGTGTTGAACTCCCCCGCGCTCTCGATGCTCTCTGCGGCGATTCGGATGATACCGGCCAGTCCGGGCCCGGCCTCGTTCCACTGCAGGAGCTCTCGGCGGCTCGCCGGCGGGCCGTTCTCGTACAGCTTGAGAGCCCCCCGGAAGCTGGACCAGAAGTCGTTCTGGAGCTTCGAGCACTCGACCACGTACCCGGTGGCCGAGAGTCCATCCAGTCCCTCTGGCTCCTTGCGACGGTTCTCGTAGGCGATCCGGTCGCGCTCCATCGTGGACGCCAGCCGGGCGATCGACCGGCGCAGCTCCGGCAACACCGCGGGTCGGTGAGGGGTGGCGGCGGCGACGGACCCGCCGGCGGGAGAGACCACGGTCGCCGGTACGGATCGACGATGCCAGGGCAGACTGGAGACAATGACGCCGACCAGCGCGACGCCGACTCCGAGTGACCAGGCGACGGTCCGGCTCCTCACCGGCCGCGCCATCACCGTTCTCTCGGCCGGCGCGGGCCGTCCGTGCCCGGGCGAGCGCCTCGAATCCCGGACACATCGCTCCGTGGACCGACCGCGAGCTCTTCCGGTCTGCAGGGGACCGGCGTCGCCACCGGGCTCGAGAAACGTCGAGAGCTCCTCCAGGAGCTCCGCGGCGGACCGGTACCGGTCGGCCGGCGAGGCCGTCACGGACCGGAGCACGATCCGGTCGAGCGGTTCGGGAACCGAAGGACGCAGGCTGCTCGGTGCGGGAACGGGCCGCTTGCGCTGGTGATCGAGGAGCTCCACCAGTGAACCCGTCGGGTAGGGAAGACGGCCGGTCGAGAGCTCGAAGAGGACCACGCCCGCGGAGTACACATCGGCCGCGGGGCCGGGCGACTCGCCGAGAACCACCTCCGGCGCCATGTACCCCGGCGTTCCGACGATCATCCCGGCCTTGGTCCGGGTGAGGCTCGACTCCATCCACTTGGCGATGCCGAAATCCGCCACCTTGTAGCGGTCCGGTCCGACCTGGAGGATGTTCTCCGGCTTGATGTCTCTGTGGAGGACTCCGCGGGAGTGGGCCTCCGCCAGGGCGGCAGCGACCTGTCTCACCGCCTCCGCGGCCGAAAGAGGCTCCATCGGGCCGCCGCACAGCGCGCGTCGGAGGTCAGCCCCCTCGGCGTACTCGTAGGCGATCCATGGCATCCCGTCCTCCACGTCGTGGTCGACCAGGACCACGATGTTCGGGTGGGACAGGGAGGCGGTGATCCGCGCCTCATCGAGGAACCGGCCGATCTGCTCGTGGTCTCCGAGGATCTCCGGTTTCAGCAGCTTCACCACCACCGGCCGGCCGAGCGCTTTCTGGGTGGCCAGCCAGACAGTGCCGGATCCTCCTGAGCCGAGAGGGCGAACCGGCAGGAATCTGTCCGCGCACCGATCGGGAAACGGGCCCGTGCCCACGGCGGTCACCTCGCTGCAGGAGAGATAGCCTCCCGGGCCGATGCGGGTCAAGGCACGACGGCGTCCGGAGATCGCGGTTCTTCAGCTGGACCACCCTCTGCGCCTCCGGTCGCCCCGCCCTCCAGCTGCCCGGGGGAGGTGATGTCCAGCGTGCTGCCGATGATGCGACCTGACCGTCACCGAAGGCCTCCCAGACGTAGATGGTTGTCGGGCTGATCCTGGGTGATCCGGGGCGCCCGATCCCGAGGAAGCTCGCGTGGCTCCGGAGTTCCTCTTCCTGAATCTGGCTCTACCGCTTTCCCCCGACGGGAAGCGTGAACCAGAAAGTGCTGCCCCGGTCGACCTCGCTGTCGACGCCGATCGTCCCACCCTGGGCTTCGACGGCGAGCTTGCAGAACGCCAGGCCCAGACCGGTGGAGTACCTGATCCCTGGCTGGGCCGTCTCGACCTGGCCGAACTTCTCGAAGATCCTGCCGAGCGCGTCGGCCGGGACGCCCCGTCCCCGATCGACCACGCGGACCCGCACCCGGTGTTCGTCGGCGTCGAGCGCGATTCGGACCTCACGCTCCGACGGGGTGAACTTCAGGGCGTTCCCCACGAGGTTCGTCAGGATGCGACGGGTGATCTCCGGGTCGGCCCACGCCAGGGCGGGCCGGTCGGGGCGCTCGATGACCACGGGAATCCGGCGGCCCGTTGCCCCAGCGCTGTCGAGCGACTGCTGGGCCAGGAGCACCAGGTCGCACTCCTTCGGGGCGAGCGGCATCCCTCCCTCCTCGAGCCGGTTCACATCGAGGATGGCGGTGATCATTGCCGTCAGGCTCCTGGCAGCGTCGGTGGAACAACCGAGCAGCTCGCGACCATCCGGCGGCAGACTGTCTTCGAGAAGCTCCAGATGCGCGATCATGGCGGTCAGCGGCGACCGCATGTCGTGAACGAGCATGTGGACGAGGTTAGTCCGCAATCTCTCGCTCTCCTTCAGCCGGCGGCAGCTCTCCTCGAGCTCCCGCCTCTGCCTCACGAGCTCGAGATGGGTCCTCACGCGCGCTTCCACCTCCTCGAACTGAAACGGCTTGGTGACGTAGTCCACACCGCCGACCCCGAACGCCTTCACCTTGTCCACGGTCTCGGTCAGGGCGGTGAGGAAGATGACCGGGACCTCCTTGAGCCCTTCGTCGGCCTTCAGATTCTCGCACACCTCGTACCCGTTCATCTCGGGCATGTCGATGTCGAGCAGGATCAGATCCGGCCTCCTGGCTCTGGCCGCCCGGAGAGCCAGCCTGCCGTTCGTGACCGGGCGGGTCGTATAGCCACGCCCGGAGAGCAGCTCGGTGAGCAGCTCCAGGTTGGCCGGTGTGTCATCGACGATCAGGATGTCTGCCTGCGTGACCTGCATGATCCCAGGACTCCTTCTCTCGTTGTCGCACCGCTCGCGCACTCCCGTCCGCGGCCCCTTCCTGGGCCCGCGTTCACTCTCCCAGAGCCGCCATCAGCGCGTCGTAGTCGTATCGTCTCGCCAGGTGCCGCAGCTCCTCGGCGACCGCGGGGTCGTGCTCGGCCACCCGGTCGATCAGCCCGAGCAACCGACCGAGCTCGGCCGCGACCGTCGCGTCCCGCAGCTCGCGGATGAGCTGCCGGGGCAAGGCCACCCGAGAATCAGGGCCCAAAACGGCGCTCGCCGGTCCAGGCGCGGGCGAGCCGGCCCGAACTCCCGGAGATGGCGGGCTCTTCGCTTCGCTCGTCTCGTCCCTCGCGCTCCCCCCGGGCTCGTCCTCGTACACGTACCGCGCCCCGATCCGATCTCCCAGGGTGGTCAGCACGTCTTCTGCCATGAACGGCTTGCTGATGTACCCATCGGCTCCGGCCTCCTTGGCTGCCTGGCGAGAGTGGTCGAACGCGCCGGCCGTGATGGCCAGGACCTGGGCCTGCCGGCCCGCTGGCGTGGCCTTGAGGCGCCGCATCGCCTCGTAGCCGTCCATCCCGGGCATGCGCAGGTCCATCAGGATGACCTGCGGCGACCACTCCTCGAAGACGGCGATCGCCGCGGCCCCGTCCGAGGCCTCGCGCGTCTCGAACCCCACCCCGGAAAGCAGGAGTCGGAGCAGATCCCGGTTCTCCTTCCGATCGTCAGTGATCAGGACCCTGAACGGACCTTGGGCCGGCTCGAGAGCCACGACCCTCCTGATCGGTCGGGGCGTTCCGATGCCGCAGGCGTCCGATTCCTCGATCGGTACGTTCAGACAGAAGGTGCTCCCGTGGCAGGCGTTGCACACGACCGTGATCTCACCGCCCATCAGGCGGGCGAAGTCGCGGCTGATCGCCAGGCCCAGCCCGGTGCTGCCCTTGCGAGCGTCCCCCAGCTGCTCGAACGGGCGAAAAAGGGAGCTCTTCCGCTCCTCCGGGATGCCGGGGCCGGTGTCCCGCACCTGGGCCTCGAGGCGCAGGCTGGCCTCGTCTCGCACGGCGCGGACCTCCAGGTCGACGCCTCCCTGGTCCGTGAACTTCACGGCGTTGCCGATCAGGTTGACGAGGATCTGTCGCAGCTTGCCTTCGTCGGCGCGGACGTACCGGGGCAGACCCGGGTCGATCTGGACCTCGAACCTGAGCCGCTTGGCGTCGGTGCGCACCTTGAACATCGCCACGAGGTTCCGGATCAGGGTCTCCAGATCGAACGCGACCGGGTTCAGTGTCGCCCGACCCGACTCGATCTTCGAGATCTCGAGAATGTCGTTGATCAGCCCGAGCAGGTGCTGACCGCTCCGGTTGATCGTCTCCACATGCCCCCGCTGGGTCGGGTTGAGCGTCGGGTCGCGGTCCAGGAGCTGCGCGAAGCCCAGAATGGCGTTCATGGGCGTGCGGATCTCGTGGCTCATGTTGGCCAGGAACGAACTCTTGGCTCGGTTGGCGGCCTCGGCGTCCGCCTTGGCTCGATGAAGAGCCTCCTCGGAGCGCTTGCGTTCGGTGATATCCCTGATGAACACCGCGAACACGCCACCGCGGATGAAGGAGTGCTGGACGCTGATCTCAGCCTCGAACGTCGTTCCGTCCTTGCGCCGGTGCCGGGTCTCGAACCGGTCGAACCCCTGCTGGATGATTCTCTTGATGTGCGCGGCGGTCTCCTCGGGATGCTCCGTGGCCTCGACGTCGGGGATTCGCATCCTGAGCAGCTCCTTCTGGGTGTAGCCGCTCATCCAGCAGTAGGTGGCGTTCACCTCGAGCAGACGGCCCTCGGTATCCGCGATCCAGAATCCGTCCAGCGCGGTGTCCAGGATGAGCTGGTGCTCTCTCTCGGCGAGCCGACGCTCGGTGAGGTCCTCGGTCACCGCCACGAAGTGGGTGATCTCGCCTGCGGCATCGCGGATCGGCGAGATGGTGGTGGACTCCCAGTACAGCTCGCCGTTCTTCCGCCTGCTCTGGCACTCTCCCTGCCAGACCTTGGCGGCGTCGATCGCCTGTCTCTGATCGCGATAGAACTCGGGTGGGTGGGTACCCGGATCCAGGAGGCGAAGGTTCTGGCCGACCGCTTCTTCCCTCGCATGGCCGGTGACCTGGGTGAACCGGGGGTTGACGTACTCGATCGTGCCGCTCCGGTCGACGATCACCACGGAAGAGTGCGAGGCCTCGATCGCAAGGGAGAGCTTCCTCGAGCGTTCTTCCGCGAGCGACCGCTCCCAGGCCGACCCCAGTTGCCGGCAGAACACTTCCAGGAGCGGTAGGGCCTGGGCGATGAGAGGCTGGCCGGAACGATCCGACGCCCGGATGTTGAACAGGACCGTGCCCTGGCCGGAGATGGGAACGAGAAGCGTCATGCAGACGTTGAAACGATGCTCCGTCGCGGCCTGCACGCACTGTTTGCACGGGTGAGACCCCTGGACATCGGGGAAGATGACCGGCTTGCCGGTGCTTGCGCACCCCTTCAGGCAGAAGCCCTCCCTGTCCCTGCAAACGTCCGGAGGCACCGGGCCCGAAGCGGCGAGCACCGTGGTCTCACCGCTGTCATCGACTCTGTGGATGGCGGCCGAATGCGAACCGACCAGCTCCGCGGCCGCGCGCGCGGCGACCTCGAGTATCCGACCGGGGGTCCGGGCACGGGCCAGCTCCTCCCCGGCCGCCTGAAGACCCTCCGCCCAGCTGGCACGACAAGCCAGCGACTCCTCGGCCCTCTTGCGTGCGGCGTTCTCTGCCTGCAGAGCGGCGTTCGCCCGACGAAGCTCCTCGGTGCGTTCCCCCACCACCACCTCGAGCCGATCGCGGTGCCGGGCCAGCTCCTCCTCGGCCTGCTGACGCTCGTGCGTCCTCTGGAGAGCCTCGTCGTACCTCTGCGCCCGGAGCCAGAACGCCACGGCGATGACCAGAACGGTCGCCAGCAGCGCCCCCAGCAGAGCCAGCATGAGACGAGACTCGGAGCGCGCCGCGGCGAACGCTTCCTCCTCGTCCAGGCTGGCCACCATGAACCACGACGTCTCCGGGACCCGGGTCAAAAACGACAGGACCGGGACCCCGAGGGAGTCACGCCCCTGAAACAGGCCTTCCCTTCCGAGGACCGCCTGGACCGCGGGAACCTCGGTCCGGGTCAATGGAATCTCGAACTCGAGGCCCAGGTGCTTGCGGTGCCGCGGCGTGGTGAGGAACCGCGCCCGGTCGCCATGACGCGCGATGAGGTAGACCTCCGCGGACCGGCTGGCGGTGGGCCACGACTGGACGAGAGGATCCAGGAACACCTTCGCGTCGATCACCAGGAGCAGGACGGTCAGCGACTTTCGCGAACCGAGGTTCCGGCCCCGGACGGGCGCCGTGACAGCGACATGCGCGCCGGGATCCCCGACGGCCTGCCTGTAGAATGTGGTCAGGGCTGGCTTGCCCTCGTCCAGGGCGAGCCGCAACGATCGCAGCTCCTCTTCCGCGAGAGGAGATGTCGTCTGGCGCACGCCCAGGAGCTTGCCCCCCGGGACGTCCACCAGCACCGCGTCATCGAACTGGTAGGCCGCCGCCAGTGCTTCGAGTCTATCCTGGACGGCCGCCGCGAGGTCCTGGGATGGGGCGGCAAGCCAGCGCTCGACGGCCGCTCCGAACAGAGGGCTGCTCGCGGTTGCAGCCGCGTTGACGCGACGATCGGCCAGCCAGGCCGAGATCTGATCGACCTTGGTTCTGGCGACCGTCGCGAGCTGGGTCTCGGCCTCCTGCCGCAGGCGGCGTACCTGGCCCTGGTAGAGCAGACCACCGACGAGGACGATGCCCGCCGCGAGCATGACGAATGGCGCGAGGATGAACTTCACGGAGGAGCTTGGCATGGGTACCCTCTGTGCTGAGGACCGCCCTCGCGACCGACCGGCACCTGACGTCGACAGTCCTCCAAGCTGCGTCAGGTCGATCGGGAACCAGCCGCCGTGGGAGTCGACGTCCTCCGGGTCACCCACCCCACGCGATGTCTCGATCCGTTCCCCAAGTATAGGCCGGCGCGATGCTCCGGGCCAGTGTCGCGATCGGCTTGTCCGGCCCAGGGCATCCCGTGGCCTTCACCCGGAGCTGGCCTGTCACTACGATAGGCTGGTAGCGTTCCTGTAAGAGACGCGGTTTTTGCCCTTTCTGGTTGGGACGGCGGATGAACGACGGGGCGGCATCCTTGGTGGACCGGGTCCTCGGTGACGCTTCCGTCCGGCACCGGGTTCTGAGTCTGCCTTTGCCGCTGAGGTACCTCCTGGCTCACGACTCGTCCTTGGTAAGTGAGGTCCTGGGCGCCTTCGTGGAGGCGGTGTTTCAGGCTCTGCGCTGGAAGGCCATCAGCACACGCGGCCGAGCCGCGAAGACCCCAGTTCATTACGGCTGCGGGGCCCGGATCGACGGCGGCGCGTGGTGGCTCGCTCCCCGGTTGCGCCGGGTCGCAGACGCTGGCATCGTGAGACGGGTACGCGCTGCAGCCGGGCCTCCAAAGCCCCTGCCGACGCTGCAGTTTCACGCCGTGGTTGATTGTCATTCACGTCGTGAATAACCTCCCCGCGCTCCTCCCCGGGCACCTCACCTCGGCGGGCGTGAAGGTGGCCATGACCTCCTCCACGGTCAGACTGACAGGTTCGGAGTCTGGAGCGCTTTACCGACGCAAGTCAGTGGGCTCGAAGACCAAGATGCCCGCGGGAGCTCGCTTCTTCATCTCTTGATCCTTGGTGAGCAGAGGCACTCCGTATTGCTCCGCTACCTGGAGCACGAGAGCATCCCCGCCTCTCAAGCCCGTCCTGGCACCCAGCAGACTCGCCCTCTCAGCGACTGCAAGGGTCACGTCCAGCCAGTTGATCGAGGGAACTTGCGCCAAGTGCTTGTACACGGCGACCGCCACTGACTCGCTTGAGGTTCTCCTCCTCAAGACGCAGGTCGTCTCTGCCAGCACAAGGCACGGACACAGCGCCTCGATGTCGGAATCCAGAATCCGCCGAAAGATGGGCATGCATTCGTCGTGAAAGAGGTCCTTCGGATCGAGAGCGGCCACAAAAACGTTGCTGTCGATCACCAGCTTCATCGCTGTCGTTCACCAGCTACATCGACCACACTGTTTCCTCCAGCGGACAGTTCGCCGATCTTGTCGACGATCTTGGAGAAGCTGTCTACCCACTTGTCGCCTTCGGCGTCTGGCTCCGGGACACCCAGGCTGATCATCGGGATGTCTGCCACATGATGGTCCATCGCATCGGCCGCTGCCAGTTCGCTGAGCTTGTGGTAGAGCTCTCTCTCGGTGCGTTTGACTTCCTCTCTGAGTTGGATTTTGTGCGCCCTATCCATGTGTGCATCTCCTACCCGCGGCTGCAACCCGGGGGATTTGCGCATGTCTTCAAGACTTCAGGTTGACTCTGGAAGCTCCAGACGACCCGCTCGCATACCTGCTCGGTTGACTCTCGAGCGATCTTGGGATGCAAGGTGGCCCGGCCTCGCGGCCGAGCTTCGTTCGTATCTCTTCAGGTACGAATGATACAATGCCCCGCGGTGACGAGCAACAGGCCTCGCGGCAAGCACGGCGGCCGCGCTCTCGTGGTTCGACCGCATCCCTGCCCGCGGCCAGCACCTCTGGAGTGACGTCGGAGGAGACCTTCACCTCGCACTGCGCACAGGTCGCTGGAGGTCTGCTCCGGCCATCTCGACGCGGATGGTGGACCGGTCCGCGGCCTGGCGCCACGCAAGCCCCCTCACTCTCGCCGTGGGCGCGCCCCCCGCGGGGGGCTGGGCTTGTCGCCCCGCTGCGGTGTTTTCGGCTTCGGGCCACGCCCGATTGAAGTCGGGGAGGCCCCGAACCCCCCGCGTGGGGCCCACGGCCTTACAGCCGCCCACGCGCCAGGGCTGACGCCCTGGACCCGCCTGGCCGAACCCCAAGCGCTTCCCGTCTTCCCACGGACATCCAGCCCTAACGGTAATTCCCGGGTTATGCAGCCTTCCTCCGGTCTCTTGAGGCTCTGGAGCCCGTCTTCGGCTGCGAGAGCGTAATACCTAACTCGTGTCTCCTGGCCAGGTGGAGTGCCTGGAGAATGGCCTCCTGACGCGTGGTCCGC
>JACQZM010000279.1 GCA_016213885.1 Candidatus Rifleibacteriota bacterium | reverse complement strand
GGTCTGTCCGCGGAGAAGGTGCGGCAGTTGTTCCGGCTGATCGACTGGATGATGGAGCTGCCGAAGGCCCAAGAGCACGAGTTCCGGGCGGAGATCGATCGGTTCGAGGAGGAGAGGAAGATGCCTTACGTGACGAGCGTTGAGCGGCTGGCCCGCGAGGAGGGGCTCGAGCAGGGGCTCGAGCAGGGGCACGCGCAGGGGCGCGAGGAAGGGCTTCGGGATGGGGTCGCCCTCGCCCGGGAGGGGATCCTCCTCGCCTTGGAGGTGAAGTTCGGAGCCGCCAGCGAGCGGCTCGTACCCAAGATCCAGGCCATCGAGGACATGACCAGGCTCCAGGCTGTCGCCCGCGCCATCAAGTCCGGAGCGAACCTCGACGACGTGGAGCGATCGTTGGGTTGACCAGGGTTTCGCCGTGCCTCGAACTCCAGGTCGTGGCCTGCGAGTATTCCACTTCCGCTCTGGAAGTGGGTCGCCGGTCCTCTCGTAGAGCCGATGTGGAGTATTGCCAGGCCACAATCCGGAAGGCCGGGCCGGTTGCATTCGCAGAAGAAGCGGGTATGCTTGAGCGCTGGGGAGCCCCGGGATCCCCCACCGGCTCCGCGGAACCCGATCCTGCGATCAGGCCCCGGCCTGGGCCCGGGTCGCGGGGAACCGTCATCCCCGTCACCATGCCGCTGTCCCACGATCGTCGACCCAGCCCGGCGAGGTCCTCCGGACCGGACCGGGTGCCGCTGGGCCTGGTCGCCTTCACCCTGGGGCTTCTGAGCTTCGGCACCTGCTACCTCGTGGGCCAGCGGCTCGTGGAGCGCACGGTGATCGTTCCCCCGGCGCCGGCCGCGACGGACAAGGGGAGCCAGGACCAGGGTGGCCCGGCGTCGCCGGTCACGACCCGCCCGGCCGCTCCTCTGGCGACGCCGCCGTCCGGTCCGCCGACGTCCCCCGCCGGCCAGGCTCCCCGGAGATACGCACTCATCGTCGGCGTCTCGAAGTACACCGCCGGAATGGGCCAGCTGGCCGCCGCGAGCGACGACGCCCGGCTGATCCGGCAGACCCTCTCCGACCGTCGGGTGGTCGGCGAGCCCTACGAAATCGCCGGCTTCTTCGAGGACGAGCGGGCGACCCCCGGACCGATCATCCAGCTCCTCGGCACGCTGAACGCCACGATCACGGCCAGGGACACGTTCCTGTTCTTCTTCTCCGGCCACGGGATGAAGCGGGGGGACGAGACCTACCTGGCGCTCTCCAGCTGGTCGAGCCAGTCCGCCGATCCGGCGAACCAGGGGATCTCGCTGAGCGCGCTGCGGCGAGCACTGCAGAACCTCCGGTGCCGCACCAAGGTGGTCATCCTCGACAGCTGCTACAGCGGCGGTCTCCACGAGCAGGGGGACGACGGCCTGGTCAGGCCCGCCGAGGGCCGTCTCGGCCAGGCCGACGTGGAAGGCCTGGTGAAGGGCCTCTCCCCCCAGGGGCTCGACGGGGTGCAACCCAGGGTGGTCGCCCTGACCTCGTCGCTGGAGTACCAGGAGAGCTACGAGAACGACAGGACGCATCAGGGCTACTTCACGGAGGCCCTGGTGGAGGGTCTGAAGGGCAGGGGGCTCCAGCCCGGCGAGGGTGGGGCCATCCACATCGCCGCGCTCTACAGGCACGTGAACCAGCAGGTCCCCAGGCGGGTAGAGCGCGATCGCAAGAGGGCCCAGGTGCCGGACATCTCGCTCCGGGGTACCACCGGCGACGACATCGTCCTCGGCCACGTCGCCGTGGTGCCGGGCAGCGGCTCCATCTCGGTGGACTCGGACCCTCCGGGCGCCGAGATCTGCGACCCCGACACGCATTCCAGCTACGGCGTGACGCCGAAGGTCCTGTGGAACATGGCTGCCGGCGCGTTGAAGCTCGAGCTCGTCAGGCCCGGCTACAGGGAGGAGCCGCTGGCGGTCACGGTCGTGTCCGGCTGCAGCACCTCCGTCACCAAGACGCTGGTGTCGCTGGCGAGCCTGGGCGCCATCGAGCTGCGGAGCGACCCTCCCGGAGCGCGGATCTTCGACGTGGTCAGGCGCCGGGACCTGGGCCAGACGAACACGACGATCCAGCGGCTCGAGCCCGGCGCCCTCCGGCTCTCCCTGTCGCTACCGGACCACAGGCCCCAGGAGGTCACCGGGCTGGTGGAGTCGGGGAAGACCAGCCAGATCCGGGTGCGTCTGACCACGCGGACCGTCGACGACGGCCGGGTGTTCGAGCCGGACCGGGAGGAGATGGTGCTGGTCGCCGGGGGCGAGTTCGTGATGGGCGCCGGCGACCAGGCCGACGCCAGCCCTCCGAGGGTCGTCCAGGTGGACGCCTTCCACATCGACAAGCACGAGGTGACGAACGGCCGGTTCAGGCGGTTCGTGGAGGCGACCGGCTACAAGACCGAGGCCGAGCGGATCGGCACCGGCGAGGCCCACGACGGCAAGGCGTTCAGGGAGGTGACCGGCGCCGACTGGCGTCGCCCCCGCGGGCCCGGCAGCTCCATCGAGGGGCTCGACGACCATCCGGTGGTCCAGGTGTCCTGGAACGACGCCGTGGCGTTCTGTCGCTGGGCCGGCAAGCGGCTGCCCACGGAAGCCGAGTGGGAGAAGGCGTCCCGGGGCGGTGGGAAGGGGCAGCGGTTCCCGTGGGAGGGGCCGGACGATCCGTCCCGCAGGTGCTTCGGTCTTCAAGACGACGCCGGGCCGGCCAGAGTGGGCAGCTTCCCGCCGAACCGGTTCGGGCTGTCCGACATGGCCGGCAACGTGTGGGAGTGGTGCGCGGACTGGTACGACCGGGACTACCACCGGGGAAGACCGTCGAAGAACCCCAGGGGGCCCGCCTCCGGCGTTCATCGATGCGTCCGCGGCGGGTCCTGGCGCAAGGGAGACCCGCAGGTGCTGGAATGCGCCAACCGGGGGTACAACAGCCCGGCGGAGCGCTCATCCAACTTCGGCTTCCGCTGCGTCAGACCGGTGCCGGTGGGCGTGGCCGGGGCGTGGCTGGGAGAGCCGATCAGCCTGGCCGTGGGTCCTTCGGCCAGAACGAAGACCGAGTGCCGCGACCACCTGGTCATCGAGCAGAAGGAGGGGGAGGAGGAGCTGACCGGGAGGTGCGAGTTCAGGGACGCCGCCGGCCGGGTCTGGACCTCCTGGACGCTGAAGGGTCGAATCGTCGGCCGTGGCGGCCTCCCCGGTGGCCGGGACGGCTCCGGAGCTTCCCTCGCTGGCCCGGGAGATCAAGACCACCGACGGCGAGGTCATGGTCCTGATCGGCGCCGGGGCGTTCCGCATGGGCTCCGGGACCGGGGCCGACGACGAGAAGCCGGTCCACCCGGTGGAGCTGGAGGCCTTCTACATGGACAGGCGCGAGGTGACGAACGAGCGGTTCCGTCGGTTCGTCGCCCAGGCCAAGTACCGTACGGATGCCGAGAAGGACGGGAGTGGCGTGGCGTTCGACGGCTCCTCCTGGGAGGAGCTGCCCGGCGCGGACTGGCGTCATCCCCGCGGGCCCGGCAGCTCCATCGAGGGGCTGGACGACCGTCCGGTGGTCCAGGTCTCCTGGAACGATGCCGTGGCGTTCTGTCGCTGGGCCGGCAAGCGTCTGCCCAGCGAGGCCGAATGGGAGAGGGCCGCCCGGGGGGGGCTCACGGGGCTGAAGTACCCCTGGGGCGACCAGGAGGCCGGCGCCAGGAGCTGCTGGGCCGGCCGCCCGGAGGGGGACGGCCCGACCCGGGTCGCGACCCACCCGGCGAACCGGCTGGGTCTGTTCGATCTGGCGGGCAACGTGCTCGAGTGGTGCCAGGACAGGTACGACGACACGTACTACGACTTCTCGCCGCAGGTCGACCCGGCCGGCCCGGGGGTGGGCGACCGCCGCGTCATGAGAGGCGGGGCCTGGCACAGTCGCCCCTACGCGCTCCGCTGCGCCGCGCGTCAGAGCGCCCTGCCGGAGCAGTGCTTCTCCTACGTCGGCTTCCGCTGCGTTCGCTCCGCCCGGTAGGGGCTCGCCACGGTCGAGTGCCCGCTCCGGCGAGGCCGTGTATATTCTCCGCTCAGGAGGCCGCGAGATGCAAGAGCCCATTCAGGCGAGCCCGGAAGCCTGCTCTGTGAGCGCGGCGGCATCGGCGGTCTCCAGTCCGGCGAGCCGCCTCGTGCCTGCTGCCGCGAGATGCCTGAACGAGACCGCGACCCCGACCACGCGGAGAGGGCGAGCGTCTCGTGTCACACCGCCGCTGCCGGGAGGTCTCCCTGCTGGTGTCGGTCTTCCGGAGGCGTGACAGCTTCGCCGCCCGCGGCCGGCGCTCGTTGATCCGCCACGGGATTCGTGATATGAGCCTCACTCAGGAGCCCGATCGCCACCCGGGGATTCGCCCCCCCACCCTGGCGCTCCCCGGTCCAGGGGAGCTGCCGGGCCCGGGGCGTCGGTCTTTCCGGATCGGTGACAAGAGTCAGATGTCGCTTCTCGATGACGGCCTGGCGGAGCTGCCGGACGAACAGCTGGTGGAGCTGGCGCTGGGTGGACGCACGTCGGCGTTCGGAACGCTCTACGACCGTCACTACGGAGCGGTCTTCAGGTACCTGCTCCGGTTGACCCGCGGCGGGGTTCCGGACGCCGAGGACCTGGCGCAGATCGTGTTCGTGAACGCTTTCGAGAAGCTCGGCCAGCTCAAGCAGAGAGCGGCGCTCCGGGGCTGGTTGCGGATCATGGCGCTCCACGAGTTCTACGACTGGGTCGGCGCCGGGGCGGCCCGGCAGCTCGTCGAGGAGGCGCTGGAGGACGAGGCGCCCACGGCCGAGGAGAGACGGGTCGAGCTCGACGAGACGTCGGAGCGGGAGGCCGGCAAGAAGACGCTGCTGGGCCGGTTCATCGACTGGCTCCGTCGCGAGTCGTCGAAGAACCGGGACAAGCGGCGCATCTTCTTCTGGATCGCCGTCGCCGGACAGAAGCAGAAGGACGTGGCGGCGCTCCTGGGGAAGGAGCGGGCCGCCGTCGCCCAGATCTACTGCAGGTTGAGGGTAGGTTTCCTCGAGTCGCTGCAACAGTCGAACCTCGAGAGGGAGAACCGGACATGAAAGAGGAAACGATACTCAGGATCCGTGGCCACCTGGAGGGTCGGGCCGGCCTGTCCGACCAGGACTGGGAGCCGGTGCTCCGCCAGATCGCCGGGGACCCGCCCCGGGAGCCGCCCTGGCTCGTGGAGCTGGTGGTCCTCTTCCTCGACACCGCCCCTGACCGGATCGCCGCGCTGGCCGATCGACGGCTCGCCGATCAGCTGTTCGAGCTGGTGGACCGGCACGGTCCTGCCGTGGAGTCGCCCCGGAGGCAGGCGATCAGGGCCGCCGTGCTGGAGCGGGCCGGCAGCCCGGCGCCCGGTGGCGACGACCGGCCCGAGCCGGAGGCCGCCCCCCTCTGGGACCGGCTCCGGTTCGTGTTCAAGATCGCCGTGGCGACCGGGACGCTGGGGCTCGTGATCGGCATGGTCACCACCGTGGCCCAGGTCGGGGCGCCTCGGCTGGCGGCCTCGCCCGGCCTCGACGCTCCGGCTCCCCGGGCGGCGGCGGTGCAGCTTGCGCTCGTCCCGGATTACCACAGCGAGTCGTTCCCCATGACCGGCGGAGGCAAGGGGGTCGACGGGCTCCGGGCCAGACTCTGGTTCGAGCGCCACGACGGACACCCGGAGGGCGCCCCGGTCTCGATCCGGTTCCTGGTGACCAGGGCCGCCCACGTCCTGATCGTGGATCGATCGGGGGCGGGCGGTCCCTCGGCGGTGCCGGTGTCACGAGAGGAGCCGGACGCGGCGGTCGCCCAGGGCAAGGTGTACGGCCTGGCGCTGCCGGTCGCGGCCGGCTCCGCGACGACCCCGAGATCGATCGGGCTGCTCCTGATCGCCACCGGTAGACCGATTCCCGGGCCCGATCGGGACAGGCTGCTGAAGGGCCAGAACGGCACCACGACCGTCGAGGGGAACGGGACGCTGGAACGGATCCGCGACGCCACCCTGGAGTGGGCCAGAAAGAACAGGACCGACGTGGCGTTCGCCTGGGCCTCGGCGGAGGTCCAGCCGTCCAGATAGCGGGCCGGAACGGGCCGCGACCGGGTCTACCGCAGGAGCGGCGGGTTGTGTATGATGGCGTCGAACCAGGATCCCCCGCCTGTTTCGCGGAGTCGGGCCTGTGATCAGGCCTCGGCCTGGCTGCAGAGTCACCTGTAGGAAGTGGAGGGGTTTCATTTGAAGTCGCGCTCGGGAGAGAGAAGAAAGAGGAGGGGGCGATGACCTCGAGATCACCGCGATCGGAGGGAACGAGACGGCGCTGGCTCCGGAGGGTCTGTCCGGCGCTGGCCCTGGTCCTCGGGGCCGCCGTCTTTCTCGCGGCGCCGCTGGTGGCACCGGAGCCCAGCCGCCTCGAAGCCAGCGACGAGGAGCCCCCACCCGGAGCGCTCGCCGAGGTGAGGGCGGCGGGCGCCGACCGGCTCAGGTGCTCGTCCCTGGTGATCCAGGTCCAGACGCCGGAGGAGTTCGTGGCGGCGCTGGGTCCGGCCAGGACCATCCTGGTGAAGCCCGGCCTCTACTCGCTGGGCGAAGCCCGGACCGCCACCGCTCCGGGCCTGACGTGGGAGAAGACCGGGACCGGGTCGGAGCTCCACGTCCGGGACGTGTCGCAGCTCAGGATCGTGGGGTTCGGCAGCCCGCCCCCGCGGCTCGCGACCCAGACGCCGGGGGCTTGCGTGCTGGCGTTCGACAACGCGTCGAACGTCACGCTGGAGAACGTGCAGTTCAGGGGGGCTCCCCAGACGGGGCCGGCCGGCGCCGGAGTGCTGTCCTTCAGAGACTGCTCCGACGTGTCGCTGGTCAAGACCTCGCTTCTGGACGGAGCCGGCGATTCCCTCAGGTTCACCGGCGGCAAGAAGCTGACCGTGTACGACTCGCTCGTCCAGGGCTCCACCGGACGCATCATGGCTTGCGCCAACACGTCGGTGCTCAGGTTCGTCCAGTCCAGGTTCCTGAGGAACACCCCGTGCGTCACCCTGGACGCCTGCGGCGACGTGGAGTTCCTGACCTGCAGGTTCGTCGACAACCGGGCGGTCGCCGGCCCCAGCTACCTCTTCAACGTGAGCCGGGGCGACGCGGTGACCGTGAAGGGCGGGGCGATCGTCGACAACGTGTTCACGGCGCTGGCCAACGAGGAGTCCAAGCTCGAATCGACCTCGGTGGAGATCAGGAACGAGCCGCTGGCCACGGGCGCCCGGGAGGACGCGCCGCCACCGCCGGCGCCGACGCGGGCCTCGACCCCGGGCTGCAGCATCGTGGGCCGATGGCTGGGCGCCCCGATCGAGGTGAAGGTGGGCCGCCGGAAGGGCGACAGGCGGCTCTGCCGGGACCACGTGACGCTCACCCAGGTCGGCGACACCGTCGAGGGGACCTGCGAGTTCAAGGACACTCACGGGACGACCTGGTCGGGCTGGAGGTGTCGCGGGTATCGACAGGGCGACCTGATCGTGTACACCGCCGCGGTCACCTCCAACCGGCTGTCGGAAGCGCCGGAGCCGTTCTCCCATGTTCTGACCGTCGAGCCGGGCTGCAACAGACTGGTGGGGTACTGGCGAACGAACAAGATCCCCAAGGGGAACCCGGTCGTCTACCAGCGCGAGCGCAGGTGAACGAGATTCTCTTCATGTTTCTGTTCGAGATGGACCCCCGGCCAGGGGTGGAGGTACGAGGATGGCACGCGTTCTATCGAAGACCCTGATCCCGGCTCTGGCGCTGGCGATGGCGCTGACCTCCGCCGGGGTCGGCGTGGCCGAGACATCGATCAAGGACGTGACGTGCGTCATAAGTCCGTCCGTCGCCGCCCGGGCGACAGCGGCGGGTCGGCCGTCGCAGCAAGCCGAGGTGGAGGCGGAGCTGAAGGTCGAGTTCACCAGCCAGATGGAGAGGTTCGAGGCCAAGCGCGTCTTCGTCATCCTCCCGCCGGCGTCGGTCGACTGGAGGGGCGCCTCGTTCGCCGGCGGCTCCAGCCTCGTGGTCCGCGGGACGTTCCAGCTGGGCGTCGACTACAAGCTGATCCTCACCAGGGCTCTCAAGGCGGAGTACGGGAAGGAGGAGGTGAGCCCCGGGGAGTACCCGTTCAAGGTCATGGTGGAAGAGGGGCGCATCAAGCTCCTGGGCACCGGGTCGGTGGTGGAGAGGAACAGCCGGCAGTTCGTCCACCTGGAGGTCAAGAACCTCCAGAAGGTGGCGCTGGAGCTGACCAGGGTGCCGGTCCACGTGCTCGTGGAGAGCCTGCAGGAACCGGAACCGAAGCCGAAGGAAGGGGAGAAGGAGAACCGTCGCTCCGACCAGGACGACGAGGAGGAGACGGTCGACGAGGACGAGCCCAGGGAGCGGGCCGAAGCGCCCAAGCCGTCGATCGAGCTGCCGGAGAGGGGCATCGGGCCGGAGCGGCTCAGCCTCTGGAACGGCCGGGCCGCCGCGATCGCCGGGGCGGCCACCGCCTCGTTCGGCGATCTGTTCGCCAGGAAGGCCACCGTCGAGTCGGAGCCTTTCCAGGTACCGGTGCCCGAGGGGAGGGTGCGGGAGACCTCCCTGCCGCTCCGGTGGGGCGACGGCGCCCGGAACGGGGGCACCTTCGTCCTCAGGGCCCGGGCCCTGGGCACCGCGGCCGAGGTGACCTCGAAGTCGAGGCTCGTCCAGATCACGAACCTGGGCCTGTCGTACAAGGCCTCGGGCGCCGACGTTCTCGTCTGGGTGACCCAGCTCGAGTCCGGCGAGCCCGTGGCCGGCGCCAAGGTGTTCTTCGGCTCTGTCGACAAGAGGCTCGTGTCGGCCGGCGAGACCAACGCCGACGGGGTTCTCCACGTGCTGGCCGGGACCGACCTTCCGGGTCTCGATCTGTCGTCCAGCAGCGCTGGCGCGAGCACCGTGCCGTTCACCCCCGCGAAGGCCCGGCGGCTGATCGTCGCCACCGCCGACGACCTCGCCTGGGCCGACCTCGACCGGAACCTGCTCAAGCTCCCCCGGCAGCTCCGGCCGCCGGCCGACCAGGCCAAGGACGGGCCGGCCGCCTACGCCCACGTCTTCACGGAGCGGGGGATCTACCGGCCCGGCGAGCAGGTCGGGTTCAAGGTCACGGTCCGGGAGTTCCAGGGAGGCGTGGGCACCCCGCCGGCCCCGGGCAGTCCGTGGCGCCGGTGCCGGCTGATCATCAAGGATCCCAAGAACAAGGAGTCGCGGGAGCTTCCGCTGGACCTGTCCGACTTCGGCACCGCCTCGGGCCGGATCCCGATCAGGGTCCACGACCCGCTGGGCCAGTGGACGATCAGGGTGAGAGGAGTGGGCGGCAAGCGCAACCTGGGCGAGACCACCTTCCAGATCGCCGAGTTCGTGGCACCGCGTCACAAGGTCGATGTCACCTTCTCCGAAGGGAGCTCGTCGGTCCCGGGGAGCAAGCGGTTCGAGCCGGACAAGACGATCGTCGCCACGGTCAGGGGAACCTACTACGCCGGCGGGCCGGTGAAACACGGACGGGTCCGGTGGCAGCTGTTCCTCGACAAGACCAGCTTTCCGCTGTCGTCGGTCAAGGGCTACTCCGCCGGGACCGACCTGGGATCCGGTGCCGCCGGCCAGCACCGGTCGCGGAGGCGAGGCGGGTACGCTGCCGGGAGCGATCTGTCCGGCGAGAGCACCGGGGAGCTGATCGAGTCGGGCGAGACCGTGCTGGGAGAGGACGGGGCGCTGGACCTCGAGATCCCCAAGTCCGGGGAGGTCGCCAGGGGGCAGCGCTCCCTGTCGATCGTGGCCTGGATCGTCGACTTCGACGGCCGGGTGGCCACCGGGAACGGCAACTACGCGGCCGAACCGGACTTCCTGGTCGGCCTGGCCGAGCACCCCACGGACCTGGAGGTGGGAGAGACCGTCGATCTGGCCGCCGTGGTGGTGGAACGGGCTTCCGGAAAGACCGTCTCCAGCGGCGAGGTGACGGCGGAGCTCCTGGGGCTCAGGGACACGTCGGTGCTGAAGCGCAACGAGGAGGGGGATTTCTTCTGGGAGTGGAACAGGGTGATGGTGCGGCTCTCCGAGGCGAAGGTCCCGATCAGGGACGGGGCGGCCGCGATCCGCTGGCCGCTCTCCGACGGCGGCAAGTACCAGGTGCGAGTCTCGTTCACCGCCCCTGACGGCACGGTCTACTCGTCGACCACGACGTACAACTCACAGTGGAAGGACTCCAGCGGAGACTGGACCGACTACCGCTGGGAAGCGTCCGACACGCCCACGGTCTCGGTACGGGCCGACCGGCTGGAGTACCTCCCCGGCGAGGTGGCTCGCCTGCGACTCGCCGCCTCCCGGGCCGTCGCGTCATACCTGGTCACGGTGGAGCGGGAGAGGGTGCTGACCTACAGGCGGGTGGTCTTGCGGTCCAGCGAGGAGCGGGTCGAGCTCCCGATCCAGGATTCGTACCTCCCCGGCGTGGCCGTGTCGGTGCTGGGAGTGCACCCCCGGACATCATTCCCGATCTACGCCAGCGAGGCCGACACCGGCGCGCCCGGCTACTCCCACGGCTACCTGATCGTGCCGGTGCGGCGAGCCCACACGGGCCTCCAGGTGGATCTCGCCGGCGTGGGAGCCACGGTGACCAGGGAGCCGGGCCAGCGGCACAGGGTCGATCTGGCCGTGGTCGACGCCGACGGGAAGCCGGTTCGCGCCTCCGTGGCGCTGGCCGTGGTGGACGAGGCGGTGCTGGCGCTGACCAAGTACGAGAACCCCACGCTGGACAAGCTGTTCGATCGCATCCTGCCCCTGGCCGTCCGGACCGGCGACTTCAGGAGCTGGCTCCTCCATCAGAGCCCGTACCACTGCGTCCGCGTGCGGCCGGTCACCGGCGGGGACGGCGACGCGGCCGGCAAGGCCGTGAAGACCCGGGAGCGGTTCGACCCGACCGCCTTCTTCGAGCCGGACATCGTCACCGACGAGAAGGGCCAGGCCCGCGTCGAGTTCACCCTGCCCGACACGATAACGGCGTACCGGGTCTACGCGCTCGCCCTGGACCGGACCGACCGCCACGGCGCGGCAGCCTCGTCGTTCGTGGTGAAGAAGCCGTTCTACCTGGAGCTCGGGATGCCGCGGTTCTTCTCCAACGAGGACAGGGGACGCTTCAGCGTGGCTCTGTTCAACAGCACCGGCGAGGATCAGGAGGCGACGGTGTCGATCGAGGGCACCGGAGCGCTCAGGTTGACGATCCCCCAGCCCACGGTGCGGGTCAAGGCCGGAGACAGGGTCGAGGTGCCGGTGGAGTTCCAGGCGCTCTCACCCGGCCGGGCCAGGGTGAGGGCCCAGGTCCACGCCGGGGCCCATGCCGACGCGGTGGCTCTGGAGATCCCGGTGCGGCCGCGTCACGTGACGCGTACCCAGGCGGTGGACGGGGTGCTGACCGCTCCCAGGGACAGGATCCAGCTGGCGCTGCTGCCCGAGGCGAGCGGACTCACGCCGGAGGCGCTGAAGCTGGCCGGGGCTCAGCTGGAGATCTCCACGCTGCCGGCGTTGAAGCTGGTGGGAGGGTTGCGCTGGCTTCTGAACTACCCGTTCGGGTGCGTGGAGCAGACGAGCTCCGTCGTCCTGCCGCTGGCCGGCATGCGCGACCTGGTGCGTCAAGGCCTCTTCCCCACCATCAAGATGGACCAGCTGGACCGGACGATCGCCGCCGGTGTGGAGCGGCTGCTGACGATGCAGACGTCCTCCGGCGGGTTCGGCTACTGGCCCGGATACTCGGAGCCCCATCCCTGGGGTTCGGCCTACGCCATGCTGGCGCTCACCGTGGCGGCCAGGGCTGGCGTGGCCGTTCCCGACCCGGAGTTCGAGCGGGGCCTCGAGTACCTCGGGAGCCTGGAGGACCAGCCCGAGGCGGTGCGGGCGCTCGCGACCTACGTCACGGGGCTGAACAGGCGCAGCATTCAGGACGCGGCAGGCATCCTCGGCAGGTCGACCTCGAGCCGGGAGAGCCGTCTGCTGGCGCTGCTTGCGACCCACGCGGCCGGGGACCGGGATACGGCGAGGCCGGCCATGGAGGCGTACCTCGCCTCCAACGTCAGCACCCTCGACGCCGCGGAGGAGTTCGACTCGAACACGTTCTACGTGAACGAACGGGCCCGGGCGATCGAGCTCTTGACGCTGCTCGAGCTTGCGCCACGACACGAGCGGATCGAGAGGCTCGCCGTGAGGTTGGCCCGGGACATGGGCACCCAGGGCTTCTGGAGCACCACCCAGGCCAACGCCTGGGCGCTCCTGGCGCTGGGTCGGTACGCCGGACGCCTCCGTCCGTCGGGCAGCCCGCTCTCGGTGAACGTCAGCGGCGGCGGGTTGTCGCCCACGGCGGCGGAGCTCCCGTCCCACGGCAGCCACGCCATCGCCCTGGCGTCGCCGTTCTTCCAGGCGCCGGCCGTGGAGCTGTCGCGGGCCGGGACGGTGCCCCTGTTCTGGCGCCTCGAGGCCACGTACCCGTGGAGAGGGGCCGACGTGAACACGGCCGATGCGCCGATCCGGCGGACCTACCGCCGGCTCGCCGGGGACGGGGAGATCCGGGTGGGCGACCTGGTGGAGGTGTCGCTCCAGTTCGATCTGCCCAGGGCGCTCGACTACCTGGCTCTGAACGACCCGCTGCCCGCGGGCCTGGTGGCCATCAACACGGCCATCAAAGCGGAGGAGCCGGTGGAGCCGAAGAGCGCTCACGTCACCGGATGGTCGCCGGACGGTCGGTGGGTGTGCCCGTTCGTCCCGTCCCGCGTGGAGGTCCGGAGCGACCGGGTCCTGGCCTTCAAGGAGTACGGGTGGAAGGGCAGGTACCGGTTCGACTACGTGGCCCGGGCCGTGTGTCAGGGCAGGTTCGCCGTGCCTCCGGCGCAGGTGGAACCCATGTACAGCTCCCACGACAGCATCTACTCGGCCAGCGCGGACCTCGAGGTGGTGGCGGCGAAGTAGAGCCTGTGGGTCAGTGCACGCCCCGCTCCTTGATCGCCGTCCGGGCGACGATCTGGCTGATGACGCCGCGACGCTGCAGCTCCCGGACCGCCTCCTCGAAGGGACGGACCCCCTGCGGCGGGTTGGCCTTCACCAGGCCGGCGATCTCGGCGAACCGCCCCTGACCCAGCGGGTGGAGCACGTTGGGGACGCCGCTGACGACCTCCCGGGCCACGCACACGCCCTTGCCGCTCACGTGAGGCAACAGCGCCTGGTGGACGCACGCCTTGAGACAGTTGGTCAACAGGAGCAGCGCCCGATCCCGCTGGACCGGCTCGACCACGTCGATCAGTCGCTGCAGAGCCTGCACGGCGCTGTGGGCCCGCATGATCAGTATCACCAGCGTGTTGGTCGCGGCCGCCTCCAGCGCCATCAGGGCGGTCTCGCTCCCGGACGCGTCGCTGACCATGATGACCCGGGCGTCAGCCGACAGGGCGATCTTGAGCCCTTCCAGGTGATTCGCCGCGTCCATGGGGATCCCGATCTGGCTGATCAGCGCCTGCCGGGGCTGGTGGAGGTGCTCCACCGGGGCCTCCACCGTCGCGATGTGGACCGGCCGCTCCTGGTTGATGGCGTCGAGCAGAGCGGAGGCGGTCCAGGTGCGGCCCGAACAGGAGAGGCCGCTGATCACCACGAGGCCGCTTCCGGCGCTGACCAGCGGGTCCAGGAGCTCGTCCTCGCCGACGTCACGCATCCGGGGCGCATAGAATCCCAGCGGGCGGACCGATACGGCCAGCCCCCGGGCCTCCTGGAACAGCTGGACCTTCAACCGGCCCGCCCGCTCCAGATCGTAGCCGATCGAGAGCGGCAGGCGCCCGGCCACGCCCGCCCCGGGGCCGGAGAAGAACGCCGCGATCCGCTCGAGCTCCGCCCGGGTCAGGGGGCTGGTCTCGAGTCTCGCCAGCGAACCGCCGCTCCGGACCATCGGCGGGATCCCGGCCCTCAGGTGGGCCTCCAGCCCTCCGGTGGAGGTGAGGAGCTGCACCAAGCTGACCAGGTAGTCAGAGGGGTTGGGCCCCACCACCGGTAGAGTCCCCGCCGAGGCCGGGGGCCGGGGCCGCTCCGGCACGGTCAGGCCCGGGCGCTGGAGCTTGAGCCTGGTGATCGCCTCCTCCGGCTCCAGCACGACGACGCGTTTCAGCTCTTCCACCGGGAGCTCCTTGATCCCCAGGAACAGCCGGCTCTTCAGCTCCTCCGTCAGGTGGATCGCCTGATCGGCGAACCGCACCGCGTCATCGCCCATCAGCTCCTTGAGGACCTTCTTCGACCAGAACCGGACGTTCCCCTCCGGCGAGGTCGCCGCCTCCAGGATGAACGGCGCCACCTTGATCCCCAGGGTCCTGATGCACTCGGCGGCCTGCCGGCGCACTGGCCAGTGCTCGTCCTTGAGGCACTCCTTCAGGAGCGTCACCGCCTCCTCCGGTCGGTCTCCCTCTGCCAGCGCCGACATGGCGAGGCTGCGGATCGACGGATCGCCCGACATCACCAGCTCCCTCAGCGAGGACATCGCGGGGGATCCGATCCGGGCCAGCGCCACGATCGCCCAGTACTGCTGGTCCTCGTCGGTGCCGGTGGCGGCCTTGTGGAGCGGCTCCACCGCCCGCTCACCCATGGCCGACACGTGCTCGGCGCACAGCTTGCGCATCACCCACGACGGGTTCTTGAAGCAGCCGATCAACAGCTCCGCGGCCTCCTGGCTCGACGCTTCGGACAGGGCCCGGATGCAAGCGTGTCGCTGCTCCTGGTCGTCGGTGGCCATCAGACCGCGGGCCCGGGCTATGAAGTCGGGGAACGAAACGGTCTTCAGCGCCCTGAGACCCCAGTACCGGGCCTCGGCGGTGGTGTCGGGAGCGTCGAGAAGGGCCACCAGCGGCGCTCTGACCTGGGAGCCGCGCCCCACCAGGAGCTCCAGCGCCTTCTCGCGGACCACGGTGGAGCGGTCTTTCAGGTAGTCCACCAGGAGCGGCGGCACCTCCTCCGCGGGGATCCGCCCCAGGGCGGTCACGGCCAGGTACCTCAGGTCGTCGTCCTTGAAGGCGACGAGCTTCTTCAAGATCGGCACCGCCTTGGCGCCCAGGAGCTTCGCCAGGATCCGGACCGCCCAGTAGATCCTGTTGCGGTTGCCACGACCGAGCTCCTGACGCAGCGCGTCCACGATGCGGTCCCGCTCCGGCCGGGTGGACAGGGCGTCGGACGCCCGCTTTCTCAGCGACCAGACCGGATCGTCCAGGGCGACGATCAACGATTCGATGGAGTCGGGCTCTTTCCGGCGAGCCAGGGTGTGGAGGGCGTAGAGCCGGTGCTCTTTCACCGTGCTCGTCACGGCCTTGCGGAGCACCGGGCCGGCCGGCGGGCCGAGCCGGGAGAGGGCGTAGCAGGCCCAGTACACCTGGTCCCTGGTGCCGGCGTCGATCAGGAGCGACAGCCGGGGAACCACCACGTCGCCCAGCTCGATCAGGAGGTTCGCCGCCAGCCGCCTCACCGGCCAGAATGCGCTGCCCAGCGCCTCGGTCAGGACGTCGCCGGCCTCGGCGGCCGTGGCCTCGCTCTCCAGCGCCGCCAGGGAGCGTTTGATGACGTCGGGGTCCTTGCCCTTCAACGCCTCTCGCACCCTCGCCACGGCCGGGTTCATGGAGGGCATTCCGGCTCCTTCGGGGGCCACCGCCCCGGACCGATCCGGGCGTCATCCTCGACGCGTCGGATCGCTGCCATGTACGTTGATACCACATCTGCCGGTCCCGGTGCCCTGAAGACCCGGCGCCTCGCCGGGTCCGAGTCGCAAGACCCGGCGCCTCGCCGGGTCCGAGTCGCGCCCCCGAGCGCGACCTCAATCCGGATCCCCTCCTCTTCCCTTCCCCCCGAGCGCGACCTCAAATGCCCCCCCCTCCACTTCCATCGTGACCTTGGATCCAGGCCGCCGCTTCGTCACGACCCAAGCGCCGCGAAACAGGTGGGGGATCCTGGTGGCCTCCGCCCCTTCGGAACCGTCGATCTTCATCCGATGACACTTCGGAGAGATGTCATTGGTGCGTCTCCCAAAAAAGGAGGAAGGGACCGTGTCACAGCACAAGCTCGCATTCGCCCTGGTCGGCATCCTGGTGGCTCCGGGGCTGGCCTGGGCAGGCTACCCGGATGTTCCCAGGTCCCACTGGGCCCACGACGCCGTGTCGAAGGCGGCCCAGAGCGGCATCATCGCCGCGAAGAAGGACGGACTGTTCCACGGTGAGAAGGCCGCCTCCCGCTACGACCTCGCGGTCGGGTTGGCCAAGGTGATGGCGGAGACCGAGAACCGCCTGATGTCGGAGGGACGAAACACCGAGGACATCGTGCCGTACATCGAGAGGATCAACCTGTACGTCGCCGACGAGATCGACGGCCTCAAGCAGGCCCAGAAGGAGATCCGGGCGAGGCTCAACGAGGTGCTCGAGCGGCTGGATCGCCGGGAGTGCGGGGCCGGGGCCCCGTGCCCGCCGCCGAACCCGCCCATGATGCACCCCCACAAGAGCCCGGTGCCGATGACCGAGATCCACAACTCGCCACCGGTCCGGGCCGAGCAGAAGATCCACAGGACGGCGGTCCACCGGCCGAGCCTCGGCGACGCGTCTCACGTCGGCGCAGCCACGGTGGCCCCCCGGGCCAGACCGGCAGCGGTCGCCGTCGCCAGGCCGGAGCAGCCGGCACAGGTGGCGCAGGTGGCGCAGGCCGTACCGGCGCCGAAGAGCTCCCCGGTCAGGTTCCCCAGCGATGAGGAAGCCTGGCAGGGCGTCACCCAGGTGGCCTCGTGCGAGCCCGGGGAGATCTCCGTGGCGCGCAAGGCCGGCTCCCTGGAAGAGGCGTTCAACGGCTTGAAGCAGGCCCTGGCTCCGGGCAAGAAGCCGTCCCTGGCCAAGAAGGCGACTCACCACGAGGCCGGGCCGGGCAACGCCGAGGAGGTCGCCGCGGCCCCGGGCGAGCCGAGCGAGGCGGACCTGGCCGGGACGTTCAAGACGGCGGCCCATCCCCCCGCAGCGGCTCCGGCCGCGGCAGCGACCTCGATCGTGGGCGCCGCGCCGGTGGCGGCTCCGGCGACCGACAGCCCCGGCAAGGCCGGGCTGTCCGCCAGCGCGATGGAGATCCTCAAGCAGATGCGGGAGCGGGCCGGGCGGTAGTCCAGCCAAGATCCGGTCCCCGTCGCCGAGCGAGGTGGCGGCCCCCCGGCCGCCACCTCGTGGCTTGCGCCACGAGGCTCACTCCCGGTCCGGGGCCAGCAGAACCCACCCCAGCTTGACCCGGGGCGACCTGGCCACGCCGTCGATGCCGCTCGCCTCGAGCACCTCGAACAGAAGATCCCGTCCGCTCCGGGTCTTGAGATAGTACGTGGTCCCCTCCTCGGGAACCACCCAGGCCCGGTACTCGATCCTGGCCTTGCGCGAGAACCCCTTCACCGACGCCAGCTCCATCTTCCCCACCACGGCGAGCCGCCGGTCATGGGTGCCCAGCACCGGCACGTCGTCGTCGCCGATCCTCTCCTTGAAGAAGCCCAGGTCGTCGGGGATGCGCTGGGCCGAGTAGGGCTGGCTCCGCTGCTCGTCGAAGTCGAAGACGCTGTCGAGGCCCATGGTGATCGTCTCGACCCCGCTTGCGGCACCCTCATCGCCGGGAGACCTCAGCGTCACGATCGAGGGCGCGGCGAACGGGTCGTCCTTCAGGATGTCCAGGAGCACCCAGTCGGCCTCTTTGACCAGCAGGAAGACGGCGTCACCGCTCCGGGCGCCCTGCTCGTCGTCGGGCCGTTCCCACCGGACCGCGATCTGCAGCGTGCCGGCCTCGCGGGCCACGGCGCCCGGGGTCAACCTGGCCTTCAACGCCCTCCCGAGCTGACGGCCCTGGAGGTTGAAGTGCGTCGAGAACAGGCTCGAAGCCCCCCTCAGGTCCCCGCCGGCGAGACATCTCTCGAGCTGCTTCACCACGGCGGTGGCTCGCTCGGTGGATCGCGACTCCTTGTACGAGACGTCCACCGGGGCCTCCCAGTCGGCCAGCGTCTGGTGGGGCTTGATCGCCTCGGACGCATCCGCGTACGTGGACCTCAGCCGCAGCTTGTAGAGAGCCCCCGGAACCGGAGGGAAGGTCGCGCGAAACAACCCCTGCGACGGGTCGGCCGAGACGGTGACCTTGGCCCGGCGCCAGCGCACGCCCGCGTCGGGCGACGCCTCGATCGCGACGCGGGACAGCGGACCGTTGGACGCCACGGCCCCTTCCAGGGTCACGGAGAACTCCCTGAGCTCGTCGGCGTAGAGCGACAGTTGACCGGCCTTGGCGGCGAACGGCACGCCGCAGAGCTTGAGGTCGCTGAACACCGGGGTGAACCGCTCGAAAAAGACGATCCGGTAGACGCGGGTCGTCTGGTAGGTCTTGCCGGTGAGGAGCTCCGCCACGGCGAAGAGGAGCTGGTACTCCACCCCTTCCTGGGGTGTGAAATGATAGTCGAAGGCGCCCTCGGGGTCGACGCTGGAGAGCCGGTCCCACTGGACGCCCCCGTCGCGGCTCACCAGGACCTTGAAGGTGCCCAGCTCCTTGGGCAGGCGTTCGCGGAGCACCTCTCCGGTGACCACGATCTCCCCGGTCGGCGGGATGTCGGCCCGGGTCAGGTAGATCTTCCGGTCCGTGAGGAGCGTGGAGCCTTGCAGCCGGAGAGACTCCTCCGGGATCGCCGGCAGCGGCGCGGCCGCTTGCTCGGCTTCGGGCGGCGTCATGGCGTGCCGCTCGATCCGGGCCAGCTCTGCCGCTGGCACGGTCCGCAGCTTCCAGCGCGACACCGGGATCCACCCGGCGCCCGAGAGCTCCTGCCCGGCCGCCACGGTCCGCTCGCGGGAGCCGTCGGGTTGACGCACCGTGGCCGGCCGGTGTAGCGCCACCACCCTGAGCGTCTGGGGTATCTTGCCCGACTGGCGAGAGCACCAGACCAGCGCCCGCCCGTCCGACGGGACGTGGACCTCCGCCAGCCTGGTCGCGACGATGACGGCGAGGCCGTCGGCGTCTCCCGGACGGTTGTCGACGCGGAGCTGCCCCTGCGTCATGAGGATCGGCGCCTTCCCCGGAGCCAGCTGCGTCCGCGTCATGGACCCCAGATGGAGTGCCCAGCCCTGGGGCGAGACCAGCCGGGCCCGGGAGGAGACTCCGCTCCGGAGCGTCTGGACACCGGTCAGCCGCTCTCCCGCGGCCACCCGGCGCGGTTCGTGCCGCTCCACCGCGGCGAACAGCTCGCCGGATCGCTCCTCCACCGTGCAGGTCGGGGCCTCCGGCGCTGCCGCCACCCGGGCGACGAGCGGTAGCCACAGAACCGTGAGGGCGACCAGCCTGTGCATGGCATGGGCATACTACCATCCCGGCCCGGGCAAGGGCAGCGACCGCAAGGCGATCAGAACCGGGTCGATGGCTTCCGGTCCGGCGGGGCCGCGGTCTCGAAGTCCTGTCGCTCGAACCGCTCGGCGACGAGGTCGTGGGCGTCGGGGGCGCGACGAGCCGCGGCGGGCCGGGAGCCGACGAGCGAGCCCAGCCGCCTGTAGTCCGACGGGCCGGAGCGTCCGGAGAGCGCCTTCAGGGCCCGCTGCGCCCGGTTCTCCTCCTCGGTCAGCTCCTGGGCGTCCGGAAACGGGAGGTTCCCCTCCCCCTTTCCGACCGCGTTGGGCATCGTTCCGGTGAACATGACGGTCAGACCGTCTTCGTCGCGCTCGTCGGTGGCCACGGCGAAGCGCCGGGTCTCCCAGAGGAAGGGGTGGAAGGCGCCCCGGGGATCGGCCTCGTACGACACCGACACGGGCACCCCGAGGTCGATGGAGTCGAGGACGGCGTAGAGCTCCCGGATCTCCCTGGCCCTGAGCCGGATGCAGCCGTTGGAGATGCGCCCCCGGACCAGCCTGGATTCGTCGTCGATGAGGCCCGAGTCGGCGAGCTCGTCCAGAAGGCCTGCCGGATCGGTTCTCTGGCGAAACTGGAGCTGGCGCAGGCCGGCCAGCTTCTCTCCTCGCAACGCCGGGGTGATCGGGAAGGTGCCGCCCCGGCTGATCGGCCCGTGGATCGCGTACTCGTCCACCGGCTGATCGAAGCGACGGAGCCGCACGAACGGAAGGCGGTCATAGTAGTCGGGGTGGCTCCTCGACGGGATCATGTACCCGGTCCCCCGGGCGCCGCCGCGATACCGGCTCGCCTCCATGTACGCCCGGCCCGGCGTCCGGGTGGCCTCCGGCTTCATCAGCGGGGTCATCAGCAACCTGGAGTCGTTCTTCCGGTACCCGCCGGCGCCGATCGGATCGACCAGCACGACGGCACCGTCGGCGCCTCTGAGCGACAGGGTCAGGTCTTTCAGGCTGATGAACAGCTCCGGGGAGCTCAGCGCCACCGGCCTCAGCTGCTCGACGGTGCCCCCGTCGGGGAAGAAGCTGCCGGCCCTGAAGACCGGCTTCTTGCCGACGAGCAGAACCGCCACGAACTCCAGGCGTCCCGCGGCGAACCCCATCGCCCTCACGGACGAGAGGCGCCCCTGGCCGAGCATCGACGATCCCCTGGTCTCGAGGAGGGTGCAGAGCGTCTCCGCGGCGTCGATCAGCTCTTCGGGATACCGGGTCCGATCGAGCAGAAGCCCGTCGAACGGGTTGTAGTAGTGCCGGGTGGCCACGTCCCGCACGTCCACGCCCACGAAGCCGGGCTGGGCCGCCGCAGAGGTCGCGAGCCCGAGCGTCACGGCCAGGGCGAACCAGGCGGCGCGCCGCCGCCACGGGGTCGGTCGTGATCGTCCGGTCGGGTCGAAGAACGAGGCCAGGGCCAAGGAGAGCCTCCCAGATCTCCTTCGACCGGACGGCGATAACGGTTAAGAGCCGGTAGCGGCAGCGGGGCCGTCGGGCGCCGGGGGAGGGGCGGGCCGGCGCAGCCGCAGTCGATCCAGGCCGTAGAAGCGCCCGGCGTCGCCGAGCATGAGACAGAGGGCGCTCATCATGAACGTCACGGAGAGCCCCACGTGGGCCGCTCCCCGGCCGCCCGTGGCGAGCCAGCCATTGAAATAGAGGAAGAAGAGCAGCGCGGCGGAGAGACGGGTGAACAGTCCAAGGACGAGAAGACCGCCGACGAGGACCAGGACCACCAGGGTCACCCAGGCGAAGACGGTGGCGTTCGCCTGGGCCAGGTCGAGAAAAGACCGGTAGAGCTCGGGAAGGTCCCGGGCCGCCGCCGCCTGGGCGTGCTCCCGGATCGTCTGGGGGAGCTTCCAGCGGGTCAGCCCGTCGAGCGGCAGCGACAGGTGAGCGGTGATGAGCAGCCAGGCGCCGCACCAGACCCTGAGCGCCGCCATCCCGACGGCCGCGGGGTGCAGCAGGTCCACGGTCTCTCGATCCGTCAGGGGTGGGTTCATCGCCGATCGATCAGGCCGTAGTAGAGGATCGTGGAGATGATCTTGTAGCCCGCCCCGACCGTTCCCCTGAGGGTGCCCGAGAT
The DNA here is from genome assembly GCA_016213885.1 of Candidatus Rifleibacteriota bacterium. GTDB lineage: Bacteria > Muiribacteriota > UBA6191 > JACPRK01 > JACQZM01 > JACQZM01. The sequence continues at coordinate 7,350 of JACQZM010000279.1, read as the reverse complement.
CTTGCTCACGCCGGTGCGACACCGGTAGTCGGCGGGGACCTCCAGGATCCTCAGGCCGTGGCGAAGCGCCTTCATCTGCATCTCCACGTTCCAGCCGTAGGTCGGGTCGCGCATGCCCAGGACGAGGAGCTTCTTGAAGTCGATGGCCCGGAACGGCCCCATGTCGGTGAACCAGCGGCCCGACGTGGCCCAGATGAGCACCGCTGCAAGCCAGTTGCCGAACCGCACATGGGGGGCCAGGGCCCCCGGCTCGGCCTTGCCCAGAGTTCTGGAGCCGATGACGAAGTCGGCACGCCCCTCGAGGATCGGCGTCACCAGGTCCGGGAGCTGCTCCGGGCGATCGGAGAAGTCGGCGTCCAGGATGACCAGCACCTGACATGACGTGCCCTTGAGGTGCTCTATCCCGGCCAGACACGCCGATCCGTATCCCCGTCTGGACTCGGTCAGCACGGTGGCGCCGTTCTCCCGGGCCACCTGGGCCGTCCTGTCGCGGGACCCGTTGTCCACCACCACGATCTCCCGGACCGCTTCCCGGGGTATCGCGCCCAGCACGGACGGGAGCGACCGCTCTTCGTCCAGGGCCGGGATCACGATCCTGACGTCGCTCGGGGCGCTCATGGTCCTCCCATTCTACACGCCACCCCGGCGGCCGACCAGTTGGCGAACGAGCGCTTCCAGTATTACTACAAGAGGTGACCAGGAACGGGCTCGACCACCGGGAGAGAAGCCATGAAACGTCACCTCGGGACCGTGACGATCGTCGCTGTCATGCTGGGCCAGACCTCAGGATTGTTCGCCGAGATGGCCCCCAGGAAAGCCTGGCCGGATTCGGTGCCCGCGAGGCCGAAGGCCGCCGTCGCCGTCTCGATGCCCCGGCCGGCAGCCGCGCCGGTGAAGGCCACCACCGGGGCCGGACCGGTCGTCGCACCCGTCGCAGCCGTCGCAGCCGTCGCAGCGCTGGCGCAGCCCGCGGCGCCGATCAAGCCGGTCGACAGGGCTCCGGCCGCCGTGACGTCGGTCTCGACGACCGCACTCTCGACCGCCCCGAGCAAGCTGCCGGCGGTCGCCGCAGTCTCCGGTCCGGTTGCTCCCACCGCTCCGGTCGTTCCGGCTGCTCCGGCCGGTCCAGCCGCTCCGGTCGCCCTGGCCGCTCCCGCCGCGCCGGTCGCTCCGACGGCCGGCAAGACTGTCGCCGCGGGCGGTGGCCCGGTCTCTGCGCCGGCCACCTGCAAGACCGGAACGGCCGGCGCCACCGTGGGCTGCATCGCCGCCCCGCCGGCGAGCAAGCCGGAGCAGAAGGTCGCCCCGGTGGTCGTGGCGAACACGGACGAATGGACCTCGGTCACGGTGCCCAGGGGCGGCGGCGCCTGGTTGCCGATCCCGACCGGCAAACCGCTCACCATCGAGGTCAAGGCCGACGAGACGTTCCAGGTGCTGATCACCAGGGAAGGCGGGCCCGAAGCCTACGACAGGTGGTTCGGTGGCGACCGCGCCACGGTGCCGGTGGTCAAGACCTCGCCCGAGTCGAGCCGCCATCTCATCCGGGTGAAGAAGGGGCTGGCCGCCTCGTACTACCTGGTCCTGGACAACGCCAACTATCCGGACGGCACGCTCACCCCGTTCGCCAACATCCAGGCCCAGGTGCGGTTCGTCGAGCACTGACCGACCCAGGTGCGCCGGCGAAGGTGCCCGGGAGGGATCCATGGTTGTCTCGGCCTCCGATTCGGGGCAGCTCGCCGGTCGCCCCGGCCCCAGGAGGGTCGTCGTGGGCATCCTGTTCAGCGTGGCCGTGGCGTACGTGATCTGCCTGGTCCTGCTGCTCGCCCTGGAGAACAAGATCATATTCATACCCTCCAGGGACCTGTGGACCACGCCGGACAAGAGGGACGCCACCTTCGAGGACGTGCATCTGACCACGTCGGACGGCGTGAAGATCCACGGCTGGTACCTGCCGGCTCGGGAGCCCAGGGCCACGGTGCTGTTCCTCCATGGCAACGCCGGCAACATCGCCGATCGCCTGGACAACGGCATCAAGCTCACCCAGATCGGCCTGAACGTGCTGCTGATCGACTACAGGGGGTACGGCAAAAGCGAGGGTACCCCGTCGGAGCAGGGCATCTACCGGGACGCCGACGCCGCCTACGATCACCTGCTCTCCCGGCCGGGGATGAGCGCGAAGAAGCTGGTGCTGTTCGGCCGCTCCCTGGGGTCCGGAGCGGCCACGGACCTGGCGTCCCGCCGGGAGTGCGGAGCGCTGGTCATCGAGAGCGCCCTCTGCTCCACCCGGGCGCTCGCCCGGGACATCCCGATCTACGCCCTGTTCCTGCCGTTCATCCCCGACCGTCTGCGCTCTCTGGAGAAGATCCGCCTGGTCCGGTGCCCGGTCCTGGTGATCCACGGGACCCGGGACTCGATCATCCCGCTGGACCACGGCCAGAGGATCTTCCAGGCGGCCAACGAGCCCAAGGAGTTCTATGAGCTCAAGGGCGCCGACCACAACGACTGGTACCAGAACGACCCGGAGGGGTACTTCACCAACTGGTCGCGGTTCCTGGACAGGCACCTGACCGGCCGCTGAACGCCGTCTCACGGGCCCACGGACCGGTGCTGGCCGTTGCGTTGCGGCCGACCCGCGTGATAGCGTGCCGGCGGGGAGTCAGCCCATGCCCATGCAGGAACGACCAGCGCGCCTCCTCTTCGAGGGTCCGGAGCCCCGGGAGTTCGAGCTGCACGACGAGGTGGTCATCGGGCGAGATGCCACCTGTCCGATCCACCTCACCGACGACCAGGTGTCGCGCAGCCACGCCCGCATCTTCAAGGCCGGTACGGGCTACCAGGTCGAGGACCTGAAGAGCCGGAACGGCATCTTCGTCAACGGCGTCCGGATCCAGAACTCGGCGCTGCTGGACGGAGACCGTCTGAAGATCGGGCGAACGGTGCTGCGATTCGTCTGCCCTCCACCCCCGCCGCCCCCCCCGCCGCCACCGGACGACCGGGGCAGGACGCCCTCCACCGGAGGTGCCCTGGGCTACCGGGAGATGGACGACCGGGTCATCGTCGACGAGATGAAGACCTGCCACGAGCTGTTCTCGTTCACCGCCGACCCGGATCTCGACCATGCGCGACTGGCCAAGGCCAACGAGAACCTCAAGATCGTGTGCGCCATCAGCGAGCAGCTCACCGGCAACTTCGACCTGGAAGCCGTGCTGAACGAGGTGCTCCAGCGCATCCTGGACGTGCTGGAGGCGGAGCGCGGCGTCATCATGCTGGTGGAGGACGACGGGGTGACCCTCACCAGCGCGGCCCAGAAGGCCCGAGACGAGAAGAGCCAGGCGGAGATCGCGGTGAGCCAGACGATCCTCAGGCACGTCCTCGACCACCGCACGGCGGTCCTGACGGCCGACGCGACGCAGGACCACCGGTTCGCCGGCGGCAAGTCGATCGTGATGCAGAACATCCGGTCCGCGGCCTGCGTTCCCCTGATCGCCCACGATCGGATCTTCGGCATCCTCCAGGTGGAATCGACCGAGAAGGCCAAGATGTTCACCCGGGACGACCTGGAGCTCCTGATCGCGATCGGCGGCCAGGCCGCGATCGCCATCGAGAACGTGATCTTGCTGAGGAAGGTCGAGGAGGACGCCCAGATCCGGACCAACCTCCAGCGCTACCTGGCCCCCCAGATCGCCCAGCAGGTGATCGAGCGGAAGATCGACCTGGAGCTCGGAGGCGAGGTCCAGAAGGTCACGGTGCTCTTCTCGGACATCCGGAGCTTCACGCGCATGACCGAGGAGCTCGGCGCGACGGAGATCGTGGCCACTCTGAACGAGTACTTCTCCCGGATGGTGGCCACCATCTTCGACGAGGGGGGGATCCTGGACAAGTTCGTCGGCGACGCCATCATGGCGCTCTGGGGCGGCCCGCTGGCGGGAGCCGACAGCGTCGCCAGGGCGCTGAGAGCCGCTGTGCGGATGCAGAGGGAGCTGTTCCTCTTGAACCTGCGCCGTCGCGCCCTGGGCAAGCCGCCTCTCTACATGGGAGTGGGCCTCAACACCGGAGACGCCGTGGTGGGCAACATGGGGTCGCCCAGCACCATGCAGTTCACGGCCATGGGCGGCGCCGTGAACAAGGCCAGCCGGATCGAGGGGAAGACCACGGCGTGGCAGGTGCTGATCTCGGAGGCCACGCTGGCCGAGGGGAGCGCCCTGGCCCGCACCCGGGAGCTCCAGCCGGTGCAGCTCAAGGGCATAGCCGAGCCGGTGCGAGTCTGGGCCGTGACCGGCCTGGTGGACGACCCGGTTCCTCCCGACCTGGTGGAGCTCGAACAGGCCAGCCACGTCGTCTCGTATCTCCGGTGCTGTCACGTTTCCAGCGGGCGAGCGTTCCTGGGCCGGGGGTTCGATCGCGACGGCACGTTCGGGGTCATCACCACGTCCAAGGACGCCCGCAAGATGCAGAGAGTCGACGTGGTGGAGATCCAGGACACGGTGGTGCAATCGCCTTCGCCGGTGGCGACGGTCGACGGATCGAGCCCTGAGGTGGCCACGGAGCCGTTGACGTTCCGCGTCGGGAGCATCGACGCGTATCCGGACGAACGGTCTCCGGTGGCGGTCAAGGTCCGGCTCCTCACCGGCCGGGACACCCACTGAAGGGCCTCCGAGCGCGACCTCGAATGCCCCCCCTCCACTTCCTCGGTGACTCTGTAGCCAGGCCGCGGCCTGATCACAGGCCCAACTCCGCGAAGCAGGTGGGGGATCCTCCGGTCTCTCCGCCCTTGCAATGACCTGGCGGCACTGGTAAACCTGGATGCATGCTCCACAAGGCGATCGCTCTCTTGCTGCTCCTCGCTTCGCTGACCGTTCGGGTCGACGCCGGCCACGGCGACGATCTGGTCGATGTGGCCAGTCTGGATCCGACGATCCGGATCGACATGAGGTACGCCTCCGATCGGAACTTCCTCAAACAGGTGCTCTACGACGACTCGCTCTGCCTCCTGCGTCGGACCGTGGCCCAGCGGCTCGTGCGCGTCCAGAAGGCGCTCTCTGCCCGGGGGCTCGGCCTCAAGGTGTGGGACGCCTACCGCCCCCAGTCGGTCCAGGTCAAGCTGTGGAAGATCCTGCCGGACGATCGGTTCGTGGCCAACCCGGCCAAGGGCTCCCGGCACAGCCGGGGGGCCGCCGTGGACCTGACCCTGGTGGACGCCGCCGGCAACGAGCTGCCCATGGGCACCGACCACGACGAGTTCACCACCCGGGCGTACCCCGGCAGCACGGACGTACCGGTCCAGGCGCAGCGCAACCGCCGTCTGCTGCGGAACGCCATGGCCGCCCACGGGTTCAGCCAGATGTCCACGGAGTGGTGGCACTTCGAGGCGCCCGGCGCCACGGCCTACTCGCTGCTCGATCAGCCGCTCTCCAGGTTCCGCGGCAAGAGGTGACCGCCGATCCGGCGCCTCGCCGGATCCCGCCCCCCCCGGAGAGTCGGGGTCCCGCCCCGGCCCGATCGCGGGCCGAGCTCCCCGGCCTGCCGCGGGCCCCTGCGGCCGGCTCAGCCCCCGGCGTCCTCACCATCGCCGTCCATGGCCGTCACCAGGCGTCGCAGCGCGCCGATCGTGGCCCGCTCCATGGTGCGGTGCGTCACGGAGCTCTTCTGGGGACGCTTGAGATCCTCGGGCCTGTAGACCGAGATGTCCACCTGGGCGATCGGCAGGTCGAGGTAGTAGTGGGGGAAGTCCATGAACTCGCCCCCCTTCTTCGTCTTCACGATCTCGTACTCCACGTCGTGATCAGCCTGCATGAGCCTGTCGCCGACGCGCTCGTGGTCGTCGGCGAAGACGTGGATGTCGATGTCGCTGGTCGCCTTGACGTGGCCGGTCAGGACGCTGCCGACCAGGCGGGGGGAGAACTCCTGGAGCACCTCCATCACGGACAGGGCCTGGCGTCTCAGCTCGAGGAGGCGCTCCTTGCGAGACGGACCCTCCATCGCCTCGGCCAGAAGGTCGATCTGGCCGCGGATCTCGCAGTTGTTGGGGTAGACCGTGACCTCGAGCTGCTTGGCGGCCTTCCGCTTGGCCCTCAGGTACTCCTTGACCCCGTCGAAGTACATCAGCTCCGCGGCCCGTCTGGCCACCTGGAGCCTGATCCAATCACGATCTCCCCGCTTGTTCTCCATGGGGGTACCGCCCTCACATCACCGCCGGGCCGCCGGCCGCGGCGACGATCCCGTGCTCAGGCATCGGCATCCCCGGGGCCCTTCCTGAGGCGCTTCGTCTGACTGTGTCGCCGCTTGGCATCGACCCGCCGGGCCCTCGCGGCCCTGGAGGGGCGGGTGGCCCGGCGCACCCGGGGCGCGACGAGACTCGCCAGGACGAGCTCTTTCAGCTCGGCAAGACACGCTTCCCGGTTGGCCTGCTGATCGCGCGACCGCTGGCACACCAGACGGAGCACCCCGTCGCGGGAGACCTTGCGTCCGGCCCGGGATCGGAGCCGCTCCCGGGCGTCTTGCGGAAGGTCGGGCCACGACGCCAGATCGAAGAACAGCTCGACCCGGGAGGAGACCTTGTTGACGTTCTGGCCGCCCGGTCCGCCCGACCGGGAGGCCTGGACGACGATGAGCTCGTCGGGGATGACGAGCGATTCGTTGATCACCAGCGGCACCGGTGACACCTCCATCGCCGCTGCACCGGAACCGGCGTCTCGGAGGAGCAGCTCGCCCCCGGGCGCCACCGACACCGGATCCCCTCCACGGCCACCGTGATTCCGGTTCCACGCCGACGCCTGATCACGGGCCCGACTCCGCGAAACAGGTGGGGGATCCTGGAGGACCGCCCGCCGCAGCCGGTATATCCCACGACCCGGAGGGCCGTCAATGCCCTGGCGGCCCTGCGGCGTCGGCGGCGCCATGCTCGTGGGATCGTTGCGTTGCGGAAAGAAGAGCCCGCGATGATGTACGATCGTGGCGATGGGCTACCGGATCGTCCCCGCCGGGTCGGACAACGCTCAGAACCGGATCGCGAACGAGAACTCCGGGCCGGAGTAGACGTTGTCGAACGTCGACTCGGTGCCGGTCTGGTCGTCGCCGGACGCCAGGTGCACCGAGAGGTACCGGTAGCCCACGGAGAGGTCGCTGGTGTACGTGTGGGTCGAGAGCACGTGGTAGTTCAGCGCCACCAGGCTCTCCAGCGCCCGCTCTTCCTTGGTCCCGACCGTGGAAGAGGCGTAGCTGGTGCGGGTGTGGATCCCGAACGTGCTGTCCGTGGAGACCCACCGGCCCGAAACGTGGAGCTCCGGGCTGACGAACAGCTTCTGGCTCTCCCAGCCCTGGTCGTCGGCCGTGGTGACTGAACGGTTGGCC
>JACQZM010000278.1 GCA_016213885.1 Candidatus Rifleibacteriota bacterium | reverse complement strand
GTCACGTGTTGGTCCCCATTCTCTCGCTGGAGGAGCAGTCCGCGCTGCTCACCGGCAGTACCGCGCTGGCGGAGGCCTTCGCCTCCGTCGGCGCCCCCCTTCGCGAGTTGCTTGCGATTCCGTTCAATGTTCGGCTCCTCGCAGCCGTCCTCGAGGACGGCGTGCCGGTTTCCGAGATGCCGAAGCTGCGCACGCAGATCGACCTGGTTGACCGGTACTGGATGTGCCGTGTTATCGGCCACGACCAACTCGGCTTTGACCGGGAGGGAGTGCTACGCAAGGCGTGCGAGACCATGGTGAACGCGCGGTTGCTCGTGGCGGCTGTTCACGACTTCCTTGCCGTCGGGGCCAGTGCGCGGCTCAGTGAGCTCCTCAGCAATGGCATTCTGGTTCCCGGCACGACCAATGTCACTGCATTGGACCGGTCCTTCGTGAGGTTCGCTCATCACGTGCTGTTCGACCACGCCGCCGAGCGCCTGCTCCTGCGGAGTACAGCCCCGGCCACAACGGCCGCACGGCTCCGCGACGTGGACTCGATGCTGATGATCCGGCCAAGCCTGACCCTCCATCTGCAGCACCTCTGGGACCAGGAGCCGGATCGGAGGAGGTTCTGGCGGGCGGTTGAGGCCATCATCGCCGACACGCAGGTGCCCGAGATCGCAAAGACCGCCGGTCCCGCCATGGCGGCGGCTCAGGCGAAGACACGCGCCGACATCGAGGATCTGATTCGTCTTCTCAAGGACCGGGACCAAGACCGAGCGGCGCACGGTCGCGTGGCTCTCTGCCACTTGATTGGCGAGCTTCAGCTTGGTCGTTCGACCGGTTGCGTCGTCGGTCCGAGAGCAGGGCCGTGGGTCGAGCTTCTGGAGGCTATCAGCGAGGACATCGATCCCGAGATGGCCTTCAGGATGTACCAGCTCTTCATGCTCGTCGCGGACCGGACCAACGAAGTGACCGACGTCCAGCGGCGGCTGGCCTGCACGGCGTCGCTCCGGCTGTTGGATTACCACGTCGACCGAGGGGCCGAAGAGGCCGGCCGACTTGGCGACGCGATCCGGTTCGCCTGCACCTTCCTCCCTCTCGACATTGAGCGAGCAACCAGGACGCTCCGGCGATGTCTGGAGCCAGCACTACTGAACGCATGCACTGTCGAAGTCGTGAGAGGGTTCGTTGACAGCATGTCCTCGCTGGGGCAGAACGCTCAGGAGCTCGCTGCCGACGTCTGCCGAACGGCGTTCGCGAGGAACGAGACGTCGACTCGGCCGCGTCCCATGGGGACGAGTCGCATCCTGCCGTTGATCTCCAACCACCGACAAGACTACGAGTTGTGTCTCCATGAACTCGGCTCCGGTTTGCCCGAGTTCCTCCGGCAAGCTCCGATCGACGCGACGCGCGCCGTCATCGACATCATCGAACAGCATTGTCGGAAGAACCACCACGCGAAGCGTCAGGTGAGCGTTCGAGTCGGTGCCCACGAGATCGTGCTGCTCTACGACTACAGCTCGATGTGGGACGATCGGCAGTTCCGCGATCCACCTGAAACCCTTCTCCCCGTACTGGAGGCCTTCCTGATTGGCATCGGTCGAGATGCCGGCGACTCGGAGAGGCTACGGAACTGCGTCCTCGAGCTCTTCTTCGAGCGAGCCTCAACAGGCGCCCTTTGGTGCGCGCCGCGACCGCTTGTCCGGGCACGCTAGGGCTCCAGCTCGCTCCGCTGCTGACCTCGAGCGACGCCCTGTCCTTCACCGAGCTCGAGGGACCCATCACGCCGTTGTTGAAGGAGGTCTTTCCCCGCCTCAATAGGAGCAGCAAGCTGGCCGTGGAACGGGCGATCCTCGGCTTGCCTGCCAAGGTCGAGACGAAGCGCCAGGAAGCCGCACTGTACCGAAGAGACCTCCTGCTTCTGCAGGTTCCGACCAGGCTCCTGGTCAGCAGAAAGGCCAAGGCGATTCGACGGCGCCTCAGTTCTTCGCCGCGGGGTCGACGCCTGTTGCGCGACGCCGACCTATCCCATAACGATGCGGGCTTTGGGGGGGCCAGTCGTCAAGAGAGTCCATTTGCGGCCGGCCACCCGCTCAAGGACAGCGGAGAACGGCTCCACGGGTTCTTCCAGGCGCATCTGAACGGGCGTCCCGAGCTGGCCGAAGTGAAGCCACTCCTCCCGGACTTCAGGCTCATGTGGTCGGTCATCAGTCAGGCGGCCAGCGATGAGCTCACCGAAGTTCTGCCTGATGATGGTTGGCGCAGCGTGGCCGCCGCTGCCCAACGTGTGGCGCGAGTGCTCGACCTCGCAAAGGAGCCCGACCTGCTCGACGTCGTGAGGGAGACGCTCCTGGTCTGCAGCAGGCACCCTGATGGGGGAGGTGCCGGCACAGACACCGACGACGAGTCGTGTTGCGTCACTTGGGGGGCGCCGCGCATCGAGGCTGCGGAGGGCTTATGTCGCCTCGCGTGGAAGAAGGAGACGTCCAACGAAAGGGTGATCCGCAGGATCCAGGAACTGACAGAGGATCCAGCACCCGGTGTTCGCTGGGCGATCGCGAACGGCGTGCTCCAGCTCTACGACCATCACCGGGACGCGATGTGGGCATTGATCGAAACGATGACCGCGTCTGAAATCCATGGATTTGTCATCGGCGCCCTATTGACTGGGCCACTTCAAGAGCTCGCCAAGCGATATGATACGCGCGTGACACGAATCATGCTGGCGATCCTTGCTAGGTCCGGGAAGAAGTCGGTCCGCGACATTGGAGTCGGGCTTCTCACCGCTATTCATCTGTTTCGGGACGAGGTGGAGGCTACGACGTTCGCGAACTCGGTCGCGAAGGAAGCCGGTCGATGTGCTCGAGACGCTCTCCTCCAGATGGACCCCATCCGGGCCGCCATCAAGCAGGGAGAAAAGCCGCGGAAGCGGGCGCTGGCGCTGATGGCGACCGTGGTGCGAGTCGCGTGGGAGGGACTCCAGGAGGAGATGCGCACGATCGACGGTCCCGCCAGCGACGTGGCCAAGGAGCAGGCGCTGCTGCTGGATGCTGCCGCTCGAACGGTAGCCACGGTCGTTGGGGTCCACGACCGGGCTGACGGTTCTGAGGGAGGCTCCGTTCCACGCAAAGTCGACGAGGCGCTCTTCAAAGAGATCGACCCAATCGTCTCACACTTGGCGGCTGTGCCACTGCCGAGCGCCACACACCACCTGCTTCAGGCGTTGGAGCAGTTCGTCCCGATCGATCCGCGCACGGTCTTCCTTCGTCTCGGCGCGGTAGTGACCAGCGGGGGGAGCAAGGGTGGGTATCATGCCGAGTCGCTCGGCTCGGATCTCGTCGTTCGAATGGTGCGCCGATACCTGGCCGACTACCGCGACGTGCTGCAGGGGGACCCGGAGTGTAGGCGCGTGTTGGTCGACGTGCTTGACGTGTTCTTGCACTGGCCGAACGCGAGGGAGTTGAGCAGCCAACTGGACGACATATTCCGTTGACCCGGGACGCACACGGCGGAGAGAATGTCCAAACGGGTCTCGTCCGGCGGTGGGAGCAAAGAAGAAGGGCCGGGGAATGCCCGGCCGTTGGTAACCGCCTACCAGCTCCGACACGCCTCCCGGTACGGACATGTCGAACATGTCCATCCCGGCGACGGCGCGAACAGCCCCTTTTCGATCATCTCAAGCACGAGGGTCGCCACCTTGACCGGCCTGGCCGCAGTCTCCGGCGGGTTCGAGAGCTCGATCCGTTCGATCCAGGGGGCCTTCGTCTTCCCGATCACCTCCCAGTTCAACCGCACCGGCTTCCCGATCGACTCGATCATGTCCCGGAGTCCTTCCCGATAGAGTTGCTCGACGGCCAGGATTCGACCCGGTGGTCTCTCCCAGGTCAGCCAGGCCACCAGCATCCGCCGGGCCTGGTCGATGGCGCTGGCCCTGTCGTCCTTCTCCCCCCAGCGGATCGGAGCGATGCCCTCCGACTCGTCCAGGGACTGGCCGAAGACCACGATCAGCTCATCGACCGACGGCGAGACCCCGGTCATCTTCGCGACCAAGGCCTCCTCCACGGCCCGATGAAAGGCCGACCCGAACGCCATCGCCGCCGGCGTGAAGGCCGGTTTCAGCTTCGCCACGTACTTGAAGAAGTAGGCCAGACCGCACATGAGGAACTGGCGGATCCGGCTGAAGCTGAGATGGTCGGTGACGATGTCGTCCATCCGGCTCACCTTCGCTCCTGGACGTTCTGGCCGTTCCCGCCGCCGTTGCCGGCCTTGGCCCTGAGCTTGTCGATCAAGGTCGAGGCCTGGCCCAGGTTCAGGTCATCGAACCCGATCCCCTGGAACACCTTCGACACGGCGTCGTCGGGCTCCATCCCCAGCTTGTGGGCGAGGGAGACGATCGCCCGCCTCTGAGCCGAGGTGGCCGGGGTGTGGTGGCCGTTCCCGTTCCCCCTCTGGCCGTTCTGGGACCGGCCGTTGTCCTGGTGGTGGTCCTGGGGCTGCCGAGGGGCATGCCCCTCCAGCACCTCACCGGCGCCCAGTTCCTCGAACCCGCAGCATTCGACGCCGATCCCGGCGAACCTGAGAGCCCTGGCCACCGCCCTGGTCTCCGCCAGCTCGATCAGGGAGTCCGCCAGCTTGGGGTCCCTGGCGGCCGACGAGGTCCCGGTCGCCGTGAACCTGCCCTTCGTATTCTCGATGGTCGCCCTGACCACGGCGTGGACGTCGATCACGTAGTCCACCAGCTCCGTCCCGATCGTCACCTTCTCGTTCATCTCGTGGACGATCCGGAGCCTGCCCCCGATGACGGGGAAGTCCCGGCCCTGGACCTTGGCAATCTCATTGTCTCTGAATCCAGTCCCGTTTCCGTTCACGTTGGTCTCCTTCCATATGTAGAAGGGCCGGCTCCATGGAGCTCCGTTGCTGAGGCTCTCGGAACCGGCCCTGGTTCTCCACGACGATGTGGGTACCCGCCCACACCCTTTGTTCTCACTCGCTGTCCTTCTGCTCCGGATCCATCTCGACCAGATCTCGCGCTCGCACGTTCTTTCGGGCCCAGGCCACAGCCTCCTGCAGACCATCCAGGATGGCATCGGGCAGAGTCTCGCCACCCTCCGTGAACAGGAGAAGGGCCCCAGGATCGCTCCCGGAGCCCTTCACGTTGATGATCTCGAACTCGTTGCTCTACGCCGCGGCCGGCAGCTCCTCCTCGACGCTCTCCGCGTTCTCTGGAGCCGGCTCCGGTTGGCACACCGTTACCGACCACTTCGAACTCTCGAACGGGGCGTCGGTCTCGCCCAAGACCTCGCCCTCGCCGTTCTTGACCCTGTTGATGGCGTCGGCCTGGTCCTTGGCCGTCACCCTGCGCCGGACCTTGTGGATGCTGGGCATCAGGACCTCGTACTCCGCGAGCTTGGCAGCCTCTCCCCGGTAGTACGTCTCCGTGGTTTCGATCTCCTGGACCGTCATCGACGCCTTGCACGTCGTCCCGGTGATGTCCCTGGCCGTCTCCAGGAGCTTGTTGAGCCAGGAGGCCCAGTCGACCTGCGTCTCCGTGCTGGTGAACGTGATCACCGACGGCCTGCTCGTGTAGATCGAGGCATCGACCTCCAGGTCACAGGCGTCAGGTTCTCCGTTGGTGGCGTGCTTCTCCAAGAGCCTCTCGAGTTCTCGTTCGGAGCGGTTCTCCCAGCCGACCAACTCGATCTGCACCTTGTACTCAATGTCCACTGCTACTCCTCCCCCTCTCCGTCGTCGATCACGACTCCAAGATGGGCCAGAGCAGCCTCCACGCCCCTCAGGAGATGGTTCACGTCCTCGTCGCCCTCGTGGAGCCGGAGAGCCCTGATGAGCGCCGTCCTGGCCCCTGTGACCTCTCCTGGCCCGATCGCTGATCGCTCGCGAGCCTCACTGGTCTTCATCCTCAACTCCTCTCCTTTCCTGACAGGCGGAGGGCCCCAGGCTGTCCCAGAGGCCCTCCACGTTGGTGTACTTGTCGAACCAGAACTTGATCTCGATCTACGCCTCCTGAACCACATCCCCCTCCTCGATGGCCGCGGTCAAACCCTGGCATTCCACCATGAGGGACCGGTAGAAGTTCGGGTGCGCCTCCTCGTCAACGACCTGGAGACATCCAGCCCGCAGCATCCTCCGGATCCTCCTGAACATCTGGAGGGCGTAGACGGCCTGCCTTCTCAATGCCGGTAGGGTCTGATCGTCTCTGACCTCGGCGTTGGACACCTCGATCCTCCTTCCTGACAAGAGGAGGGCCCCAGGTCTCCCCGGAGGCCCTCCACGTTGATGTCGTACCCGTTCTCGATCAGCTTGGCCGACTCAAAACAGACCCGCTTCCCGCATACTGATGGACCTGTCGTCTCCCACGACGATGTGATCCAGCAGAGCTATCTCGATCGCGGCCAAGGCCTCCTTCACCCGCCTTGTCGCCTCCACGTCTTCCGCACTCGGCGTGGGATCCCCCGATGGGTGGTTGTGCGCAAGGATCACGGCGGTCCCGTTGGCTGCGAGGACCACCTGTGCGATCGACCGGGCTGACGTGGGACACGTCGTCAGCGTTCCCCGGGCGATCTGGGTCAGCGCGATCATCCTCATCCGACAGTCGAGGACGATCGCCCAGAGTGTCTCGACCGCCTCAGATGAGAGGTCGATACCGGACCTGGTGAAGCACTCCCTGGCGTCCCCGGGCCCCCGGAGCGGGGCTTGGACAGCCACAGCCCCGGAGTCCCTCACGAGCAGCACCTTGTACGTGGCGATGGACCTGCGCATCTTCAACCCTCTGGACAAGCCTCCCCCCAAGGCTTGCCGTGTCAGTTGATGCGGTTGAGCAGCGCCCCGGCCCGCTTCTCCATCGTCACCCTCTCGTCGGTGTGCTGCTTCTGCCTCGCCAGAGCCGTGAGCCCCTGCACGACCTGCCAGAGGGTCCCTGCACCCCCTTCCTCCATCACAGCGAGACCAACGGCCTGGGTGGCTTCCTGGCGACCGAAGCCGGCATCGGTCAGGAAGCCGATGACTTCGTTGTCGTTCTTGCCCACGGGTTCGTTCCGGGCTCGCTCGATCATCTGGACCTCGCGGGTGGTGTCG
>JACQZM010000277.1 GCA_016213885.1 Candidatus Rifleibacteriota bacterium | reverse complement strand
CCCCTGAATTAGCGAGAGGGTGGCTGCCGGCAAGGCTATCATTGGACGTGGGGCTGCGCCCCACACCCCCACCTCGAGGCCAGCGGAGCCGGCCTCGACCGGTCGCTTCGCTCCCTGGTCCCCGCAATCTCGCGGTCTTTCTCGGTATTTCATGGGTATTGCATCTAGATCATCCGCTCCCGGATCGCGGCCGAAGCGTTCACTCGTCGACCTGGACCGTACGCATCAGCTCCTGGTGCGTCGTCTGGCCGCTCAGGACCTTGGCCAGGCCGTCCTGGTAGAGCGTCGTGAGGCGTGGCTGATCGAGACCGCGAGCCGGTTCCCCGGCGGAGGGGCCGGAGCGCTGCTCGCCGTCGACGCCGACCTGGAGCGCCTGCGCCTTCAGCGCCGTGGACGAGGCCCCCTGGAGGATCATCCTCCGGAGAGGCTCGTCGAACACGAGCAGCTCGTATCAGCCTGGTCACCGCCGATGGCGCGTCGTTGGTGTGGAGCGTCGAGAACACGAGATGCCCGGTCAGCGCGGCCTGGACGCCGATGGACGCCGTCTCCAGATCGCGGATCTCACCGATCATGACGATGTCCGGGTCTTGCCGGAGGATCGATCGGAGCGCGGCCGCGAAGGTGAGTCCGATCGGTGCGTTCGTCTGGATCTGGACCACGCCGCGCAGCCTGTACTCCACCGGATCTTCCACGGTGATGATCTTCACGTCGGGTTGATTGAGGCGGTTGAGCGCCGCGTACAGCGTCGTGGTCTTGCCCGACCCGGTGGGGCCGGTCACCAGGATGATCCCGTTCTCCATGGCCAAGAGCGACAGGAGCGACCTCAGCATGGACGCGGAGAACCCTATGTCCTCCAGGTTGTAGAGGATCTTCGACTGGTCCAGGATCCTCATCACGACCGATTCGCCGTGGAGTCCCGGAAGAGTGGAGATGCGGATGTCGTACTCTCTCTCCAGCATCCGGATCTTGATCCGGCCGTCCTGGGGGAGGCGGGTCTCCGAGATGTCCAGCGACGCCATGATCTTGAGCCTGGCGATGATGGCCAGACGGTACTGGGGGGGCGGTTTCGGTCCCTCGATCAGGATCCCGTCGATGCGGTACCTCACCACGAGGTCCGTCTCGTACGGTTCGAGATGGATGTCGGAGGCTCCGTCGTTGATCGCCTGCAGCAGAAGCAGGTTCACGACCTTGATCACCGGGGCCTCGTTCGCGAGGTCGACCGCCACGTCCGTCTCGGCTTCGGGACCGCCCGGCTTGTCCTCGCCGGCCAGACGATCGAGGACCGACTGCGCTGAACTGGTCAGCGATTGTCCGGCCCGGTCGAGCGCTGCGCCGAGCCCCTCCGGCGACGACAGGACCGGTTGAACCGCGCATCCCAGGATCACGCCCACCTCGTCCGCTCGACCCAGGGTCAGCACGTCGCAGACCGCGACCGGCAGCACGCCCCCCTCACGGGCCAGCGGCAGCAGCTGGTTGTCTCGCAGGTAGGGGAGACCGAGCCTCGAGACGGCCTGGTCGTCGGGCTGGGCGCCCGCCAGGTCCCGGTACGGCAGACCGAAGTGCGCGGCCAGCACCCGGTAGAGCTGCTCGGACCGGTGGAGCCCCAGCTTCTGCAAGGCCGGCAGGAACGTCGTCGAGGACTGCTCCTCCTCCCGGTGAACCGCGGCCAGCTGCTCCGGGGTGAGCACCCGGTGACGCACCAGCTCTTCTCCGAGGACCTTGCTGATCGACATGGGCCTCGAGTACCTCGTCTTGCTAGAACTTGCGCCGGATCGAATCGGCCTTGTTGCGCAGCATCAGGAAGTACTCGCTCTCCGTGATGGATCGGACCTGACGGACCTTCTCCGTCTCGTCGATCCGGATCTCCATCTCCCTGAGGCGCTGCTCCAGGGCGCTCTTCTCGTCGGTGACCCGCTGGAGCGTCCGGGCGTTCTCGATGGCGATGGCGGCGAACGCCGCGAACTGATCCAGAATCTCCACATCGTCGCTCGAGAAGGCGCCGCCCGATCTCCTGTTGATCGCCTGGACCACACCGATCAGGCGATCCCTGAACAGCAGAGGCGAGCAGACGATCGAGCGCGTGCGGAACCCCAGCTTCTGGTCGTAGTGCCGGTTGAACCTCGGATCCTCGTAGGCGTCCGGGATCGCGAGGCTCTTCCTCTCCCTGGCGACCCAGCCGGCGATGCCGTCGCCGACCTTGACCCGCATGTCACGGATCTCCTGGCTGCGGCTTCCGTGCGTCACCCGGAAGACCAGCTCGTCGGTCTTGTCGTCGAGGAGCATCAGCGAGCTGCCCTCCGCTTCCACGACGCTCTTGGCCAGGTCCATGATCGTCCGGAGAACCTGGTGCAGATCGTTGGGGCCGGTCAGCAGGCGCGTGGCCTCGCTGACGGCGTGCTGCAGCCGCTGGTGCTTCGTGTCTTCGGCCATCCGGGGGGTCACGGGGGCCGTGGCTCCAGGGGGTCGGTCCCGGGCGGTTCTCAGGGCCAGTTCGAGAAACCCGAGGTGGGCCTTCCCTCGAGGCCACCAGACCGTCGGCACGCGTGAAGCGTCCAGGGGCGGCGCGAGCCGGTCCGGACCATCGACGAGGATCACGAGAGCAAGAGCGGGAACCCGGCGAGCGCACCAGTCGATCCAGGCCGTGAGCGTCTCGGGCGGCGCCTCACCGTCGAGCAGCACCACGGTACCTTCACCGGCCGCGGCCGAAAGCTCCGTCGTGGGCCAGGCGGCAGCGGCACGGGTGGCCAGACCGTCGGGACCTGTCCAGTGGCTCCGGATGGCCTCGTCGAGCTCTCCATCGTCTGTGATCAGCAGGACGGTCATGGCAGTCGAAGAGTACACCGCGTCGGTTTCGAAGGCCACTGTGGCGACTCACCACGCTCTCGAGCGATCGGCGGCTGCAGCGCCGGCAGATCGAAAAGCCTGGCGGACAGCGGTTCCGCCAGGCCTCCGGGACCGGCCGGACGGGGCGCCGGCGCGCACCGTCGCCCAGTCGTTGTTCCCGGTCAGGACTGTCTGGATTCCGTCGGTGTTGATGTCCGCGGCGACGTTGCCGATGGTGTTCACGGCGCCGCTCCGGTTCCAGTCGAACGCCAGCGGGTAGGTCGGCGACCGGACATCCACGGCCCCGATGTTGTTGCGGATGATGTTGTAGACGTGATCATCCACGGGGGTAGGCTCGATACCGTTCGGCTCCCGGAGCGCCGACTCATCGAGATTCGGCAGCGCCACGTCGGAGTAGTTCGGGTTGCCGGACGGACTGGGCGCCCTGAGCTGGTAGAGGTAGTTCATCGTCGAGGTGAAGTTCGGCTTGTAGTTCCTGCTGTCGCTCCCGCCGTGCCAGATGTTCAGGTTGTGTCCGCTCTCGTGCATGATCGTCCCCGATTCCTTGGTCACGTTGCCCAGGATTCCGGTCCACATGTTGACGAGGTTGGCGGTGCACTGACCGGCCCCGGAGAGGTCGCCCGCGACGGTGAAGCTGTTCGAAGCGCATCCCGTGCTCCCACCGCCGAGCGCGTTGTGCGAGCTGCCCATGAACTGGTAGAGGAACAGGTGGCGCCGGCTGGGAGCGAACCACACCGAATCGGACCAGTACGAGTAGACGTTGTCCTTGGGAGTGTGAGCGGTCGTGGCGAGAGGACATCCGGGCTCGAAGGGGATTCGCCAGTCGCCGACCTGTCCGCCTCGGCTGGAGCGAGAGCCCAGTTGGCCCTGGTCCACATGGAGGGCGATGCCGTGGTTCCAGAACGCCGTGACCACGCGCTGGACCGACGCGGCCTGCGGGGCCAGGTTGCCGCCGGTGGAACGGGCCATGTAGTCCATCTCCACGAACAGGTCCTTCAGGACCGGTGAGGCTCCGTAGGCGGGCAGATCCTCGTCTCCGTACGGGGTGACCAGGCCGAAGATCTCCCAGTCGTCGGCCAGTCCGTCGTTGTCGCTGTCGGCAACGCCGACGTTGGTTCCTTGCCAGGTCTCCAGGGCGTTCGCCACGTTGTCGGCGTCGGTGTCCCCCTTGGACAGCGGGTTGATCACGAAGCGCACCTGGTCCAGAGCCGTCGGAGGGGTCAGACCGTACTTCGCGATCAGGATCTGGCCCGTCGTCTCCGCGTAGCTCATCTGCAGGCGGGAGGTCAGGTTGCAGCCCCCGTCGTCGTTGCGTCCGACGTAGTTGCCGTTGGCGGAGAAGGCGTAGAGCACCGTGTCGGTGGCGTTGTACGAGGCCGAGTTGTAGTGGGCGATCTGGAAGCGGTCGCCCGGGTCCCACCCGGTGGTCACGATGTGTCCACCGAATCTCGAGCCCGAGGTCGCGAGCGTCCCGTCGATGTAGACGTCGCAGGTGCCGGCCGTCGTGTTGGAGTACGCCCGGACCAGCAGGTAGTACCAGCCGGGCGTGGGGACCGAGCAGTAGATCCTCGACGACCGGGCGCCGTAGGTGGTGCTGTCCACGGTCCGGTCATCGTTCCGTGCGATCTGGGCCCCGCCGCCGATCACATACAGGACCGTGTCCCCGCCGGCCGACAGGGACCTCGTCTCGAAGGTGTGCCAGCCAGCAGTCAAGGACCTGGCCAGCCAGAGGACGTTGGTCGGCTGAACCGCCCGGCCGAGCGTCGCGTTCACCGGCCCGGCCACCGCCCAAGAGGCCGTCAGAGCCCACAACACCAGGATAGCCAGCATCGTTCTCGCAGTCATCGAGTACCTCCCGCTTGATTCGAGCACATCGGTTCGGTCCGCACCGCTCAGGGTCGTCTGCCCTGAACTGAGTTCACGACGGGACGGGACAGGTTCACCCGACGGTGGTCGCACCATCGGTCTTGTTCGTGGGGTCGGTGACCGGCCCCGGGGTACAGGCCAGGAGCTTCACCCCGGGCGTCGGCCTCGATCGTCTCTTGGCGGTCCGTCGGGCTTCTCGGATGTCACTTGCCGCCCAGGACCTTCTCCTTCAGCTCGGCGATCCTGGCCGCCTGGGCCTCCGGGGGGAGGTTCTGGATGGTCGGCAGCAGCTTGGACAGCTGCGCTTCGTACTCCTTGGCCAGCTTCTGAGTCTCGGCGGCTTTCTCCTGTTGCTGCTTCTGTTCGGCCATGGCCTTCTCGACCTCGGGGTGAGGCTTGGCCGCCGGGTCTCTCCACGGCGGATCCCGTTGCTGGAGCTCGTCGATCTGTCGGGACAGCTCCTCGGGCTTCGTCGTGGACTCCCTCTCCTTGAGCTTGACGATCGTCTCGCTCAACCCGGGCACTCCCACCGGGTCTTTCCGGTAGGCCGGAGGCTGGGGAGGGAGAACCGATGGGGGAGGGCCGGCGTCGAGCGTCTCGGGGGAGTCGACCCCGACCTTCGGGTCGGGAGGCGCGGCGGCATCGCTGGCGCTCGCGGCCGCTGGAACCGCCTGGGCGCTCGTGGAGAAGAGGGCGATCTCGGTCGCCTCGCCCTTCGGACCGGCGTACTTCACCGTGAATCCCTTGACCCCGAAGACCCGGGCGAGAGCCTTCTCGAACGGCAGCGCGTGGAACCGGACGTTGATCGCCTGCGACCGGTCCACGTTTCCGGTCACGGTGAGACCGGTCACCTTCCGGATCTCGTCGACCACCTCGCCGAGCGTCGCTCCCTTGGCCGTGACCCCCAGGCGTTCCTTGTCCGGGGAGAGGGTCACCGTGACCGCCCCCATCGCCTGGTTCATCACGACGGACGCGAGGAGGCCGAACACCACGAGTGGTCGCGCAGGGCTCACTGATGGCATCGCTGTGTTCCCCTTTCTGCCACGCCGGGCCGTGGCTGTCGTCGGGCCTGGGCCTCTTCGGAGCCCTGGCCCGCCCGATCCCGGATGCTGCCGTTATACCTCGGGCCGAGATGGCGATCAAGCTCGCCGATCGTGTTGCCGGGCCGCCCTCTGTCCACCGGACGCTGCCGGTCGAGCGGCTTCTCCACAAGGCCATGCAAGGCAAGGCTCGCGCCACTTTCGTCACCTGGCGTCGCCGCCGGCAGCCGGCGCGGACGTCCCATCGCTCCCCGGAGTCGGATCCGGTGTGCCCGGCCGCCACGGTCAGTCCTCCCGGGCGATTGTCCCTCGCTGTGGCTGCCAGACCACACCCGGGAGCCAGTCGGAGCAAGACCCCGCAAGGCTCCTGATCCAGGGCCGATCGACGAGGCCCCCTAGGGATCGGCGCTCGCGGGAGCGGTCTCGGCGTTCCTCGCCGGCGGCCGGTCCTGGCCGGTCGCCGTGACCGTACCGACCCGGCTGGTGAGCTTCCGGACGGTGCTGCTCCCGAGCCAGGACCCGGCGCAGATCGCCAAGCTGGTGTCGTACCAGGTCACCCGGTTCTCGTCTCTGCCGGCCTCCGATGTGGCGGCCGCCGGTTACGTCAGCGCCGCCGGGAGCGTCGCCCCCTACCCCACCCTGGTGGCCTGGACCCGCCGGGAGAACGTGACCGGCGCCGGCGGTCCGGGGCCGGCACCCGACCATGCCCAGCCCATTCCGACCGCCCTGTACTGCTTCGCCCGCGCCTTCGGCCCGTTCTCCCCAGGCGAGAAAGGGGGAATCGTCGACGTGGGCCACACGGCGACGACGGTGGTTCTCTTCCAGCACGACCGGATTCTGTTCGCCCGGGAGTGCCGGATCGGCCTGAAGGACTTCGTGCGGGCCGTCTCGAGAGGGCTCGACGTGTCCGAGACCGTGGCGTCCGAGAGGCTCCGGCAGGACGGGGGAATCGGGCCAGGAAGTCCGGTGGGGCGCTACGTGATCACGACGGTGGTTCGCCTCGTGGCCGAGATCGAGGCCTCCTGCCAGCAGGTCCACTTCGTCGACAGCCCGGTTCTGGTGCGCCCCGACCGGATCCTCCTGGTCGGCGGCGGATCCACCGTGCCCGGCCTGTCGGAAGCGATCGCCGCGCACCTGTCGATCCGCGTCGAGCCGCTCGGCCCGGCGGTCCACGGACTCTCCGCCGCCGAGGCCCCGCTGCTGGCTCCGGCCATCGGAGCCGCCGTGGCCCCGTTCGCCGACCACCGGGTGAACCTCGACCTGGCGGAGGGCGCCGCCGGGGCCTGGAAGCTGCGCCCCGGGGACGTCCCGCTGCGCCCCACCAGCGTCTTCGCCATGTCGCTGATCCTGCTGACGCTGATGTGCTGGTACGAGTTGACCCAGGTCCGCGGAGCCGTGGTGCGGGCGCAGGCCCAGATGAGTCGGGTCTGGACGGGAACGGAGAAGGAGGCTCCGGCCCTGCGCGAGCTCATCAGGAACCTGGAGAGGGTGCGCTCGACCTTCGCGGCGGGCAGGACTCTGGCCGCACTCGAGGCGCTGCTCCGAGGGGATGCGGAGGAGGCGTTCGCCAGGGGAGTCGTCGTCCACGAACTCCGGCTGGACCGGGAGGGGAACGTCACGCTCTCCGGAACGGCCCGGTCCAGCGAGTCGGTGGCCCAGGTCCTTCGAAAGCTCGACTCGTCCGGGTTGTTCCAGGGGTCGTCGCTCCTGGGAACCGAGATCGGAGATACTGACCAGACGGTCAGGTTCCGTCTCGCCACGGTCGCCTCGGACGCGTTGAGACCATGAACACGGAGCTGGCGAAGCTGGCACAGGTCGTCGGGCTGTGGGGGGCCGTGGCCTCGATCTGGTACCTCGCGTTCTTCGGCGATGTCCTGGGGGAGCAGGCCCGATCACGAGCCAGGCTGATGGAGCTGGAGGAGGCGGTACGGCTGGCGCGCCGGGCCCAGGGGATCGTCGAGCAGTTCCTGCCCTCCGGCCAGGCCCGGGTCATCGCGTTCGACTACATCCCGGTCATCCAGGCGGCTGCGCGGTCTTCGGGGGTTCAGGTCAACAACCTCACTCCGCTCCCGCCGACGACCCGCGGCGTCGGAGGCACCGTGGGCATCTCGTTCTCTCTCGAGGGCGGCTACCCGGGGGTCGCCCGGTTCGTGGCGGAGCTCGAGCGTGGAGTGATTCCGGACCCGACGACCGGCACGTCAGGGCCGGGCAAGACGGTCGCGGGCCGGGCCTCGCAGCGTCTCGTGAGGGTGGCCGACCTGACGCTCTCGAGACGGGACGGCACTTCCGGTCGCCTCTTTGGGAGCGCCCGCGTCGACGTGTTCCTGCGATGAACCGTGGTTCCGAGCCGACGCTCGATCCCGGGCCGAGCTGCGCGGAGAGGGTGGGGTAATCCGGGGAACCAGGATCCCCCGCCTGTTTCGCGGAGTCGGGCCTGTGATCAGGCCTCGACCTGGCTGCAGAGTCACCCAGGAACCGGTGCAGTTACGTTCTTGCGACAACGTGCCGATGTGATGCCAGATCGCATCTACGGCAAAGGGAGAGAGATGTACCGATGGGTGGACAGCGTCCGTCTGCTGGGACTTGTCGCCGTGGCCTCGCTCGCCCTGGCAGGTCTGTGCTGCATCGCTCTCGCCGGGGTCGGTGGGGCCGAGCGACCCGCGCCGCCGACCCGCGAACGGATCCCGAAGGAGCTGCCCGGCCCGGGGATCGCGGACCTCTTCTCGACGCCTTCCGCTCCCTCGTCGCCGACCGCCCCGTCTCCCGGGCCCTCGGCACAGTCAGCCCCTCCGGTCCCGGCCCCGACCTCGACCCCGACACCGGAGATCTCCCCCCGCCCGATCGCGGCCATCAATCCGGACAGGTACCGCCTGACAGGGGTGTTCGGCCATGAGGGCGAGCAAGCGGCCGTTCTCCTCGATGCCGCCACCGGCAAGGAGAAGATCCTCTACGCCGGCCAGGAGGTCGATGGAGAGTGCCTCGTGGAGATATCGGAAGATCGAGCGGTCCTCGAGGTCGAGGGGCAGAGGCTCACCCTCCCACTGGCCAGTGCCACGGCGTCGACCACCGGTTCCGGCCCCGCCACCCTCCGCTGAACGACGGGCCTGTGGCGGGGGAATCCCGCCGGGGCCCGACCCGATAGCCGGGACGTCACCACCCGGGAGGGCGCGACCTGCTATACCGCTCGCCCCGCCGGAGGTGGCGAACAGGTCCGCGGACGTGTTCCGCAGGCCCGGGCCCACGCCGCCCCGAAGAGGGCGCGCTCGGTTGCTCGCGGGAGCCCTCGTCACGTGCTTCCTCTTGATGGGGAGCGCCATGAGCGACCTGGAGGACCCGCTGGAGAGGCTGCTGGCCGGAGCCGGCACAGGGGCGAGCATCGCCCCGCCCCGACCGGTCCCGGCAAAGGCCCGGCCTTGCTCGAACCATGGCCCCCGCCAGGCGCCCTCTCCCGGGGCGAGGTCGTCGCGGCGGGAGGGCGCGACCGGCGGACCTTCAGCCCCTGGCGGAGCCGGGCGGAGTGGCCGACCGGAACCTCCCTCGCGCCCCGGCGGGACCGAGGCCGGACAGCTCGCCCTGGCCGTGCTGGGGGCCGGGCCCGACGCAGGGGCGGAAGAGGGGCGGGCGCCGGCCGTCGCGAGCCCATCGCCCCCCGCTCCGACGGACCAGTCGGCGGTCCTGATGAACTTCAAGGACACCTCGATCGAGTCGATCCTGACCTTCCTGTCCGGACTGTTGAACGTCACGTTCGTCAAGGACGAGGCGGTCCAGGGCGTCGTGACGGTGATCAATCCACGGAAGATGACCGCCCGGGAGGCGATCGAGACCCTGGAGGGTGCGCTGGCTCTCAAGGGATACGCCCTCGTGCAGCTCACTCCGAAGGTGTACCGGCGGGGCGGGCGGTATAGCAGGTCGCGCCCTCCCGGGTGGTGAAGCTGCGCCACACGAACCCGACGACTCTCCTTCCCGTCCTGGACAAGCTCGTGGGCGCCGATGAGCGGGTGGGCCTGCACACCGATTCCGCGTCCGTGGTGGTGGTCGGGGGGGGCAGCAACACGGACCGGATCCTGTCGCTGATCGAGGCGCTCGACACGCCGGCATCCCTGGGACTCGGCCTGGAGGTGGTGTCGCTCCGCTACCTTCCGGCCAGCCAGGTCCAGGATCTGCTCTCGCGGGTCTTTGCCGGAGCCGCGCCGACCGACCCCGGGTCGCCGCCCGCGCCGAGCAGCTACCGGATCGTTCCGGTGCCGGGCCGGAGCGCCCTCGTCCTGCTGGCGCCTCCCGAGCGGTTGCCGGCTCTCAGGGAGCTCATCGGGCGGGTGGACAGTCTGGAGATCAGGGACCGTCCGCTGCGCATCTACAGGCTCAGGGTCGCCAGCGCGGCCAAGCTGGCGCCGTTCCTCCTCTCGATCGTGGCGCCGTCGGCCGGCGGCGGCACGCCACCCGGTACGGGGCCCTCCACGGAGAGAGCGTTCGATGCGCGCTCCGGACTGGCCATCGTGCCGGACACGGTGACGAACAGCCTGATGGTCCTGGCGTCCCTGGAAGCGCACGGGGCGATCGCCCGGCTCGTCCAGCAGCTGGACTACGAGGGGTTTCAGAACTACCGGACGAGGGTGTTCTCCCTGCAGCACGCCAGGGCGATCAGTCTGGCCGACGAGCTCGACAAGATCGCCAATCGACCCGGTGAGGCGGAGAAGGGCGCTCCGCCCGTCGTGATCGTGCCGGACCGGAGGCTCAACACCCTGATCGTGTCCACCCAGAGCTCCGCGATGTTGACGACGCTCGAGGAGCTGGTGACCGCCCTCGACCAGCCCGGCGTGACCGAGGATCTGACGACCCACGTGTATTACCTGTCCCATGCGCCGGCCAAGCAGGTCGAGAGGGTGCTGAAGGAGCTGTACGCCGTGGGGATGGCGGCGGCGGTCGCTCCGGGCCCTGGCGCCGGCTCCGGCTCCGGCCCGTCCTGGGAACCCCAGACGCCGTCCTCGGCCTCGTCCACCAGCGCTCCCGGGCCGGTGCCCGGGCCGTCCACGCCGGTCCGATCCACCGATGCCAGCCGGTCGACCACCGGTGGAACCGGGGTGCCGGCCGGCTCCATCCGGGTCGTGGCGGACGAGTTGACGAACTCGCTGGTGATCCTCTCGACCGAAGCCGCGTACCAGCAGATCACCAGGACTCTCCAGAAGCTGCACGTGGACCCGCTGCAGGTTCTCGTCCAGGTCGTCATCGCCGAGGTGTCGCAGGACCGAGAGCACATCCTGGGGAGCGACCTCGCCTTCACTGCCGGCCAGAACAACATCCGGACCGATTTCGGGAAGATGCTGGAGGACAGCAACACCCCCAACACGAAGCTCAAGGGCCTGAAGGCGTTCGTGGTGAACAACGCGAGCTTCGAGGGTCTGCTCCATGCCTTCCACCGGGACCTGAACGCGAACGTCCTGGCCACGCCGAAGCTGTTCGCCAACAACAACCAGGAGGCCTCCATCCTCATCGGACGGCAGGTGCCCATCATCACCGGCCGGACCTTGACGAGCGGTGGCAACAGCGTGTCGACCGTGGAGTACAAGGACGTGGGCACCAAGCTGAACCTCCTGGCCCAGATCAACCGGAAGCGGTCCGTCACGCTGAGGATCCAGCAGGAAGTGAAGACGATCGCGGGGACCGGGGTGGAGAACAACCCGATCCTGGACACCCGGGAGGCGCGGACCACCGTCACCGTACAGGATGGCCAGGCGGTGCTGCTGGGCGGGCTGCTGCAGGACGAGGACGTGAAGGTGCGGGCCGCCGTACCCGGGCTCGGTCGGCTGCCGGTGCTCCGGTGGTTCTTCGGGGACCGGGACCGCAAGACCACGAAGAGGGAGCTGGTGTTCGTCTTCATGCCCCGGGTGGTCAGCGGGGTCCCCGAGGGGAAGCAGTTGACGGCGGTCCAGCTGGACGAGACCGCCTTCCGGCACAGGTTGAAGAACGGCATGCCGGCCTCGGAGCTCAAGTACCGCTGGCATCGCCGGGAGTGACCGGCTCTCACGAGTCCCCGACGCCGCGGCGGCCTTGCGGTCCGTCGCGGCAACCGGTACGATTCCAACCGGGAAGACCGGAGCCGGGCGGGGCCATCCGGCCGACCCTCTCGAATGGCGGCACCGGGAACCGGCGGTCCCGGCGCGCGAGAGCGTTGTCGATCGGACGACGCTGGGGAGCCTGATCGGCGGCACATGGGTCACATCATCACGATCCACTCCTTCCGGGGCGGCACCGGGAAATCGAACGTGTGCGCGAATCTCGCGGCGGTGCTGGCCCGGGCCGGCAAGCGCGTGGCGATCATCGACACGGACGTCCAGTCTCCCGGAGTCCACCTGCTGTTCGGGTTCGAGCCCGGCGAGCTCAACCTGACTCTGAACGACTATCTGAAAGAGACCTGCTCGATCCAGGAGTGCGCCTACGACGCCAGCGCGAGGATCCCCGTCGAGACCGGCAAGGTGTTCGTCGTGCCGTCGTCGCTCCAGTACCTGGAGATCGCGCGGATCCTGAAGAGCGGGTTCGACCTGGACCTCATGCTCGATGGGTTCCGGCAGGCGATCGACAGACTGGCGCTCGACTTCCTGATCGTGGACACGCACCCGGGCCTGAAGGAAGAGACGATGCTGTTCACCGTGATGTCGCATCTGCTTCTGGTGCTCCTGAGGCCAGACCAGCAGGACTACCTCGGGACCGGCGTCGTGGTGGAGGTGGCTCGCAGGCTCGGCGTGCCGAAGATCGGGCTGGTGGTGAACAAGCTTCTGCCCACGTACGACCCCAGGACGGTACGGGAGCGGATGAACGCCGCCTACGGCTGCGAGGTTCTGGAGATCCTGCCGCTGGATCACGGGGTGCTCGAGCTCGAGAGCGGGTGCGTGACCGTGATCCGGAGGCCGGAGCTCCCTTTCTCCCAGGCGATGGTGCGCCTGGGAGATCGGGTCCTGGCCCAGCTCAAGTAGACGGCTCCAGGGCCTCGAGGGTGTCCCGGGCTCGCGAGATCGCGGGGCGAGGGCGCCGACCTCCCGGCCCGGAGGGTCCGGCACGGTTCCATGGCGGATGTAGAACTGTACAGGAAGCTCCTCGTCGAGCTCGAGGCGATGAGACGGCGGATGGACGAGATCTCCGCCCAGCTGCGCGAGGCGATCGACGCCTCGACGCGGCCTGCTTCCGCTTGCGCCAGTCCCGCCGCTCCGGCGCCCCGGACCGGTGACGGCAACGCTCCATCCACCCGCTCGAGCGATCTGCCCGAGCCTCCCGCGATCGGGTCGGCCGACCCGGCCGAAGAGAGGTGGTCTCCTCCGGCACCGTCGACGGCCCAGGACAGCGCGGGCGGGGTGCTCGACATCCTGGATCTCGCCGACGAGCTCCGGGAGATCTTCTTGCTCATCGTCCGCTCCGGATCGATCTCATGCGAGGAGATCATCTCCCGGACCGGAGAGGACGAGGCCGCGGCGAAGATCTACCTCAAGACGCTCTTCCAGCAGGGCTACGTGTCCCGCGAGAAGACCGTCGCGGGGCAGGTCGTCTACCGTCCACGCCTCGGCCGGACCAGGGCCAAGGGCGGCGCAAGCGACGTCCTCGACCGCCTGGGCGCCTGACCGGCCATCTCATGACCCGGCGCCTCGC
>JACQZM010000524.1 GCA_016213885.1 Candidatus Rifleibacteriota bacterium | reverse complement strand
AGCAGGCGGGCGAGCTCGAACAGCGAGTGATTGTGGCCCTCCCGCAGACGCGTGAGTATGGCGTCTTTGAAGGAGCCGGTGCCGCGACGCAAGCTCTCCGCCGCTCCCTGCTGCCGGGCGTGGTTGCGGCGCTGGCTGTTGTAGTGGTTGTTGCACAGGCCGCGAGCGTAGTGAGAGGCACGGCAGCCCGGTATCGTGCAGGCCTCGAACTGTCGCCGGCGCGATGGGCGAAGCGCCTGGTGGCTGGGATGCGCCGGGTAGAACTTGCCGGCGCGCTCCGAGATGAGCCCCTTGGCGGTCAGCTTCTGGAGCGTGGTGGCGAGCTTCCGACGGGCGACTCCGGAGCGCTTGGCGAGGCCGGCCTTGCTGATACCGTCAGGGAAGTGGGCGATGATCGAGAACAGCTTGCGGGAGCTCACCTTGCCGGTGGGGGTGAAGGCGGAGGCCGGGAGTTGCTGAGAGCGCCCAGCGCCCGAGGCGGTCGTGCGAATCGTGAACGTGGAGACACCTCTCGCTCCGGTCCGACCGGGCGTCCGGACCGTGCTGATCACGATGCGCTCCCTTCCGTCGTCAATGGTGATGCCGCTGTCCAGCAGACTTCGTAGGAGGCTGGACAATCCCTTCGAGGCGCTCATGCTACCTTCCTTTCATGCTCATGCCTCTGCGGGCACGACTCGAGAAGCAACCGTCGGCCCGTATCGATGCCACGCGTTCCGTCCAGAAGCCTGTCGGGGAGAGACCCCGCCGGGCTGCAACGTCGGACTGCGGGCCGCGGGCCAGAGGACTGGTGGAGGGGCCTTCAGCCCCGATCGACTCAGGGAAACTGGGCCCTCGCGGCTCACTCCCGGATGACCAGCCTGCGAACTCTGATCTGGAGCCCCGTTGGCGCGATGCTCCGCCAGGCCGGGCCAGACCCGAGTGGACTCACGCCCGGCCAGCGTCCGGCGATGCCACCCTCGACCCATGGGAACCGCTCGAGCATATCATGACGGCACACATGCCATCAATCGAATTTGCATCATGCCCGGGCCGTCCGTCGCGCCGACGTGCGCGGACCATGAAAGAATCCACGGCTCATCTTAGCGAACACCGTCATACCCGCCCGTGCCCCATGAAAGCGTGTCTCCCTCCGGGCCATCGCGGCACACGAAGCATCGCAAACTGCTCATGACGACCCTGTGATCGATCGGGCAGGGCATCGCCAGGATGCCCTGGCATTCAGGCTCGATCGACTATGACACCAGGGCGAACCTCGGCCATGAGGGTGTCGTGCTGCGTGGCGAGACGATCGATGAGCCGATGAATCGAGGGCCAAAAAGAAACCACCCGGCGAGCCGGCGAGCGACCGGCGGACGTCGGGCGGCTGGGGCCGAGCGTGGTCGGTGCGGCTACTCGGGCTTGCTCTTGGCCGTTCGTTTCGTCGACTCGGAGGTCGCCACGGCCTGCTGCTTGCCGATCCCGTTCACCTTGAGCCGCAGCCTCGACTTCTTTCTGGAAGCGGCGTTCTGGTGGATGACTCCCTTGGCCGCCGCCTGATCGTAGAGTCGCGAGACCGCCCTGTACAGAGTCAGAGCCGTGTCGCTGTCTTTGGCGGACACGGCGGTGAGGAGCTTCTTGGACTCGGTCTTGAGTCGCGTCTGGATCGACTGGTTGCGGAGGGCGCGCTTGCGAGTCTGCCTCGCGCGCTTCTCGGCGTCTTTGTGGACTACTGGCATGACCTCTCCTTCAACGGAATGCGCCGACCATGGCTTCGCCATAGCCGGTGGATCTTCTCTCATCCGTACGGCGGCTGCAGACCGCGTAGTATACGGCTCCTGGCGTCTGGATGCAACTAGATTCTGCCGCGAAGCACGCTCGATGCGCCGGCGCCGGCAGGATGATAGAGTGTGACGGAGGGCCCGCTCGTCCCGGGCCCGCAACTCCTGGTCCGACCTCGGCGGGCCGGACCGGGGTGGCTCGAGGACGGCGCGCCCGTCGGTTCCCCCCTCCCCGGTTCATCGACGGGATCGCAGGTGGGGGTGGCCCCGCGCCCAATGAACACCGAATCTCCCATCGATCGATCTCTCGCGGATCTCGACTCGGTGGACGAGGCGACTCGAAAGGCCGCCATCGTCGCCGTGGCCAAGGCCGGCGAGATCCGGGCGATCCCCATCCTGAAAGAGATCTGGGCGCACGACCCGTCGGTGGAGCTGCGGTTCCTGGCTCGCAAGGCGCTCCACTTCATGGCGTCGGCGAACCGGCAGGGGGGCGCGCCGAGCACCGCTCCCTCGTCGGGCCACAGCGGACTGATGGCGTCCAGCACGCCCGAGATCGTGGAGGCCAGGCTCGTCTCCCAGGACGCCTCGGTGAGGGCGTCGGCGCTCCGAGGAGTGGCCAGGTCGGGCGACGGTCGGGTGCTCCCCTCGGTGCTGGCCCGGGTGGGCAGGGAGGACCACCCGGAGGTTCGCGCCCTCCTGGTCCACGTCATCGCGATCGTGGGAGGGAAGGCCCACCTGTCGACCGTCGCCCTTCACTTGAAAGACCCTGAGCCCCGGGTCCGGGCCAGCACCATCGAGGCGCTCGAACGCCTGGCCGATGCGCACGCCTGGGCGCTCATCATCCGCTCGGTCCAGGACCCGGACCGCAGGGTCAAGAAGACAGCCGTCAGCTCGCTCGGCAGGCTGGGGAAGCTGAACCTCCTCAGGTGCTGCGAAGCCATGCTGGCCAGCGGCGAGTCGTGGCTTCGGGACGCGGCCACTCACTGCCTGTCCGCCGCCAGACTGCCGGAGGCTCTCCCGCTCCTCAAGAAGGCGCTCGAGGACGAGCAGGAGGGCATCCGACTGAAGGCCAGAGCCGGAGTGCATTTCCTGGCCGAGAGCGGTCTTCCAGCAGCTGCCGCACTGCTTGCGACCGGCCAGTCGCCGGGGCAGCCCAAGCCCGAATCGCCGGAGAAGCTGCTGGAGACGACGGCCCAGTTCCTCGATCTGAAGAGCCTCATGCCCGAGGAGAAGACCGACGACCTGGAGAGCCGCGACGCCGAGATCCGCCGCTCCGCCACCCGGAGGCTGTCCCGGGCCATGGCGGTCGACTCGCACCTCCCGATCCTGCTGGTGCGTCTCGGGCAGGAGGCCGATCCAGGCGTCCTCGCCGAGCTGCTGGCGGCGGTGGCCCGGATCAAGAAGCCCGACACGGTCACGGTCCTCGGCGGCTACCTCAGGCATGGCGAACCGGTCGTCAGGAGCGCCGCTGTCCAGGGGCTGGGCTCGCTCGGCGACCCTGCGGCCCTCGACGCGGTCGTCCAGCTTCTGGACGACCGCTCGCCGGAGGTGGTGTCCAGGGCGGTGCTGGCGCTCAAGTGCCGGTCCGACGTGAGTGTCGAGGCGGCGCTCCGACGGCTCGGCTCCGACAAGGACGCGTCCGTCCGGTTGCTCGCGGTTTACACCCTCTCCATGCTCGGCGACGGGCGGTTCGCAGGCCTCCTCTCGTCCCTGGCGGAAGACGGGGACGCCGAGGTGGCCGCCAAGGCCAGGGAAGCGCTGGAGATGTTGACCACCACGGTCCGACCGTCCGGGGTCGGTGGCCGGACGCTGACGGAGATGCCCTCGGGGGCCGGCCGGGGTGCGCCCGACCCGGTGGGCCCTGGCGCACGCACGGCCGCGGAGCTGCCCACGGTCGGTCCGTCCAGGGGGACCGCCGACGCCTCCTCGACGCCCCGCCGGGCCGCCGCCATCTGGGCCCCTGCCCAGCAGGCCACGAGCCAGCCTCCCCGGTCGCCGAAGGAGGCCGTCTGTTCCGGCCGGACGCCGCGCCCCGCCCAGGAGGAGGCTCCCGGTCCCACCCAGGCGATCGTCCTGGCCCGCGATTCTCTGGGGGTGAACGATCATTTCTCCCTCATCATCGGGCTGGGGGCGATCGGGCTTCTGGCGCTGGGGGTCAGGGCGTTCACGTGGGGGCCTCCGGATCCGGAATCCACGACGGACAGCGTCAGCGCCATGGTCCGGGGCTTGACCGCGCTCTGGGTGGTTCTGGACGCGACGCTCATCGGCGTGACCAGGGCCCGGGAGAAAGGGGTGCGGAACCTGCCACCGTGGGGTTGGATGCTCCTCTGCGCGGCTCTGTGGGAGATCGCCTTCCCGGCGTACCTGCTGCGACGCGAGGACGTCCGGCGCGTGAACCGGCTCGACACGCTCTCTCACCGGTGGGTCATCTACCCGGCCGTGGCCGTGGCGTTCCTTGCGGTGGTATGGATTCGACCCGGAGCCGCGCCAGCGCCACCCCCCGCGGTGGTCCGCGACGAGGCCGTGGGGGAGGAGCTGTCGGCGTTCCTGGACGAGGGGCTGGCCGGGGTCCAGACCGCTGCCGAGTCTCTGATCAAGAGCTACGAATCGGCGGCCGGCCAGGACGGCAGAGGCGATGCCGCGCTGCAGTCCGTGCTCAAGACCAAGATCATCCCTGGCTGGAAGGAGCTCCTGGCCAAGGTGCGGGCGATCCCGGTCAGCAAGCCCGACGTGAAGCGGCTCAAAGACCGCTACGTGTCGTCCGCGGCGTTGCGGCTCGACGGCTTTCAGCTGCTCGTGGTGGCCATCGAACGGCAGGAGAAGGACCTGATCGAAGGGGCCAAGCAGAGGATCCGGGACGCCGACAGGATGATGAAGGACTGGGCCGCAGCCAAGGCCAAGCTGCTGGCCCAGCACGGCGCCAAGACCGCTCCCCCCCGCTGACGCGGCACCTCAAGACCCGGCGCCTCGCCGGGTCCGAGTCGCGCCCCCGAGCGCGACCTCAATCCGGATCCCTTCCTCTTTCTCCTCTCCCCCGGTCGCGATCCATCGCGCCGCCGCGGCCTGATCACAGGCCCGACTCCGCGAAACAGGCGGGGGATCCTGGGCCGCCGGGCCTGGATGGCACCCTGGACGTCCGTGTGCTATATTCGCCCCGCGTTCAAGGCCTTTTCGAGCGGTTCTCCGACGCGAGGGAAGAGAGGTCCAGTCGTACCGATGGCGACCACCGAGGGTGCGGGCAAGGGCAGGACGGGCTACGACCACGATGCGCTCCAGAAGAAATGGTCCGAGCGCTGGAGAGGCGACGGGCTCTACCGGACCCGCCAGGACCCGGACCGCCCCAAATTCTACTGCCTCGACTTCTTCCCGTATCCGTCGGGCGCCGGCCTCTCCGTGGGGCACCTGCGCAACTATGTGCCGACCGACGTGATCAGTCGCTTCATGACGATGCGCGGGTACAACGTGCTCCACCCGATGGGGTGGGACGCCTTCGGTCTGCCCGCGGAGAACTACGCCCTCAAGATGGGGATCCACCCCGCCCGGACGACGGCCCAGAACGTGGCCACGTACAAGCGCCAGATGGCCCTGGTCGAGACCTGCTACGACTGGGACAAGGAGGTCAACTCCTCGACCCCCGAGTACTACCGCTGGACACAGTGGTTCTTTCTTCTTCTCTTCGACCGCGGCCTGGCCTACCAGGCCGAGGGGCAGCAGTGGTGGGTGGAGGACGGGCGCTGCTGGCGCCACACCGAGACCGCCGTCACGAAGAAGTCGCTCAAGCAGTGGTACTTCAAGATCACGGACTACGCGGAGCCTCTGATCGCCGATCTGGAGACGATCGAGTGGCCGGACCACATCCGGAAGATGCAGCTCAACTGGATCGGCCGATCAGAGGGCTGCGAGGTGATCTTCAAGGGCCTGCGCCCCGAGGGCGGCGAGGTCGATCTGCCGATCTTCACCACCAGGGTCGACACGATCTTCGGCGTCACCTACATGGTCCTGGCGCCAGAGCACCCGCTGGTGGGCGCCCTGACGGCGCCTCCCCGGAGAGCGGCCGTCAGCGCCTACATCGAGGAGAGCCGGCGCAAGAGCGACATCGATCGGGCGTCCACGGACAAGGAGAAGACCGGCGTCGCGCTGGGTTCGTTCGCGGTGAACCCGCTGAACGGGGAGCGGATCCCGATCTGGATCGGCGACTACGTGCTGGCGTCGTACGGGACCGGGGCGGTGATGGCCGTTCCGGCCCACGATACCCGTGACTTCGCCTTCGCCAGGAAGTACGGCCTGCTGATCCGGCAGGTCATCTTCCCCCGGGACGGGGCGAGCCGGAACGAGGTCACGGGACGCTGGGTCGCTCCCGCCGGGCTCCCGGTCGCCGAGCTCGACGCAGCCCTGGTGGACCCCGGCGTGATGTTCCGGTCGGGTCCATTCGACGGGCTCGCATCGGAGGACGCCACCCGGGTGCTTGGCGAGCACCTCGAGGCGCGACGCCAGGGCGGGCGAAAGGTCAACTACAAGTTCAGGGACTGGCTGATCTCCCGGCAGCGATACTGGGGATGTCCGATCCCGATCGTTCACTGCGATCGGTGCGGAGCGGTGCCGGTACCCAAGGACCAGCTCCCGGTGCTCCTGCCGGAGATGACCGAGTTCAAGCCCTCAGGGACCGGAAGATCGCCTCTGGCCACGGTCGACTCGTTCGTCCGCACGAGCTGTCCCAGGTGCGGCGGCGCTGCCGAGCGCGAGACCGACACCATGGACGGGTTCGCCTGCTCCTCGTGGTACTTCCTGCGGTTCCCCGACCCGGGCCACGGCGAGGGGCCGTTCAGCCCCGAGGCGGTGCGGTACTGGCTGCCCGTGGATCTCTACGTGGGCGGCGCCGAGCACGCGGTCATGCACCTGCTGTACGCCCGGTTCTGGACCAAGGTCATGTTCGATGCCGGGCTCATCCATTTCCGGGAGCCGTTCCAGAGGCTGCGGAACCAGGGGATGCTCCTGGGAGCGGACGGGACCAAGATGTCGAAGAGCCGCGGGAACGTGGTGACGCCGGACGAGGTGGTCCAGAGATACGGCGCCGACACGGTGCGGGCCTATCTGCTGTTCCTCGGCAGCTTCGAGCAGGAGGTGCCCTGGTCGGACGAGGCCATCTCGGGGATGTACCGATTCATGCACAGGGTGTACGACCTGATGACGAGGTTTCCGGCCCGGGCGGATGGGGACGACCGGGATGTTGCCCCCAAGGTGGCGAGAGAGCTGGAGTTCTGGATCCACAAGACCGTCAAGAAGGTCACGGAGGATGTGGAGAGCTTCTCGTTCAACACGGGCGTGGCCGCGCTGATGGAGTTCTACAACAAGCTGTCCTCGCTGTCCGGCGACCCCTCCGTCGTCTCGTCGGCGGCGTGGGCCCGGGCCCAGCGGACGTTTCTCACGCTCCTGGCGCCGATCGCTCCGTTCCTGGCCGAGGAGATGTGGGAGCGCCTGGGCTTCACCAGGCACAGCCCGTCGGTCCACCGGGAGGCCTGGCCCGGCTTCGATCCGGCCAAGCTGGTGACCGCGGAAGTGGAGTATCCGATCCAGGTCAACGGGAAGATCCGGGACAAGCTCGTCGTGCCGGCGGACCTGGACGAGGCCGGGCTGAAGGCCCGGGTGCTCGCAAGCCCCAAGGTGATGCAGTGGACCGAGGGCAAGACGGTGAGGAACTTCATCGTGGTGCCCGGCCGGCTCGTGAGTCTCGTGGTCAAGTAGGCTCTCAGGCCAGGGTCGGGTCCTCGTCTCCCGGCCGCCGGTAGAATCGACGCATCGCCGGAGACGCCTCGGCGTCGAGGTCGGGAGGGAAGATCCCCTCCAGCACGCTGGCCAGCTGGGCGACCAGGACCAGCATCGACAGGTCGGTGGCGTTGACTCTGGCGGGCGGCACCGGGAGAACCAGATACAGGGCGCCTCCGGGGCAGTCGGCCCCTTTCCAGGGAGCGCAGATCAAGCTCGAGGGCAGCCCCTTCAGCACCTTGTGGCCCTTGGCGCGGGCCTGGTCCCACTCCACGTCGGGCCTGGAGTCCACCAGCGGCTCCGGGGTCTGCAGAGCGCGCTCGAGGAAGAACGGCCACGGGGTCAGCAGCTGGAACACCGGGGGCTCCGCCACCAGGGCCTGGCACTCCAGCTGCCCGGGCCTGAACACCGCGTAGAAGACCTGCTCGGCCTTGATCAGCCTCTGGAGGAGCAGCACGATGGCCGAGCGGACCTTCGCCAGATCGGGGATTCGGGGCACCGACGCCAGGAACTGGGCGAACCGGGCCTCGAGCTCCTTCATCGCCTTCAGAGGGGGGCCCTGCTGGGCCGGGGCGATGGTGGGCCCCTGCACGCCCGGGAACGGGGGCGGCGCCGGGGGCCCGGGCTGCTTCGCAGGCGCCGGCTCGTCGCGGCCAGCCTCGCGCTTGCTGAGGATCTCGAAAGTCCACTCCGTGCTGCCGAGGACGATGACGTCGCCCTCTTCGAGTATCTCCCGATCGACCTTCCTGCCGTTGACCTGGACTCCGTTGTGGCTCTTGTAGTCGAGGATCTCGTACCCATCTCCCGCCCAGATCAGCACGGCATGCTTCTTGGACAGGAGCGGGTCGTCGACCAGCATGTCGCAGTCGCCGCCACGGCCGATGAAGAAGGGGCTCCTCAGGACCTTGAACCGGCCCCGGGGGCTGCGAAGCGCTGCGGGAAGTGCGTCCATAGGGGATCGATCCCAATTATAACATGGTAGGCGCCCGGACCTTCTCCTCCTCGCGGATCCCGTGCCAGAGCCGCCGTACCGGATCGAGGGAGATTCCTTGTAATCCACCGATTGCCGTGATAGAGTCAGGCCTCACAAGGGTTTGATGGACCAGTAAGACCACCCTGGAGGACCAGATTCAAATGGCCAAGACGCAGTTCGTATACCCCTTCGGCGGCGGGAAAGCCGCCGGTTCGGCGGCCATGAAGCATCTCCTCGGCGGCAAGGGCGCCAACGTCGCAGAGATGACGAACCTGCGCATCCCGGTTCCGCCTGGCTTCACCATCACCACCGAGGTGTGCACGGCCTACTACCAGGGTGGTGGCCGGTGGCCCGAGGGCCTGCGGCCCGAGGTCGAGCAGGCCATGGTCCAGATGGAGAAGCTCCTCGTGAAGGGCTTCGGCAGCACCGACGACCCGCTCCTCGTCTCCGTGCGATCCGGAGCCCGGGTGTCCATGCCGGGGATGATGGACACGGTCCTGAACCTGGGGCTCAACGTGGATAGCGTGAAGGGTCTGGCCAAGCGGACCGGCAACGAGCGGTTCGCCTATGACAGCTACCGACGGTTCATACAGATGTACGGAGACGTGGTGCTCAGCATCGATTCCGAGCACTTCGAGGCGATCCTCGGCAAGGCGAAGCAGAAGGTCGGAGCCAAGGCCGACACCGATCTCGACGCGGCCGCGCTGGCGGGCGTCGTCACCGAGTACAAGGCGCTCGTTCTCAAGGAGCTGGGCAAGCCGTTCCCGGAGGATGTCTGGGAGCAGCTCGAGGGAGCGATCAACGCGGTGTTCCGGTCGTGGAACAACAAGCGAGCCATCGAGTACCGGAGGATCAACGGGATCCCCGCCGAGTGGGGCACGGCGGTCACCGTCCAGGCCATGGTGTACGGCAACCTGGGCAACGACTCGGCGACCGGCGTGGCGTTCACCAGGGACCCGACGACCGGCGAAGACCAGATCGTCGGCGAGTACCTGGTCAACGCCCAGGGCGAAGACGTGGTGGCCGGCATCCGGACGCCCCAGCAGATCACGGAGGCGCACCGGCAGCGAGAGGGATCCCAGCTGGCCAGCCTCGAGACGGCGTTCCCCGACCTCTACAAAGAGCTCCACCTGGTCATGAAGAGGCTGGAGAAGCACTACAGGTACCCGCAGGACATCGAGTTCACGATCCAGGAGGGCCGGCTGTTCCTGCTCCAGACCCGAAACGCCAAGCGCACCGCCACGGCCGGGCTCCGGTGGGCGGTCGACATGGAGTCGGAGGGCATCCTGACCTGGGAAGAGGGCCTCGAGCGCGTGACGCCGGAGGACATCGAGCGGGTGTGCCAGCCGTACGTGGACCCGAGGGCGGAGGCGCAGGCCAAGGAGAAGACCCTGGGGCGCGGCCTGGCAGGCTCGCCCGGGGCGTATTCCGGACGGGTCGTCTTCGACCCCGATTCGGCCGTGGCCTGGGCGGCCCGGGGAGAGAAGGTCATCCTGGTCCGCAAGGAGACCAGCCCCGATGACATCGCCGGGATGCACGTGGCGCTCGGCTTTCTCACGGCCGTGGGCGGCATGACGTCCCACGCGGTGCTCGTGGCGCGGCAGATGGGC
Source organism: Candidatus Rifleibacteriota bacterium (assembly GCA_016213885.1). GTDB lineage: Bacteria > Muiribacteriota > UBA6191 > JACPRK01 > JACQZM01 > JACQZM01. Next base: position 2,074 of record JACQZM010000524.1, on the reverse strand, counting down.
AAGACCTGCGTGGCCGGCTGCGGCGAGGCCGTGCTGGCGGTCGACTACGCGAAGAAGATCGCTCGCTGCGGGAAGAAGACCCTCAACGAGGGCGACTGGATCACCCTCGACGGCAACGTGGGACGCTTCATCGAAGGGGTCGTGCCGACGGTGCACCCCAAGCCGGACGAGCGGTTCCAGCACTACATGGGCTGGGTCGACAAGATCCGCAGGCTCCAGGTGTGGACCAACGCCGACACGCCCCAGCAGGCGCAGAAGGCCCGTGAACTGGGCGCCCAGGGCATCGGTCTGTGTCGTACGGAGCACATGTTCTTCGCCGAGGATCGGATCGGCACCATGAAGGAGATGATTCTGAACCTCAACGACAAGGCGAAGCGGAGCGAGTGCCTGGAGCGGCTGCTGCCGCTGCAGCGCAACGACTTCTACGGCATCCTCAAGGCCATGGAAGGCCTGCCGGTGACGATCCGCCTCCTGGATCCTCCGCTCCACGAGTTCCTCCCCAACCAGGTGGACCTGACCCGGGAGCTCACGCATCTGAAGGCCACCGGCGGCGACGTGCACCGAATCGTCGAGCTGGAGGGCATCCAGAAGGCGCAAGAGGCGCTCCACGAGGCGAACCCCATGCTGGGCCATCGGGGTTGCCGTCTGGCCATCACGTTCCCCGACATCTACGACATGCAGTCCAGGGCCATCTTCGAGGCGGCCTGCGCCCTGAAGAAAGAGGGCGTGGACGCCCGACCCGAGGTCATGATCCCGCTGGTGGGCCACGTGAAGGAGCTCGAGATCACCCGCCGCAGCGTGGAGCGCGTGGCCAAGCAGGTCATCGAGCGTGAAGGCGTGAAGATCGACTACAAGGTCGGTACCATGATCGAGGTTCCCCGGGCCGCTCTCACCGCCGACGAGGTGGCGGGCGTCGCCGAGTTCTTCTCGTTCGGCACCAACGACCTGACCCAGATGGCGTTCGGCTTCTCCCGCGACGACATCGTCAAGTTCCTGCCCGCGTACCTGAACGGCCTGGACGACAAGCAGCACGGCGTGAAGCAGGAGCCGGTGCTCGAGAAAGACCCGTTCGTGGCGATCGACCAGATCGGCGTGGGCAAGCTCATGCGCATGGCCGTGGAGCTCGGCCGCAAGACCCGACCGAACCTGAAGATCGGCATCTGCGGCGAGCACGGCGGCGAGCCGTCGTCGGTCATGTTCTGCCACGAGATCGGCATGGACTACGTGTCCTGCTCTCCGTTCAGGGTCCCGGTGGCCCGCGCTGCCGCGGCCCACGCGGTGTTGAGGGACAGGAAGGCCAAGGCGGCGGAGAAGCCGGTGGCGCCGGCGCCTCCGGTGAAGGCGCCCGCCAAGACGCCGAAGGCTGCCCGGCCGGCGCCGGCGAAGCGACCGGCAGCGGTCCGGCCGAAGGCGGCGGCGCCCGCGGTCAGGGTGCCGGCCAGACCCGCGACCAAGGCCGCACCGGCCAAGAAGGCGCCGGCCAGGAGCGCGCGCCCCACGGCCAAGGCGCCGGTGAAGCCGGCGGTGAAGGCCAAGCCGGCGCCGGCGAAGAAGGCCGCGAAGGCCGTGGCGCCCAAGCTGGCCAAGAAGGTCGTCCGGACGCACGTCGCGGCCAAGCCGAAGGCTCGACCGGTGGCCAAGCCGGCCAAGAAGGTCGCCCCGAAGCCAGCTTCGAAGGCCGGCCGCAAGGCAGGCCGCAAGTAGACGCACTCGACAGCCTCGCGGGAGAGCGGACCTTCACAGGGAGGCCGCTCTCCCCTACTGACTGCCGGGGGTCGCCCCGGCGATCGCTTTCGGAGCACTGTTTTCGAGAAGGAGCAGGAGAGTCCCCGTGGATGCCCAGGAACACGTTCAGAAGATCTCCGATGCCAGGAACAAGATCATCAAGGAGCTCTCGAAGATCATCGTCGGCCAGGAGGAGATCATCGAGGGGCTTCTCATCGCCCTGTTCTCCCGGGGGCACTCGATTCTCATCGGCGTGCCGGGCCTGGCCAAGACCCTGCTGATCAACACGCTCGCGCGGATCATCGACCTGAGGTTCAAGCGCATCCAGTTCACGCCCGACCTGATGCCC
>JACQZM010000523.1 GCA_016213885.1 Candidatus Rifleibacteriota bacterium | reverse complement strand
TCCCGGAGGAAAGCCAGGTCCATGACCTGTTCAGGGGCAAGTCGATCGTCGTCACCGGTACGCTCGAGCGGTTCAGCCGCAGCCAGATCGAGGAGCTCATCCGGCTCAAGGGCGGGCGCCCCACCGGCTCCGTGTCGAAGACCACCTCGCTGGTGGTGGTGGGGGCCGATCCCGGCTCCAAGGCCGCCAAGGCCAGGGAGCTGGGCGTACGTACCATGGCCGAGGATGAGTTCGTGGAGCTGGTGGCGCAGCTGGGGGCCGACAAGCCGCCGGAGAGGAGCGCCTGATGGAATCCCTGTACAAGCCGCGCAGACCCCGTTTGCTGATCTCCTCGTTCGACCTGGAGAAGCAGCTCAGACGCCTCGCCGAGTCGACGCTGGGGGCGGAGCGGGGCCGGTGGCCCTACCGGCCTCTCTCCACGAGCTTCCCGGTGCTCAACGAGAAGATCGACGGCATCCGCAACGGGATCTACGTGCTCGCCTCGGCGGCCCGGATGGGCAAGACGACGTTCGCCCTCCAGATGGCCTGCGACCTGCTCCTCAAGAACCCCGACGCCCACGCCCTGTTCGTCTCCCTGGACCAGCCGGCGCGGGAGCTGAACATCCGGCTCGTGGCCATGGCCGGCGAGTGCCACACCGCCTACGTCCAGAACCCCACGGCCAAGGACGTGGAGAAGTACGACGTGAAGCGGCAGACCGGCCTGTCGAAGATGCTCCAGCTGAAGAGCCGGCTCACCGTGGTCGACGAGTCGCTGGGGTCGCTGGGCCTGGCGGACCTGGTCAGCTTCATCCACCAGATCAAGGGCAGGAAGAAGAAGCCCCTGGTGGTCTTTCTCGACCCCTACTACAAGATCCGGCTCGAGCGTCAGCCGGAGGGGATGGAGCACAGGTCCGAGCGGCTGATGAGCGAGCTCAGGTCGCTGGCTTCGGCGGAGGAGATCGGCATCGTCGCCACCACCAGGCTCTCCCGGGGCGCGGGGTTGCAGCGGCCCACCCTGGAAGAGCTGGAGGAGCAGCCGGGAGTGCTCTACGACAGCCACGTTCTCGGGCTCCTGTACTGCGATGCCTTCAACAACGGCGACACGCCGTTCCTCGAGTGGGAGTGGGGAACCGACGACGTGATGGTGCCGATCTTCGAGCTGGACCTGTGCAAGAACAAGATGGGCGCCTTCTCCGGTCGGCTCTACTACAGGTTCTACACGTCGTACTCGAAGTTCAAGGAGTGCTCCGAGCTGGAGATCGACAACTACAACCGGATGTTGATGAACCTCAAGGTCCACGACAAGAGCGACCCGATCGTCGATGAGACCGGGTCGTGCCGGGTGGACCACATCGACGAGACGAACACATGAAAGACGGTTCCGAGTCCCGGTTCATCAAGGCTCTCCACCTGCAGAAGTCGGGCTGCCACCAGATGGCGCTCGAGGCGTACGAGGCGATTCTCAGGGAGGATCCCACCCACACCGGAAGCCTGATCAACTCGGGCATCATCTACTACCTTCGGAGCCAGTGGGACCGGGCCAGCGAGTGCTTCCAGGAGGCGCTCAAGGTCGACCAGTCCAACCCCCATGCGCTCTACAACTACGGGAAGCTGCTCCTGGAATCGAGGAACCCCACGGAGGCGCTCCCCTACCTGCAGCGCGCCTTGGACCTGACCCCCAACGACGTGATGACCCTCAGGGAACTGTCGGTGTGCTACCTGGAGCTCGGCCAGACCGACAACCTCATCGCCACCCTGGCGCGGGGGCTCGAGCTGGCGCCGGGAAACCCGGACCTGCTGATCCTGAAGGCCCGGGCGTTCGTGAAGTCCGGTGACTTCGCCGGCGCCATCGCCACGCTGAACAACGTGCTCAAACAGAATCCCGCCAGCGAGGAGGTGCTGATCCTCCTGGCCGAGACCTACTTCCACAGCCAGGCGCTCGACAAGGCGATCCTGACGATCAAGCGGGCGCTCCTGTCGAACCCCGACTCGGCAGAGGGGTACAAGCGGCTCGGCATCTACTACATGCTCCGGGGCGACGAGGAGCTGGCCCGCGCCCAGTTCACCAGGGCCAAGGAGCTCGACCCGTCGGTGGTCTCGAACCTGCCCACGGAGGGGCGGGGCGAGTCCGAGGCGGGCTGGGATGCGGTCCGGTTCCAGAACTACGTGCTGGAGCGCAGCCGGTTCTACGCCAAGTCGGGCAACTCCCGGGGCGCCATCAACGAGTTCTTGCTCTTGGCCCACCGGTACCCGACCCGGGGCATCATCTGGCAGGAGCTGGCCGCGGCCTACCAGTCCGCCGGCGAGGCGAAGCGGGCGTTCGGCATCTACCAGAAGGTGCTGGAGATCGATCCGAAGAACCTGGAGGTGCGCCTTCAGCTGACCCGGATCGCCATGGCCCTGGGCAAGCTGGAAGAGGCGTCCAAGCTGAACGCGGTGTCCCTCTCGTTCTACCCGAACGTCAGCGAGGTGGTGCAGCTCGCGGCCGAGATCTGCCTGAAGGGCGAGGATCCGGCCAAGGCGCTGGCGCTGTTCGACAGGGCGCTGGAGCTCGACGCCACCAACATCGAGGCGCTGATCGGCAAGGGTCACTGCTACATGGCCCAGGGTCTCCTGGCCGATGCCCGGTCGATCTGGGAGAAGACCTATCGCATCGCCCCGTCGAACCTGAACCTGTGCCTGTCCCTGGTGGACATCTACCAGCGGCTGGGCCAGGCCAGGAAGGCGCTGGAGGTGCTGGTGGGGGCGAAGAAGTTCTTCGCCTCGAACCTCCAGGTGAGAGGCCGTCTGGCGTCGCTCTACCTGGAGACCAAGTCGTTCCGTCAGGCCAAGACGGAGCTGAAGGAAGTGCTGTCGCTGACCAGCGCCTCCGTGGACGACATCCCGTTCTTCTTGCCGGCGCTCACCTACGCGCGGCGGGTGAAGGACGCCCTGCGCCTGGTCAAGCGCTACGCGACGGCCCGTGGCGAGACGCCGGACGGACTGTTCTTCGAGACGCTCCTGTACACGTTCAAGCACGACGATCTGCGGTTCCCGATCCCCTGGCAGAAGCTGCTGAAGACCTGTCCCTCCATCCTGGACGAGCGGTTCGAGTATCTGCGACTCGTCCTCTCGCCGTCGGACATCACCTTTCTGAGCCGACAGATCAAGTCGAGCCTGGGCCTCTACGTGACGTTTCCGGACACGCAGCGGCACCTGAGCGCCTTCGACGAGCGGCTCAGGTCGATCCCCGGCGGTGGCCACACCCAGGCGCCCGCGCGACTCGTGGTCGAGGAGAGCTAGGGCGTGCTGCGATCCCGAAGGTCGGGCCGGACCACGTGAACGAGTCCGTTCGCAAGCCAGGAGGGCGGGCGATCCGGGTCCTCGAGGTGATCAACTCCAGCTCCGTGGGTGGCGGCCAGACCCAGCTGCTGGCGCTGGCTCGAGGCCTTCCCAGGGACCGGTTCGAGATCGACGTCGCCGCCGCGCCGGACGGACCGCTGGGTGACCTGGTCCGCTCTTCGGGTCTCTCGTTTTACCCGCTCGGGTTCGATTCGGCCTGGAGGGGCCGGCTCGTGAGGGCGGTCCGGAACCTCGTGTCGTCGGGTGGCTACCGGATCGTCCACACCCATGGAGGAATCGCCGGCTTCTGGGTCCGGGCCGCCCTGCCCGGGCTGCCGCCCCGGACGGTCCACACGCTGCACGGCATCCACTACCTCCATTACGCCAACCCGCTGACCCGCCTGGCCTGCATCCTGGTCGACCGATGCCTGGCCAGGTTCACCGACCGGATCATCTGCGTCTCGAGCTCCGACCGGCGTCAGGGCGTGGCCGCCGGGGTGCTCGGCGCGTCGCAGGCCCGGGTGGTCCCGAACGGTGTGGAGCCGACGGAGCTGGAACCCTCCGTCGAGCCCGCCGAGGTGCGGGCTGCCCTCGGTCTTTCGCCCCGGGTACCGCTGATCGGATGCGTGGCCCGCCTGCACCGGCAGAAAGGGCTGCCTCATCTGCTGGAGAGCATGGCGACCGTGGGACGCCAGCGGCCGGAGGCGCGCCTCGCTCTGGTGGGCGACGGACCCGAGGAGGTGGCGCTCAGGAGCCTGGCCGCCAATCTTGGAATCACGGACCGCATCCTGTTTCTCGGGGCGCGCAACGACGTGGCCGATCTGTACCGGGCCTTCGATCTCTTCTGCCTGCCGTCCCTGTGGGAGGGGCTTCCGATCTCGCTGCTGGAGGCACTGCTGATGGGGCTCCCGGTGGTGGCGACGGCGGTGGATGGCACCGTCGAGGTGGTCTCCCACGAGCAGGAGGGCCTGCTGGTGCCCCCGGGGGACCCGGGGGCGCTGGCCGGCGCCCTGCTGAGGCTGCTCGACGATCGAGAGCTGGGAGCTCGGCTCGGCAAGGCCGGCCAGGCCCGGGTGCTGTCCGGCTTCACCAGGAGCCGGATGGTCGAGCTGACCGGTCAGGTCTACGACGAGCTCTGCCCGGTCTGACCTACTTCTTCTTCAGCAGGCCCTTCAGCAGGTCGATCGCCGCATCCTCCGGTTTCTCCGGCTGCGGCTCCTCCGTCGCCTCGGGCGACGCGGCCGGCTCCGGCTCGGGCTGGGGGGCCGGCTCGGGTCTCGGCGACGCGGTGCTCTTCTTCTTCTTTCCCGTGAGCAGGTCGATCATCCTGAGCTCCGGAGACTGGTCGTCCGGCTGGTCGGAGGCCGGCGATCCCGCATCGGACGGCGCCGCGGAGGGCTTCTTCTTCCCCAGCAGCTTGTTGATGACCCGACTCTCCGGCGACTCCTCCTGGGCGGGCTGCCCTTCGGTGGCGTCGCCGGCCTCGGAGGTGGAGGCGCTGTAGGCCTTGCCGTCCAGCATGATCTTCTCCCGGGCCACCCGGGTGTCCGGCTGGGCCAGGGTACCGCCGATGCCGATGTCGGGGATCCGCACCCGACCGAGATCGAGGTGGGCGATCTGCCCGACCAGCCCGGTCGATGCCAGATCGACCTGGAAGCGGCCGGACAGGTGCTCACCCTGGATCGGGTCGAGCTTGAGCACCCCACGGGACAGGGCGATCGGAGCTGACACGGCCCCGATCCTGTTTCGCTTCCGCACCTCGGCGAGCACCTTCCGGTAGAATTCCAGCTCGGGCCCCCGTTCGCCGGCGAGCTTCTGCACCTTCTTGTCGTTCTTGAAGAAGCTCGAGACCACGGAGGAGGCCAGGCCGGCTCCCATGGCGTAGCGATCCAGCTGGATCAGCTTCTGGCTGCTCGACAGATCGACCGAGAGGTTCTGGATCTGCAGCTTGCCGGTGCCGGACAGACTCCCGGGCTGGCCACCGGTCGATCCGTTGAACGAGAGCGAGAGGTTCCCCTGGGGTTCGCTCTCGGACTTGCCGAGACCGGCCACCACCGTGGCCAGGTCTGCCCCGGCGACGTTCATCGACACGGCGACCCGCGGGGGGCTCACCCCCTCGTTGTTCGTCAGACGGCCCGTGAGAGACCCGGATGCCACCTTGCCCTCCTCGACCGTCACCGTGGTCTGGAGGCCTTCCCTGGAGAACCGGGCCCGGACGTACGTGACCTCCAGCTTGCCGCCCTTGGCCAGCAGCAGCCCCACCGCCGGGGCCGTGAGCATGCCGTCCAGGCGCAGCGCTCGAGCCGGGCCGGACGCCCGCGCGTCCAGCTGCCCACGACCCGCCAGCCTCGCCGTCGGGCTGTTCCACACGTCTCCCAGGTCGATCTGCCCGCTCAGGCCCGCCCCTTCCACCCGGGGAGCCCTGGCGAACTGCGCGACCTTGCCGCTCACCTTGAGCAGGCGCGAGCCGAGCCGCACGGCGCCATCCGCTATGGACAGGTCTTCACCCTCGAGCTGCAGCTCTCCGCTCACACCGACGATCGGAGACGCCACCGCCGGGACCCGGATCGAGAGTCCGGCCAGCGCGATCTTGCCGGACAGCTGCGGTCCGGTGACCGGGCCGTCGATTTGCAGGTCCAGGGCGGTGTTTCCGCCCAGCGAGGTCCCCTCCGGAAGCGACAGAGCCCGCCCCAGCGCGGCCAGGTCCACCCGATCGCCGGTGACCCGGAGCTTGCACACCGGCGGCTCGCCCATCTGGACCCCCCCGACGACCGTGATCGGCACGCCGGCGACCTGCAGGTACAGGCCGTCCGTGGAGAGCGCCTGCTCCGCGTACTTGATCGTCCCCTTGGGGATTCTGGCCGGACCGAATCCCGCCAGGTCGACGAACTCGGCGCCGGCCAGGTCGAGACTGGCATCGACGATCGGGCTCGCCAGCTTCCCCTTGACCGTGACCCTGGCCCCCTGGCCCCCATGGAACCCGCTTCGAGAGAGCGTCTTCTGGGCGGCAGCAGGCAGCAGCGGCAGCAGGCCCGACGGGTCGAACCCCTGGCCCTGGATCTTCAGGTCGAGCTTCTTCTCGCCCCGGAGGTCCGCGACCGATCCGGAGACCTTGAACACGTTTCCCGAAAGGCTCAGCGAGAT
>JACQZM010000522.1 GCA_016213885.1 Candidatus Rifleibacteriota bacterium | reverse complement strand
GTCGCCGGCGGGCAGGTGTACAAGACCCCCGACGCCTCCCTGCTGCCCGGCGCCAGCAACTGGGCCCCGCTGATCGGCACGCCGCCGAACGCCATCCCGGACATCCCGGTCCACGTGCTCACGTTCCACCCGGACAACCCGCAAGTGATGTTCATCGGCACCGACACCGGCGTGCTCGGGAGCGCCGACGCCGGCGCCACCTGGTGCAACGTCAACGCGGCGAGCCTGTCGAACGTCATCGTGGAGCACCTGGTGTTCCAGAGGGACGCCCAGCTGGGCACCAACAAGCTCTTCGCCTTCACCCACGGGCGCGGCGTGTACACCGCCGACGTGGACGTTCCGGTCCTGACCGTCACGTACCCGAACGGCGGCGAACACCTGGCTCCGAACGCCCCCACCACGATCACCTGGAACCTCGACACCCTCACCTCCATGGCCACGGCCACGGCGTCGTTCTCCGTGGAGCTGTCCACCGACGGCGGCACCCTCTGGTCGAGTCTGGCCACCGGCGTGCCCACGCCGACCCGGGCGTTCAACTGGGACGTCGGAGACTTCAGGAGCAAGACGGCGCTGGTCCGGGTGGCCGCCATGGACTCGACCGGGACCACGATCACCAGCGACCGGAGCGACGGTCAATTCTCCGTGAACCGGGTCCCGGTCGCCGACGCCGGGCCGGATCAGACGGTGGTCCCCGGGGCGGCCGTGACTCTGGACGGCAGGGCGAGCAACGACCCGGACGGGGATGGGATCACCTACGCCTGGGTCCAGGTGGGAGGAGCGCCGGTGACCCTCGCCGGCCAGAACACGGCTCAGCCGTCGTTCGGCACGGCGGCGCTCGGCCGGGGCGAATGGTGCCGCTTCGAGCTCACCGTCACGGACACGGTGCCCGAGTCGTCGGTCTCCCAGGTCACGGTGCAGATCAACCAGCTGCCGATCGCCCAGGCCGGACCCTCCCGGCGGGTCACCCCGACGGCGGTGGTGATGCTGGACGGCACGGGCAGCTCCGATGCGGAGGGGAGCTCCCTGACCTATCGGTGGGTCCAGGTGCCGGACACGGGTCTCGGGTTTCCGCAGGCGGTACCCAGGCCCACGTTCGTGGCTCCGGCGGTCCGGGGGACCGTGCTCGACTTCGAGCTGGATGTCCGCGACGACCTGGAGTGGTCCGCCGTGGACACGGTCAGCGTCTCGGTGAACCGGCCGCCCGTGGCGAGCGCCAGCGCGCCGCAGTACGTCAGGCCTTCCACCCCGGTGACCCTGATGGGGAGCGGCAGCTCCGATGGGGACGGCGACTCGCTGGCCTACCAGTGGACCAGGACCTCGGGCCCCATCGTCACCTTCGCCCCCACCTCTCCCAACCCCACGTTCACCGCCGTGCCGACCCGTGGCGTGAGCTGGTCGTTCGACCTTTTGGTCTCCGACGGGCTCGAGAGCGACGGCGCCACGGCCCGGGTCGCGGTGAACCAGGTTCCGGTCGCCGTCGTCGGTCCGGGCCAGGTGGTGCTGCCGATGGCCACCGTCGCCCTGGTGGGTCACGACAGCCGCGATCCGGACGTCGGGCCGATCACCTACTTGTGGACCCGCAGGACAGGCCTGTTCGTGAGCTTCGATCCGACCCTGCCGGATCCGACGTTCACGGTGCCGATCGTCCGGGGCAACAGCATGACCTTCGATCTGCAGGTGTCCGACGCCCTGGAGTCGAGCTCGAGTCAGACCTGGGTGCGGGTGAACCGTCTGCCGATCGCGAATCCCGGACCCGATCAGGTCGTGGCGCCGTCGACGCCGGTGACGCTGAACGGGAGCGGCAGCTCCGACCCGGACGTGGAGCCGATCACGTACCTCTGGGGCCAGACCTGGGGCCCGGTCGTGAACTTCGACCCGGGGGCGGTCAGCCCGGTCTTCACCGCCCCTGGGACCCGGGGCACGACCCTCACCTTCGACCTGCGCGTCACGGACCTCATCGAGAGCGCCACGCGGACCGTGCGGGTGCGGGTGAACCGGGCGCCGGTGGCGATGGCGGGCCTGCCGCAGGTGACCGCACCGGGCGCCACCGTGACCCTGAACGGTTCAGGAAGCCACGACCCCGACTTCGACCCGCTGTCGTACACCTGGACCCAGACCGCGGGCCCGCAGGTGGGCATCATCCCCAGCGCGGTCAACCCGACGTTCGTGGTCCCGCCCGACCGGGGAGCGGTGCTGGCCTTCTCGCTCACGGTCTCCGATCCGGCGGAGAGCGACGTCAAGACCACTGCAGTGAGGATCAACAGGCTGCCGGTCGCCCGGGTCGGCCCGGACCAGGTGGCCCGCCCGGACTCCATCGTGACTCTGAACGGGGGGGGCAGCACCGATCCGGACGGGGACCCGCTGGCCTACCAGTGGACCCAGCTCTCCGGTCCGCCGGTCACGATCGACCCGGTTCAGGCACGGCCGGTCTTCTCCACCGGCGGGCTTCCGCGGAACGCCTTCCTGACCTTCGGGCTGGAGGTCAGCGACGGCCTCGAGGCTGACGCCGCCACGGTGACGGTCAAGATCAACCGGCCCCCGGTAGCCGACGCCGGAACCGACCGATCGGCGACACCCAGCACGCCGCTGGTGCTCACCGGCAGCAGGAGCTACGACCCGGATTCCGATCCGATCGCCTACCGGTGGACCCAGCTGGAGGGGACGCCGGTCCAGCTGGAGGCCACCCGGGCGGACCCCGAGATCGTGGCCCCGGCCGTGGGCCGCCAGACCCTCGCGTTCAAGCTGGAGGTGTCGGACTCGCTGGAGACCACCACCGCAACGGTGAAGGTGGCGCTCTCGGATCGTGCCTATCCGACCGCCCTGGGCGGTGGCGGCGGCTGCGCGGCACGGCAGGAGCGCTCCGGGACCGCCCCGGACCGGGGCGTCGGGGCGCCGCTGGCGTTCCTGCTGCTGGGCTACGGGGCGCTCCTGGCGAGGCGGCGGTCCCGGCACCGGTGCCGAGGCTGATACCCGAAAGGCGGCGAGGCTCTCCTGTGACGACGGGTCCGGACGGCCAGGATCCCCCACCGGTTGCGCGGAGCTTGGCTTGTGAGCAGGCGGCGGCCTGGATCCAAGGTCACGATGGAAGAGGAGGGGATCCGGATTGAGGTCGCGCTCGGGGGCGCGACTCGGACCCGGCGAGGCGCCGGGTCTTGCGACTCGGACCAGGCGTGGCGCCGGGTCTTGGGCCCGGCTTGACATCCCACGACGCGCTGCGATATCCTCGGTCCCATCTCCCACGCCGGGAAGGGGTGCTCGCATGCTCGCGGCTTACCACGATCCTCGAGGTCCAGGTGTCCTGTCGAGGGCCGCTCTCAGAGCCGCATTCAGGCTAGCCGGCACGGCTCCCGAGAGCCTGCTCGCCACCGGCGATAGCTAGCTCGTCCCCACGCCCCCGATCGAGCGTCCCCGGTCCCCTCTGCTTTCATCATCGCCCCAGGGATCTTCCTCGATTCTGAAAGGCCATTCCGCATGAGCAAAGAACCCCAGAAGTCCAAGACGCGAGTGCCCCAGGGGCCATCCCGCATGACGCGGGAAGAGCTCATAAAGGAGAGTCAACGCTGGCTGGACATCATCCAGGCGAAGCGCATCAACGTGTACCAGCGGAGACGCATCACCCGGGAGACCGTCGACAACTTCGGCTCCTACTACAACAAGGGGTTTCTGGACTACCGCAAGTCCGTCTCCGAGGCGGGGGAGTACGCCTCCATCGAGTGGGCGGGCCAGGGGGTCTACTTCACGGACGTCATGGGGCGGCGATACCTCGACTGCCTGGGCGGCTTCGGCATCTACTCGGCCGGCATCAAGCACCCGAAGATCGTCTCCGCGGTCCAGGCCCAGCTGGCGCGGATGCCGCTCTCCAGCCAGGAGCTTCTCGATCCACTGCGGGGTGCGCTCTCGAAGATGCTCGGGGAGATCACTCCCGGCGACCTCCAGTACGCCTTCTTCATCTCCAACGGCACCGACGCCATAGAAGGGGCGATGAAGCTCGCGCGGCTCTATACCGGCAACTCGGGGTTCGTCACCTGCCTGCGCGGGTTCCACGGCAAGTCGTACGGGTCGCTGTCCCTCATGGGCAAGGCCGAATACCGGGTGGCGTTCGAGCCGCTCCTGCAAGATGTCTACTTCGTTCCGTTCGGCGACGCCGACGCCGTGGAAGCGGAGCTCGAGAAGGCTCTGGCCGTGGGCATGGACATCGCCGGCGTGGTCGCCGAGCCGGTGCAAGGAGAGGCTGGCGCCATCGTTCCCCCGGACGATTACTGGCCCCGCATCAGGGAGATCTGCAACCGGTACAACGTGCTGCTCATCGCCGATGAGGTGCAGACCGGCCTGGGCCGGACCGGAAAGATGTTCGGCGTCGACCACTGGAACGTGGCCCCGGACATCATGTGCCTGGGCAAGGCGCTCGGGGGTGGGGTGATGCCCCTGTCGGCCTTCATCTCCACGCCCAAGATCTGGAAGGTGATGGAGACCAACCCGTTCATCCACTCGTCCACCTTCGGCGGCAATCCGCTGGCGTGCTCCGCCGGAATAGCGGCGCTGAACGTCACCCTGGAGGAGGACCTGCCCGGCCAGGCCGCGAAGACCGGCAAGTATCTCCTGGGTGAGCTGAAGAAGATGCAGGAGCGCTACCCCGAGGTGTGGATCGAGGCTCGGGGGCTCGGGCTCTTGATCGGCCTCGAGTTCGTGGACTCCGAGTTCGGGTACTCCGTGGCGGCCGGTCTGTTCAAGAGGGGGGTCCTCGTGGCCGGCACCATGCTCAACGCCAAGACGATCCGCATCGAGCCGGCCTTGAACATCAAGAAGACCCAGGTGGACGAGTTGCTCGAGAAGCTGGACGATACGCTCAAGTCGCTGACTACCTGAAAGGCCGTGCGAGAACCATGGAGGTAGGAACCAACCGCCCGCTCACCCCGGAGGAGGCGGCAGAGCTCACCGAGGAGTGCTTCGACAGCTTCGACGCTTTCGTGAACAGATGGCCCAAGCCGATCCGCGACTGGGACAGCGGTCAGGTGGTCGAGTGGGAAGGCGAGGGCGTCACCATCAAGGACATCACGGGGCGCACGTTCATCGACTGCCTGGGAGGCTACGGAGTCTTCACCCTGGGACATCGCCACCCGGAGGTCATCGCCGCGGTCAAGGCCCAGCTGGACCGGCTGGCGCTCCACAGCCAGAAGCTCTTGAACCCCATCGCCTACGAGGCGGCCAAGCGGCTGGCCAAGGTCAGTCCCGGGGATCTCAAGCGCACCTTCTTCACCAACTCGGGCACCGAGGCCGTGGAGGGGGCGCTCAAGCTGGCCCGGCTGTACACCAGGAAGCCGAAGTTCGTCTCCACGGTCAACTCGTTCCACGGGAAGACCCTGGGCAGCCTCTCCGTCACCGGGCGAGACATCTTCAGGAAGCCGATGCTGCCGCTGCTGGCCGTCAGCTTCGTGCCGTTCGGCGATGCCGGCGCCGTGGAGCGCGCCATCGACGACGAGACCTGCGCCGTGATCGTGGAGCCGATCCAGGGAGAGGGCGGCGTCCACGTTCCGCCGGACGACTACCTGCCGGCGCTCCGGGAGATCACCAGGAAGAAGAACGTGCTGCTGATCGTCGACGAGGTCCAGACCGGGCTGGGACGGACCGGAAAGATGTTCGGCGTGGACCACTGGGGCGTGGTGCCCGACATCATGTGTCTGGCCAAGGGTCTGTCCGGCGGCGTGATCCCCTGCGGCGCCTTCCACACCAACGACGAGATCTGGAGGTCGTTCCATCCGCTGCCGCTGTTCCAGACCTCCACGTTCGGCTCCAACCCGCTGGCCGTGACCTGTGCGGCCAAGACGATCGAGATCACCGCCCGGGACCGCCTGCCGGAACGGGCGGCCGAGACCGGGGCGTACTTCCTCGGAAAGCTCGAGGAACTGATCGAGCGGCTCCCCGGCGTCATCAGGGAGGCCAGGGGGAAGGGGCTCTTGATAGGCCTGGAGGCCATCACGGAGGAGCTCGGCACCCGGCTCGCCCACGCTCTCTTCGACCGGGACGTGCTGGTGGCGAATACGCTGAACAACCCCAGGGTCATCCGGATCGAGCCGCCGCTCATCATCGAGCGCGCCGTCGTCGACGAGGTGCTCGGCCGGATGGAGGCCGCCATGAAGGCGGTCCGGGCCGCCCCGTCAGGACGCTGAACCCGACCGACCGGGGCCCGGGGCCGCTCGATCTGCTCGTTGCTGGGCCTCCAGGGTCCCCCGCTTGTTGCGCGGAGTCGGGCCTGTGATCAGGCCTCGGCCTGGCTGCAGAGGCACCAAGGAAGAAGAAGGAGGAGGGGATCCGGATCGAGGTCGCGCTCGGGGGCGCGACTCGGACCCGGCGAGGCGCCGGGTCTT
>JACQZM010000573.1 GCA_016213885.1 Candidatus Rifleibacteriota bacterium | reverse complement strand
GGGCCAACCGAAGCGAGCCCGGTCGGAGTGCCCGCGCAGGGGCGGTGGCTGCAGGGGAAGGGGAAGGCGCCCCTGCAGACGCCGCAGGCGACCCTGCGCGGGCCAGCGCCTACTTCGAGAGCATCCTGGCGGCGGTGGGCATCCCCCTGGAAGCCGTGGGCCCTCTGCTGGCCGACCTGAAACGGTCGAACGACAGGGAAGAGCTGTGGACCGTCGTGCCTCCAGGGACTCCGGAGGCGCTGGAGAGCCTCGCCGAGATGGGCTACACCCTCGGCGTCATATCCAACTCCGATGGCCGGGCCGCACGACTGCTCGCCCGGGCCAACCTGCTGTCGCTGGTGCGATTCGTGATCGACTCCACGTTCGTCGGCCTCGAGAAGCCAGATTCGAGGATCTTCAGGCTCGGCCTCGACCGCGCAGGCGTGGAAGCTCGACAGGCCATCTACGTCGGTGACCTGTACGCGGTGGACGTGGTCGGTGCCCGGAAAGCTGGCATCACCGGCGTGCTGGTGGATCCTCTATGGCTGGACCCGTCCGACTGCCCCAGGATCCGAACCGTCGCCGATCTTCCCGGTCTGCTCACGGTGTGACATGACGAACGAGAACAACAACCCCGACCAGAAGATCAACACACCCAAGGCCGGCAGCCCACGCCCATCGTTGGCCGCCGCGAGCTCCTTGCCCAAGAGGGTAGTGCTGTTGCTGTCGAACAGCGCCGCGGCCACGATGAAGAAGCCGACCAGGCCGCAACGGACCAGGTCCCAGCGCGGTCGGCATGCGTGCTGGAGCACGACCGAAAGAGGGAAGAGCAGCAGCGCCAGGTACTGGTTCCACAGGATGGGACAGACCACGATCATGCTGGTCCAGACCAGCGCCAGCCACAGGGTCTCCCTGTGCCCCCCGTCGGCGGCCGGCCTGATCCAGAGCAGCACCGCCGTGATCACGAGAATGCTCAGCAGCAACAGCTCCTTGATGACGCTCGTCGAGCCGAGCCCGACCAACCGACAGGCCGTCGGCAGGGGAGAGCAGTTCGCCGGATGGAACTGACGGCTCTCGATGGCCTTTGCAGCCGTGCCGAGGAACCCGTTCGACACCAGATCGACGAATCGACCCGGCCCGACCTCCAACGCCGGAAGCGCGCCGAGGATCAGGCAGAAGAGGCAGAGCCAGACCAGCCCGACCCTGCGACCCGGCCCGAGAAAGATGATCCCCAGAAACAGGGGGAAGATCTTGATGCTCCCGGCGAAGGCCAGCAGGAAGGCCGAGGAGACCACGCACCCGCGCCGGTACCTGACCAGTGAAAGGAGCAGGAGCGGCAGCAGCATCAGGGTGACCTGCCCCTGGGACCACCCGTTCCACAGCGGTCTCAGGAGAAGGAGCGCCGGAAGGACATCGAGGAACGACAGGGGTGCGCCATCTCTACCCTGGAGCGTCCGGATCAGCGCCTGCCCCCAGAACCAGCCCGCTCCCAGCACGACGGCCCAGATGGCCCCACACGGGGCCGGATCCAGGAGACAGATCGGCGTGAGCAGGAACGCGAAGAACGGCGGATACAGGTACAGGGGGCCGAAAAGCAGCTGCGGAGCCTCGGCGTAGTACGGGTCGCCGCCCCCCAGGAGCTCCCGCGACGCCTTGTAGTAGACGTAGAGGTCTCCGTGCAGGTGCGACATCTCCCGCACGAGACGGAGGATGCCGGCGAGCAGGAGACAGGAGAAGCCGACCAGGACGAGAAGCTCGAACCAGGCGAAACCCCCGCGGGCACGCCCCTCCGAAGAGGCGACGGGAGCTCGGTTCGAGTTCGAGATGTCAGCTCACCGTGGTGAGGGAGCCGGAGACCCTGTTGATGATGTTGTTGGTGCTGCTGCCGAAGCCGGACAGGAAACCGATGGCAAAAAGCACCATGAATGCCAGGATGAGACCATACTCGGCAAGCCCCTGGCCACGGTCGTCATCCTTGGGCTCTGCCGCTCTCCGTGGCAGAATGAACCAGCCACGCACGGAAACGCTCCTTCAGGGTCTTGGCGCCCGATCGCTCGGTCTCACCCCGAGCTTCGGGGCGACACCGGTCCCCCACACTAGAAATATATGCTACAGCAGCGTCGAAACTCCAGTGCGTTCTTGCGCGAGCCCGGCCCGCGGGCAAGACCGCGGGCCGGGCCGGCCGCTGACGCCGGACGCACACGGATCGAGGAGACCAGGGACACCCCGGGGTCGGGCCCGAGCCTGGGCGACCCCGATCACTGCAGTGGATCGGGGCTGGTTCCCCGCATCCTCTGCTTGTTCACGGAGAAGGTCTTCACGGTCACTATGTCGCCCTTGTTCAGGCCCTTGCCGGCCAGATTGAACTTGAAGGCGTGCCCCTGGGCAGAGGCCTCCGGAAGCGTCAGGTTGGCGACGCCCTGGTCCAGCAGTCCCGTGGTCGAACTCGCATAGCCACGGTGCAGCTCCACCGGCAGGGCGCCTCCGTCGACCGGATCCACGGCCTGCCCCACCAGCTCCGTGGTGGTCCATCGGAAGAAGGTGATCTCGGGCAACCGGTCGGTCCCTCCCTGGGTCGTGGTGGTCGTACCCGGAGCCGCAGGGTTCGTGACCGTGGTGGTCGTCGTCGTGGGCGAGGAAGGCCCGGCCACGGTCGTCGTCGGGCTCAGCGGACCGGTGCTACCCGGGGCGCCCGGAGGGGGAGTGCCCACGTTCACCATCACCCGGCACCCCTGGTTGCCCACCATGGCAAGAGCAACGAACAGGAGGATCTCGACGAAGCACAGACTGTGACCCCAAGATCGCTTGGAGGTGAAGATCATGTTATGCACCCCTCCCGGGTTCGACCAATTTGTTCGCCTAGAGCTGACGACCGGGGCTGCGAAAAGGATAGAGTGGTGCGTTCGGTGGCGCGTTTATCAGAGGCCACTCCCTTTGCTAGAATGGCGAGAGAGAGGAGCATCTATGTCCACCGGTCGTCTCTTCGCGGCGAGAATCTGGACGATGATCGCCCAGATGGTGGTGCTGATCGGGGCCGGCACCGGATGGACCGCGGTGCCGGGGTCGCTGAGCGTGGCCATCCTCAACGTCGAGGACGAGAGAGACGGGTCGGCCAGGTGGCTGGAAGGCCTTCTCACGGACAGGGACGCGGAGGTCCGGCAGCGTGCGGCCCTGGCGCTCGGTCGGATCGGTGAAGAGTCCATGGCCGGCTACCTCATCCAGCACCTGAGGCGAGAACCGGACCCGGCGGTCCGTGAGTCGCTCTGTGCAGCCCTCGGCCTGATCGGCCGGCCACAGGCCATCAAGGTGCTCGTCCAGACGCTGGCGTCCGACCCGAGCGTCGCGGTCCGCTGCCGCGCCGTCGAGGCGCTGGGCTTCGTCGGCGAGCTCGTCTGGCGCACCGTGGTCGCGATCTTCCGTCACAAGGACGAGCGCGCCGTGGAGCCCCTGGCCGTGCTGGCCCGCAAGGGCACCGGAACGGTGCGCAGGGCTGCCACCTGGGGCCTGGCAAGGCTGGCGTCGGCAACCGGAGTGCCGACGCTCAGGGAGCTGGCGGCTTGCGACGATCCGTTCGTGTGCGCCTGGGCCATCAGAGGGCTGGGTGCGGTCCGGCGAGCGACGGCACGGGAGGTGCTGCCTCTCCTCTCGCACCCGGTCCGGATCGTCCGCGTCCATGCCATCGCCGCTGCCGGGTCCAGCAAGGTCGCGGAGGCGGTCGGCCCGCTGCTCCGGATCGCCCGGGTCGACCCGGACACGAACCTCCGTATCGAGGCGATCCACGCCTTGGGTCTCATCGGGGACGCCGCGGCGGTCGCGCTCCTGGAGGAGTTTCGAGGCCTGCAGGGAAACCTCGGCCGGGCCTGTGACCTGGCGCTTGCCCGCCTCAAGGTGCCGGAGAGTCGGTTCCTCGGGGGAGCGGTGGACCGGTCGTCGTGGACGATTCTGGACTGGCTGGGCTGGATCGAGGCGCTGGCTGCTCACGGGGGCATCGGGGCGAGAGGTCATCTCTCCCGCCTGGCCACCGTGGAGCGAGTGCCGGGAGACACGTCGGGCGTGGCTGTGGCCGCTGCGGTGGCCGCCCTGGCCGAGTCTGCCCAGGCACCCGAGGCCCCGGTGCTGGTCTTTCACCTGAAGAGCCCGGACCCCTTCGTGAGGGCGGCCGTCGTCGAACCGCTGCTCAAGCTGAGGGGCGGGGCCGCCCTGATGACGGTCATGGACAGCTACACCGCGGCCCCGAACGATCCGATCGACGAGTCCCGACTGGCCACTGTCCGCGCGGTGACGACGCTCAAGGTCCCTGGAAGGGAGGCGCTTCTGCGCGCGGCGTTGAAGGACCGCTCCCGGAACGTACGGCTCGAGGCGATCAAGGGGCTCCTCGACATGGGCGAGAAGCGATCACGATTCGACCCCGGCCCGGTGGGCACGGGGCGTCCCCGGTCACACTACCGGAGAGCGGCGGAGCTCGTGGAGAGGACGCCGGTGGCGACGGTCGCGACGACGGCCGGGACGTTCACCATCGCTCTGCTGGCTCGGGAGGCGCCGCTGACGGTGATGAACTTCATGGATCTCGCCCGGTCAGGGAGGTTCGACGGGCTGCTGATCCCCCGGGTCGTGCCCGAGTTCGTCGTCCAGATGGGCGATCCCCGGGGGGACCTCTCGGGATCGCCCGGATACGCGATCAGGTGCGAGGTGAATCGTCTCCCGTACGAGCGAGGCACCGTTGGCATGGCGCTCTCGGGCAAGGACACGGGTGGCTGCCAGTTCTTCGTCACCGGAGCCAGGCACCCCCATCTGGACGGGATCTACACGGCGTTCGGCAGAGTCGTCCGCGGCATGGAAGTGGTCGACCGGATCGTCAAGGGCGACCGGATCATCAGCGTCACGGTGGAGTGACCGGCAGGCCGAGGCGGCTCAGATCGCAGGGGACCACCCGTCCGGTGGGCCGCCCCCGGCGGGCGCGAGGTCCAGCGGCAGCGTCACCCTGAACGTCGAACCCACGCCGACCTTGCTGGTCACCTCGATCTCGCCCTCCAGCAGCTTGATCAGACTCTTGACGATCGCCAGGCCCAGACCGGTGCCGCCGTACTTGCGCACCGCCGAGCCGTCGACCTGCCGGAACTCGTCGAAGATCACCGTCAGGTACTCCTCCGGCACGCCGACTCCGGTGTCCTTCACGTCGACCGTGACCCGATCCGCTTCCTTCCGGGTCACCACGACTATGGTTCCGTTCTGGGTGAACTTCACGGCGTTGGAGAGGAGGTTCATCAGAATCTGCTGGAGCTTCTGTCGATCGGTCCGGATCGTGACCCGGTCGATCGTCTCCTCGTTGAGCTCCACATCCGGGCCCACCAGTGGCGAGATCAGTTGCAGAACGGTCGCCACCTCGTCCGCGACGTTCACCTCCGTCACCGTCACCCTGGCCTGGCCGGAGTCGAGCTTCGAGAAATCCAGAATCTGGTTGATCATGTCCAGCAGGTGATAGGCGTTCTTCCGGACCCGATCGAGATTGGCCATCTGGAGCTCCGGAACCCTGCCCCTGAGCTTGGCGATCGTCACCTCGGTGAAGCCGATGATGGAGTGGAGCGGCGTGCGTACCTCGTGAGAGACGTTGGCCACGAGCTGCGCCTTCACCCTGGCGAGCTCCCGCAGGCTCTGGTTGGCCGTGAAGAGCTCGTGGACCTTGGACTCGAGCTCCAGACGGGACTCCTTCAGGCCGTCGGCCATCTTGTTGAACGTGCCGGCCAGGGTCTCCAGCTCGTCGCCGGTCCGGACCTCCATCCGCTCACCGAGCTGCCCGCTGCCGAACCGGTCCAGACTCAGCTTGATCTCGGCCAGGGGAGCCAGGAGCCTTCTGGTCCCTATCTGGACGCCCAGGATCACCAGGCAGGCCACCAGCGTGGTTCCGGTGGCGCCCAGCAGCATGGCCGCATACACGTCGCGGCGCACGTTGGACTCCCTGGCGGCCACTCCGACCCACCAGCTCAGCGGCGTGTCGTACTCGTAGTCGCCGGTGATGTGGGCAAAGCCGACGAACAGCTGCTCCTCGAGACCGGAGCGCGGGTTGCGGATCCGGGTGGCCAGGGCTCCCGTGGCGTGCCGCTTGACCGCCTCCATGAGCTCCGTCGCTCCACCGCCCTCCAGGGGGGTCATCAGACGGGACCGGGACCGGTGCGCGATGAACCGGCCCAGGCTGTCGGCCACGAAGGAGTGGCCGGTGTCGAAGCCGATCGGGGCCGGGGCCAGCGCGTCGATGACGTTCTGCCAGTTCACCTCCACCCGGACCACGCCGTCGGCGCCCCCGGTCTCGGGACACTCCACCACCACGGCGACAGGCAGAAGCGGCACCTCTTCGCCCGCGACGTTGCGAGGCTCTCCGATCCAGGCCCCGCGCGCCAGGGTGGTCTGCCACCAGTCGGCACCCCGGCCCTCCGGGTCCGGCACCTGGCTCGTGGTCGCGACCTCGCGACCGCCCCGGTCGAAGATGGAGATGTGCCAGATGCGAGGCCCGAGAAAGGACGAGAGGTCCAGGGATCGGGCGTCGACGGCGGTCCCTGCCGTCGATCCAGTGGATCGAGGGTCTCGGCCCGCGCCCCGATCGTGGGGAATCCTGACGGCGTGGAGGGTCTGCTGGACCTTCCCGAGCTGGCCGATGGAGGTGGCCTGCAGCAGGCCCGCGTAGAGGCAGCTCTCCACGGTCCGGGTCGTCGCCCTGGCGGCCGTGACCAGGTCGCTCTTCAGCTCCGTCTCGTGATAACGCATCAGCAGGACGTAGGACAGCCCCAGGGTCAGCACGAGGCCCAGCAAGGCCATGACCACGGA
This sequence comes from Candidatus Rifleibacteriota bacterium, assembly GCA_016213885.1. Classification (GTDB taxonomy): domain Bacteria; phylum Muiribacteriota; class UBA6191; order JACPRK01; family JACQZM01; genus JACQZM01. Next base: position 2,292 of record JACQZM010000573.1, on the reverse strand, counting down.
GTACCAGACGAGCTTCCGGGACAGCTCGAGAGCGGGTCTAGTCCCTTCCGGCATCCGGCACCTCCTTCAGCACGATCGGTGCCGAGGCGACGTCCGGCGCCCTGAGAGAGTACACCGTGGACCTGGCCAGGACGAGCTGGGTCATTCCATGGAGCACCAGCGAATTGAGCCGCTCCCAGGCGATGTCCTTCGGGATGACTCCCATCTTCCTTCCGAACTCGAACTGGTCCCGCAGTTCATCCGTCCTGGTGTGCGTACGGCCAGCGCGATCCGCGATGCCGACGAAGGTGTCCACATCCGAGATGTAGTCGGTTGCCAGGCGGTTGAGATCGAACAGATCGATGATGATCTCCGGCGCCAGCACGCGCTGCTCCTCCTGGCGCACCCAGCCGGAGGCCCGGTGCAGGTTCTTGCCGCTGGACTTGAGCCAGAAGAACGCCCGGATCTGAGCAGCGATCAGCTCGAGGACGAGCTCCCGCTGGTCCTGGGCTGTCTTCCGGGAGAGCACGAGGTGGACATCGGCGACCCCGCGTCCCACGGAGGCCAGCTCCGGGAAGTTCCTCACAGCCGCCGTGGGGATCGGCTCCCACTCCGCGAACGCGTCGATCTTCCCTCCGGCCATGGCCCGCAACGGATCGCCGCCTCGGAGGTCCACCAGCTCGAGGGCGGAAAGGTCGAGACCGTTCCGCTCGAGAACGGCCATGAGCGCATGGAGCGCCCCCTCTCCGAGGGTGTATCCCATGCGACGGCCCTTCAGGTCGGCCACGGATCTGGCCCCGCGACAGACGAACGCGGCGTAGCCGGTCTGGAACCGTGACACGATGTGGACCGGCTGGCAGGAGGCCAGTCTGACCGTGCTGATGCCGCTGATCACGGCCCCGTCGAGCCCCCTGTCGAACGCCTCCACGCATGACCGGCCGTCGGTGAACGGCACGAACACCAGCCTCGTGCCGGTGCGGACCAGGTATCTCTCCAGCACCCGGTCTCGTCGCATGACCTCGAGGGTGTGGGCCGCCGGCACCATCAGCGGTTGATAGCCGATCTCGATCGACCGGCGAAAGTGCCCGTAGGTCGGTCCCGTGGAATAGCTTTTCGGGTCGCCCACCAGCTGGAGCTCCGGCATCATCGAGTGCTCGGTCAGGAAGAAATGGATCCAGCCGACCAGCAGAAGGACGGAGAGTGCACCCAGTCCGCCGACCTGGACGCCGAGCGACAGCCTCATGTGTCGGCGGTCGCGGGAGGACGCAAGGGCAAGAAGAACGTGAACGTGCTGCCCCGGTCGACCTGGCTCTCCACGGTGATCCGGCCGCCGTGGAGATCGATGATCTTCTTGGAGATCAGAAGACCCAGTCCGGTGGATTTCTCACCCTTGGTGGCTCGCACGCTCAACCGGCTGAACTTGGTGAAGAGCTTGCCCTGCTCTTCCGGAGGGATGCCCTGCCCGGTGTCGATCACGGAGATCTCCACACCGGCTTCGGCGCACCTGGCCCGGACCGTGACGCGCGCTCCGGGGTGGGAGAACTTGATCCCGTTGGAGATCAGGTTGTTCAAGACCTGCTGGAGCTTCAGCGGGTCGGCAACCACCGTGGGGAGATCGGGGCACACCTCGCTGGACAGATGGATGTCCTTGTCGCTGGCGGCGAAGGAGTTGCGATCGATCGCCTCGGTCAGCACGGCGGCGATGCTGGTCTGTTCCCGGTACAGCCTCATCCTGCCGGCTTCCAGGCGGACCACATCCAGAAGATCGTTGATCAGCTCGTGCATGAAGAGGGCGTTGCGGTAGACCCGCCGCACGCAGTTCAACTGGGCTTCCAGCCGGAGTCCATCCTGCTGATCCATCAGCCACTGGCAGTAGCCGATGATGGTCGACACCGGCGTCTGGAGATCGTGGCTCGCTATGCTCAGAAACTCGTCCTTCAGACGGCTCACGCGCTGCAGCTCATCGCGAGACAGCTTGGAGTTGTAGTGCAACAGCACGCGGGCCTTGACGATGTCGGGATGGAACGGTTTGGTGACGTAGTCGTTGGCGCCAAGGGAGAGGCCCTGGACCACATCCTGCACGTCGCTTCTGGCGCTCACGATGATGACCGGGAGGTTCTCGGTCGCGCTGGATGCCCTGAGGCGCTTCAACACCTCGAACCCGTCGATCTTGGGCATCATGATGTCGAGGAGCAGCACGTCGGGTACCACGCGCTGGATCTGGGCGAGGGTCTCCTCGCCGTCGCCGGCGCAGCTGATCTCGAACCGGTCGTCCTCGATCGCCTGCTTCAGCAGCTCCGTGTTGTCCGGGCT
>JACQZM010000572.1 GCA_016213885.1 Candidatus Rifleibacteriota bacterium | reverse complement strand
TCGGTTCCATGCTCCGGGCGATCGATCCGGAGTCGGGTAGACCGGTTCCGGACCTGGATGAGGCGATGGATGAGGCCGAGGCCGAGAGCCAGCGTGCCAAGGCCGAGAGCCAGCGCGCCGAGACCGAGAGCCAGCGTGCCGAGGCCGAGGGCCAGCGCGCCGATGCCGAGGGCCAGCGCGCCGATGCCGAGGCACGACGTGCCCGGCAACTCGAAGAGGAGCTTCGACACTATCGAGAGCGCTACGGCCGGCACGACAAGCCCTGACGACGCGCAAGGGTACTCATCCGCTCTGAAAGCGGTGCCGCGCCTGGCGATCCAGTGAGGTCGGCCACCCCTGCGGCGCCGGCTGGGAGGACACCCCTCACTGTTGGTGGGCCCGTGGGATGGTTTGCCGGCCTGTGGTCCCAGGTGCCGCAAGGGCGGTGCGTGGTGCCGGTCCAGAGCTGGGGGCCGAGTGGTGGGGGTCGACCGAGCCGGGTCCTTCAATCTCACTACGTGGCAATCGGCCGAACGGCGGGAGTGGACCTGTCGGGCGATGTCCACGACCCGCCGTGTAACCGGCCGGCACGACTCCCGCGAGGATCAATGGGTAGCCAGCGTCGACTCGCACCACGCGCCACGAGGTCCCGGCACCGGTCCCGGAGGTCGGCGTGCGACTGCGTGAACCACCCGGTCCCCGGTCCGTCTTCCTCTCGACCCACCCGCCGCAGCCGGGTGATGACCGCGACTCCGGGGAGGATCTCTCATGGTCAGGACCGCTACGACCAAGGCGCGATCTCGCCCGGCCGGGCCGGAACCGTTCGCCGACCCGTTGGCCTGTCAGCAACCGGCCACCCCACCCCGATCCCCCGATTCCATCGCGGCGGCGCCCGCCGGGCGTTCGCCCGGTCTCGCCAAGACTCGGGCGAGGCCAGTGCCGGGAGCTCCTCCGCCCAGGGGCAAGGTCGACCTCGAGCGGGAGCGCAGGATCCACGAGGAGCTCATGAAGAGCCACGAGGGGCCAGGCCTCCGGTTCGCCCGGTACGTGGTACTGGCCACGGTCGTCGCCGTGTTCGCGTTCCGTCCCGTTCTGGATCTGACCGTGACGGAGATGCTGCAGCTGTTCGCGATGCTCCTCCCGGTGGTGGCGGTGGCCGGGGTCATCGTCCGGATGGCCGGAAACGGATCGTCGGAAGCTCTGCCCGCCTTCCGTGAGGGCATGGCCGGCCTGGTCATCGTCGCCGTCGTCGTGGGCGCCGGCGCGTTCCACCTCTTCTGGAGCACCGGCACCCTGGACCGGCTTCACGCTGACAACAGGCCGCGGCCCGCAGTCACGGGCCGCTGACCGGACAGTATCGGATCCGGGAGGCGCGGGCCATCATTCGACGCGATGCTCCTGGCACGGAGATGGGTACGTGCAAGGTGCTGGCTATCCTGGCTGACGCGGGCGCATACTGAGGCGTCCCGTCGATGACCTGTGCCCGGGAAGGTTCCAGGATGATGCACCCAGGAGTCGCAAGCACACTCAAGGCCGTTCTCGTCTCCATCCGCCTGCCTGGCGTCGCCGAGCGAGAGAGCGAGCTTTCTCTCGTCGAGCTTCGGCGCCTGGTCGAGACGCTGGGCTACGAGGTCATCGAGACCCTGTCCCAGCAGAGGCCTACCCTCAAGGGGCCGACTGCGCTCGGGGAGGGCAAGCTGGTGGAGCTGGCGCTGCTCACGGGAGGACCGGGACAGCCTGCCTCGCCGATCAAACGCAAGGTGACCAGGGCCGAGGCGAGGCGGGCCGTTCCTGACGAAGCGGAGAACGGCGAGCCGATGGCGACGAGAGCACCCGGGCAACGTGCCGGGATCGTCATCTTCGATTGCGACCTGAGCCCATCGCAGCTGCAGAAGATCGAGAGTGCAACGGCGGCGAAGGTGCTGGACCGTACCGGCGTCATCATCGAGATCTTCAGCCGCCACGCGCGCACCCGTGCCGCCAAGCTCCAGATCGAGATTGCGCGACTGAACTACACGGCGCCCCGGCTGCGGGAGAGCAGCGCCGGCGCGGACCGGCAGGGAGGGGGAATAGGCGGCAAGGGAGCCGGCGAGAGCAGCCTGGAGCTCGACCGGCGGAAGATCCGGGACCGTCTCAAGGAGATCAAGGCGGAGCTCGAGTCGATCCACGAGGAAGACGAGCACCGCCGCAGCCGGCGTGCCCAGGAGCACAGCGTCGTGCTGGTGGGATACACCAACGCAGGGAAGTCCTCGATGATGAGGGGCCTCACCGGAAGCGAGGTGCTGATCGAGGACAAGCTCTTCGCGACGCTGGACACCACGGTGCGTCCGATCCACCCGGAGTCGTATCCACGGATCCTCGTCTCCGATACCGTCGGGTTCATCCGGAAACTCCCGCACGACCTGGTGGCCTCGTTCCGTTCGACGCTGGACGAGGCCCGTAACGCCTCTCTCCTTCTCTATATCGTGGATGCCGCGGACGTGAGCTTCCGGTCACAGCTCACCGTGGCGCGTACCGTTCTCTCCGAGGTTGGAGCGGGCAAGGTGCCGAGCCGGGTGGTCTTGAACAAGACCGACCGTCTCGACACCGGTGAGGTCGCCTCCCTCGCCCACGAGTTTCCTGCCGCTATCCTGATGTCCGCCAGGAACCCCGAGCACCTCACTCGCCTCAGGGAGACCCTCATCTCGTTCTTCGAGGAGGGGATGGTCGAGCGGGAGCTCTTCATCCCTTACGACACCCAGGGCCTCATCGGCGACATCCGCTCCAGCATGCGGGTCCTGAACGAGGTCTACGTCGACCTGGGGATCTCGATGCGAGTGAAGACCTTCCCCGAAAACCTGGCCAGGCTCCAGAAGCGCTACGACCTCAAGGTCGGGAAGACGCACTGACGCATGGGAGCGTGACCTGTCCCCGATCTGATCGACGACTCCCGGGAATCGTCGCAGCGCGCGCGAATCCTCCAACGACAGAATCAGGACGGAGGAGAGGGGGGAGGCGTTCGACTCGGGTTCCTGGGGCCCTCTCCACCTCCCTTTTCCCCACCTGTCCTGAATGCGCTGCCGTCCTCCGGGTCGGGTTGCGGGCAACGCCCGCGCCATGAGACTTCTCCGAGGCCGTTCGAAGGCTCCCCGGTCGACCCCGGGATGCCCGGCGCGGCGCTGTAGCAGGCGTTCAGAGATAATCGCTCCTTCTGCGTTCCTCCCCAACTCCCGTCTCCGAGTGCGCATAGTCAGTCCCGATCGAGACATGGAACATCGAACCCGGAACCTCATCCTGATCGTGACGCTGCTCGCGGCTTGCGCCATGCAGGCCGCGGGTCAGCCGGCGATCCTCCAGACGGCCCCCGGGGCCGGGGCCGCC
>JACQZM010000107.1 GCA_016213885.1 Candidatus Rifleibacteriota bacterium | reverse complement strand
GACTTGGCCTCCGGGAAGCGCTCCTCGGGGACGTGGACAAACGCGGCAGCCACGAAGTCCAGGTCGGACGCGAACTCCCGGCACTCGCTGCACCCGTCCACGTGCGCCAGCACCTCAGGCGCAAGCGACGTCCGCATGCCCGGTCCGCGACGCTCCAGCGTCTCCTGAACTTCCTCGCATCTCATCGTGTTCACTCCTTGACCACGTCTCTCGCGGGAGTTCCGGTCTGATGCGGTTCCGGAACGCCCCCCTGACCTGCACTCGACCGTCCGTTCAGATCATCCTTCTGGCTTCCAGCTTCTGCCTGAGCAGCTTGCGGCCAAGATGGATGTTGGTCTTGACCGTTCCGATGTTCATCTCGAGTATGTCCGAGATGTCCTGGTAGCTCCTCTCGAACAGATGCCTCAGAAGCAAGGTCAGCCGGTACTTCTCGGGCAACGTCTGCAAGATGTCCAGAACCGTGTCCTTGAACTCCTGGCGCTCCGCCTCTTCCTCGGGGTTGAACCCCTGGGACTGCGGCGCTTCACCGGCCGCCGTGGTCAGAGCTTCCAGATCGTCCGCAGGAACAGGTCGACTCTTGGCACCTCGCAGCCGGTACAGAGCCTGGTTCTTCGTGATCTTCAAGAGCCAGGTGGAGAACTTGAAGCGTGACTGGTAGTCCGCCAGATGGTTGTAGGCGTTCAGGAAGACTTCCTGGGTCACATCCTCCGCGTCCTCCCGGCTCTTCATGATCCGGAGAGCCAGGTGGAAGACCATGTGCTCGTACTTGCTGACCAGCTGATTGAAGGCCCCGGGCTCCCCGTCCAGACTGCGGCGGACGATCTCCTGGTCGTCCGTGGGTGGGGTGGCCGCGAAGTTCTTCATAGGGTCTTATGCCGGTATCCGGGGAAAGTTTAACAAAACCGATCTCTTCTCTCTTCCCTGGGCAGCAGGGCGCTATTTTACCATTTGCATGCGTCTGACCATCTCGGCGGGCGGTACGAAGCCGGTGATCCTCAACGAAGGCTCCTCCCGCCCACCCGAGTCCATGAAGAGGATCGTTGGAATCCCCTGGACCGAGAAGCGACGAATCAGCTCCTTCGCCCTCGGATGGATATCGACGTCGATCTTCACGTTCGTGAAGCGCCTTGACTGCGCCACGACCTGGGGGTCGGGGTAGGTGTTCCGGTCCAGCTCGATGCAGGCCGGGCACCAGACCTTGGAGTAGAAATCGACCATGATCGGCCGTCCATGGGCCGCCGAACCGTCCAGAAGGCCCGCGTCGACGGTCCACCGTATGCCGGAGGTCCCCCTGGCCGGATCGGACGCCCTGGCGGCCTCGTCGCCGCCGAACAGGCCGGCCGAGGAGAGGGCGCCGTAGAGCAGACCGCCTCCCGCGACGACGGCGGCCAGGCCGAAGCTCTTTCTCACGGAGCCGGCCCACCAGGCGGTCTCGCTCTCCGGGACTGCCCACCCCGGGATCGGCTCCATCGCCCCCGCCGCGATGCCGGCCACGACCAGCACGGCCCCGGCGAGCCCGCTCACCACGGCCGGAGCGACCAGACCGCGCAGGTAGTACAGCGCCATGAGAAGGAGGATCAGTCCGAAGAAGCGCTTCACCGAGTCCATCCAGGCCCCCGACGACGGGAGCGCCGAGATCATGCCCGAGAAGGTCCCCAGGACGAGGTACGGCAGGCCCAGCCCGAGAGACAGGGTGAAGAATATGAGGAAACCCAGGAGCACGGAACCCCGCTCGGCCACGAACGTGAGCAGCGCCGCCACGATCGGGCCCACGCACGGCGCGGCCACGAACCCGACCAGGAGCCCCATCAGCACGGCGCCCAGCACTCCCTCCCTGGCGCCGAACCGGTCCGCCACGAACGCCGGCGGCCTGAGCTCGAACAGCCCGAACATGGACAGGGCCAGCACCACGAACGTCACCGAGATGAGGACCAGCACCACCGGCGACTGGAGCGCCGCCCCGAGCATGGCTCCCAGGAGCGCCGCCACCACGCCCATGGTCGAGTACGTGATCGCCATTCCCAGGACGAACGACGCGGCCAGGACGAAGCTCCGGCCGAGACGGCCGCTGGCCTGGCCGCCGAAAAAGCTGATCGTGATCGGGATCATGGGATAGATGCACGGGGTGAGGTTCAACCCGAGACCGCTCACGAAGACGAAGCAGAGCATCAGCACCATGCCGTGTTGATCGAGCCAGCCCTGCACGACGTTCGTGCTGCGGGTCGAACCGGGCCCGGGATCGCGTGTCGGACCGGCCGTCGGGGCGGCGGAGCCGCCGGGCGCCGGAGCCGGCGACGGCTCTCCGGGCGGGGAAGGTCGCTCAGACGGTACCGGGGTGGGGGTCGCCGCGACGGACGGTGCCGCCGTCGCCCCTGTCGTGGTGGGCTCCGTCTCCACCGGGAGGGCGAGAGCAGCCTCCACGTCGGTGGGCATCCGGCACACCATGTCGGAGCAGGCCTGGTAGTGCACCGTCACCTTGAACCGCCCGGGGGACGCCCGGGCGAGGTCGGCCGGCAGCGTGGCGGTCGACCGGACGACCACCCGGCCCTCGTACAGCGGAATGCTCTTGCCGAAAGCGGCGACCTCGGTCATCTCCCCCGGGGGGAGGTCGAGCGGTGTGAACACCGTGCCGGCAGGGCCTTCCAGCTTGAACCCCAGCGGCTCCAGCTCCCTGGTCGTGGGGTGTTCGGGGTAGACGTGCCAGCCCCGCTTGACCTCGAGGTGTATCTCGAGCGGAACGGAGCCTCCGGCCCGGATGGAGGTCAGGGGCGACGACAGCCGTACCGCCACGATCGCATCGCCGGCCGCCAGCGCAGCCGTGGCGGCGAGCAGGACCATCAGGGCCGGAACCGGCCCGCATCCCAGAGCAACAAGCCTCGACACTCTCAGTCGAGCACCTCCTCCACGACCGCCTCCAGCTCATCCTTCGACCGGGCGCCGACGAGCTGTCGAACCACTGTCCCGGCCTTCAGGAAAAGGATGGTCGGGAGGGTCATGACCTTGAACTCCGACGCCACGTCCCGGCTCAGGCCGACGTCCACGTAGCCGACCTTCATCCGGCCGGCATAGCGGAGCGCCAGCTCTTCCATGATCGGAAGCATCTTCTTGCACGGCTGGCACCACTCGCCGCCGAACTCCAGAACGACCGGGATCGAAGCGGATTTCACCTCGGCGGTGTAGTTGTCCTTGGTGATCTTGACGACGTTGGCCATTTGGGCTCCTCCGGAACGAACGGGTCTGGCGTTGCCGGTCAATCCTATCAGTCAGGGAGCCTCGAGACAAGACGAGAAGGGGGCCAAGACCCGGCGTCTCGCCAGGTCCGAGTCGCAAGACCCGGCGCCTCGCCGGGTCCGAGTCGCGCCCCCGAG
>JACQZM010000650.1 GCA_016213885.1 Candidatus Rifleibacteriota bacterium | reverse complement strand
GCGCCCTGGCGCTGACGCCGCGCCCGGGCCTGCACGCCGAAACCTACATGGGCTCCTGGCTGGAATCGGTGATCCGGGCGGCGTTCTCGACGCGCCGCAAACAGGTCTGGAGGGCGCTGGCCGAGGGGCTGGAGCTGAAGCCGGACAGCGTCAAGGCGGCGCTCGTCAGGCTGGACATCTCGCCCACTGCCAGGGCCGAGGAGCTTGCGCCGGAGCGGTTCCCCGCGCTGGCGCTGGAGCTGTCCGGTCCGGACCGCGAGCGGCCGACCACGGGGGTGACCTGATGGTCTCGCGAGCGATGACCCGGACCTCCGGTGCGGTCGTCGTCTGCCTGCTGGCCATGCTGCCCACCATCGGCCGGGCCACGGAGCTCGAGGTGCTCCAGTTCGAGAGGAAGCTGTGGGAGCTGACCAACAAGGAGCGCACGGCCCAGGGGCTGCCCACGCTGCTGTTCGAGGAGGAGCTGGCCGCAGTCGCGCGGAGCCACAGCCGCGACATGGCGGCCAACCGGTTCTTCGCCCACGTCAGCCCTACCACCGGGAGGGCGGCGGATCGGATCGATGCCGCGGGGCTCGCCTCCTCGGCGACCGCCGAGAACATCGCCCAGGCGTCGAGCCCGGAGGAAGCCCACGAGGGGTTCATGCAGAGCCCGTTGCACCGGGCGAACATCCTGAGCCGCAACGCGGACCGGATGGGCGTCGGCATCGTCGCGAGCGGCGGCACCCTCTTCATCACCGAGTGCTTCAGGAGGGCGATCCGGCAGGTCGACCCGCGGGTCGAGGTGAACCGGGTCTACAAGGAGATCAACGAGCTTCGGAAGAGGCGGAAGCTGCTCCCGGTGAGACCCCACAAGGGGCTTATGCAGGTGGCTCGCGACGTGGTGGCCGCCCAGATGAAGCGCCAGGAGACCCTGCCCCGCCTGCCCGGCCAGCTGACCAAGGCCCGCCGCATCGCCTACCGGCAGTTCTGGGGCTGGGTCGGGTTCGACGAGACCTCGAGGCCCATGATCCAGGCCCCGACCTGTCTCGCGCGGCCCGGCCGACCGGGACCGGGGGCGGGTCGAGACGCGCCGGGGAGGTCGAGGGACTCCGGCCGGAGTCGCGCCGGGATCGAGCCGGATCCAGCGTTCCGCCGGATCCCGGCGTTGTGCCACCCTCGCCTACCGGGGCGCCGATCGAGTAGGATGGCTCCGGGAGGTGCGACCCATGTTCGAGGAGATCCAGCACTACGGTCCCGCCCACAAGGCCTGCCAGGAGCTCGGGAACTTCACCGAGAAGAACTGCAAGTACTCCAACAACCAGGAGCGCCGGATGACGTTCCACTGCGCCGCGGGGATCATCTTCTTGCTGAAGAAGGTGCTCGACGGTCAGGGCGGCCAGAAGAAGTAACGCCGGTCTTTCACCAGCTCGAGTAGGGGCTTCCGGCCAGGCTGATCCCCTTGCTCGTGGAGGCCACGTCGATGATCCCCTCCTGCTCGATCGTCTGGGTCGCGTTCGCCCTGCGGACGGCGAACGAGCGCTTGACCTTCTTCAGCGTCCACGCGGCAGGCAGGTTCGGGTCGTCGGCCAGCGGGTCCCGGGGGATGTGGGTGAGATAGCCCTTCTTGACCAGGTCCTCCAGCGTCTTGGGGAGCGTCGGCGATCCGTCCTCGTCGATCCGCCCATCCCAGTCGTCGTCCGCGATGCCGTCTCCATCCGGGTCTCCGACCCCATCTTCGCCTCGCACTCCATCGCCGTCGAGGCTCATGGGGTAGGTGGCGGAGTCCAGCACCTCGCCGTAGGCGTGGGCATCGATCGCCGACCTGATCTTCAGGAGCGACTCCTTGAGCTCCAGCTCGACCTGTCGGTCTTTGGCCGTCTGGGCGTAGGGAACGCCCATCACGGCCAGGATCGAGAGGATGACCGCCGAGGCGAGAAGCTCCACCAGGGTGAAGCTGCTCCGACGCCCTCTCTTCATCATGATCATGCCGATCACCAGCTGGAGTACGGCGTGATGCCGGCCGACTCCTGGTTGTTCAGGCTGCGCACGTCGACGAGCTCTGGCGCGTCCTCGTCGATGTAGCCGTCGCCGTCGTCGTCGATGCCGTTCCGGGGGTCCTCGTTGACCAGCGGCTCGAGCTTCTCGTTGGGGCTGATCTCCCGCGAGGGCTTCCCGGAGAACAGGATGTGGGAGCTGGTCGTGGAGAACGACGAGTCCTCGCTCTCCGGACCCGGAAGCGCCTGGATGACCGGGTCGAGCCCGGGCTGGTACCCCCCCGACCCGCTGGAGATCGTGTAGTCCGAATCGTTGTTGAGGGTGATCTGGACCATGCCCCAGGCGGCCTGACCGCTCGTCGGATCGACCGGCACCTCTTTTCGCAGGATCTGCATCTTGGCGGCGAGCTCGTTCAGGTCGCCGGGGAACGACTCCTCGTCGACGATGCCGTCCTCGTCATCGTCCGACCTGACCCGCCAGTCGTAGTTCGGGTTCAGCAGGCCGTCGGCGCCGAACGGCAGCCGGTTGCCCCAGTCCTCGTCCGTCAGGAGATCTCCGTCGTCGTCGACCCAGCGGATGCCCGGGAGCCCGTCGTGATTGGCGTCGCCTCGCGAATCCTCGTCGATCCGGCCGTCGTGGTCGTCGTCGATCCCGTTGTTCTTGAAGTCGGCGATGGCGCTCCGGAGGACCAGGAGGTTCTCCCTGAGCTGGTCCTCTCGCTGGCGGTTGAACAGGCTCGCCGCAGTGGGAACGGCGGCCGTGACCAGCACGCCCATGATCGCCACCACGGTGACCAGCTCGATGACCGAGAAACCCCGGACAGACCCGTGCGAAGATCTCATCAACCTCGAATGATACCTCGCGACGGCGGGCCTGGCCAGCGTCGCCGACGCCCGGTGCACCTTCCCCG
>JACQZM010000106.1:12315-13938 GCA_016213885.1 Candidatus Rifleibacteriota bacterium | reverse complement strand
GCGTAGATCAGATCGGTGCGGCCGGGCTTGACGTGATCTTCGAGCTGGGCCACGGCGCCGAAGCCGAGCTTCTCCCACATGCGCCTGACCGGCAGGTTCTGCTGGTCTGCCGTGAGAAAGACGCGCCGCAGGCGGCAACCGCGGCCCGCGAAGAACGCGTGCATGTCCTCGATGGCGAGGAGAACCAGCAGCGTGCCCAGCCCCTTGCGACGCACCCGCTCGTTCACCAGCAGGCCGGTCAGCTGGGCCAGCCCGCTTCGCGGGTCGTCCCGGAGCCCCCAGGTCAGACCGCCCAGCACCATGCCCTCCTGCTCGGCCAGGAGGCAGCGCTCGAAGGTGAGGTGCAGCCGGGCGAACCGGTCCCCTTCGCGGCGGCTCGGGTTGACGTGCTTCATGTAGGCGGCGATCAGGTGGCCCGCATCGCGCGCCGTGGCAAGCCTCACGTCCATCGGGTGTCGACAGTCCCCTGGTCATGTCGCCGGGTCGGGCGACGCTGCCCCGCGCCCGGATGGACGCCGGTTTGCAGCACGTTACACCGTCGCCTTGCCCAGGACAACCCCCCGTCGCGCGCCGGTGGCCTCCGGGCAGTTGGCCGGTCGCCCCCGGACCCATTCGTAGGCCAGCACGGCGAAGGCCAGCGCCTCCTTGGCCTGGACCGGTACGCCGTGGGCCGCGCTGGTCACCACCGGAACCGGCGCCAGCGCCCCGGCCAGGCCGCGCATCACCGCGGGGTTCAGAGCCCCTCCCCCGGACACGATCACCTCGTCCGGCACGCCGTGGGGAAACAGGAACCGGCGGTAGCTGTCCGCCGTGGCGGCCACCGTGAACGCGCACGCCGTGGCGACCCGATCGTCGAGCCCCACGCCGCCGGACTCGAAGAGTTGCCAGAGGCGATCGACGAACCGCTGTCCGTACTGCTCCCGCCCCAGCGTTCGCGGCGGAGGGCGGGCCAGGAACCGATCGGCCATCAGGCGCTTCAGGATCCGGGGGTCCGGCCGTCCCCGGCTGGCCCGAACTCCGTCCCGGTCGTACGTCTGGCGCCCCCAGGTGACGCGCCGCGTTATGGCGTCCATGATCATGTTGCCCGGACCGGTGTCGAAGGCGATGAGCCGCCGGTGCCGTCGCGGGTCTGGCAGGTAGGTCACGTTGCCGATCCCGCCGAAGTTCTGGAGCGCCCGGATCTGGCCGGGCCGCGAGAACAGGAGCCGGTCCACGTGGGGCACCAGAGGAGCCCCCAGCCCTCCGGCCGCCACGTCGGCGGGGCGGAAATCGGAGATCACGGGCGCTCCGGTCCGCTGGGCCAGGATCGCGGCCTCGCCGATCTGGAGGGTGCATCGGGCCGACAGCGAGCCGATCGGGGGGGCCCCCGGGTTGTGGCGAACGGTCTGGCCGTGGCTCCCCACGAGGTCCACCGCGGCCAGCGGGATCCTGGCCTGACGCGCCACCCGTCGCACCGCCAGCGCCAGGGCCTCGCCGAGGGCGACGTTGACCCTGGCCAGAAGCTCCACCCGGTCGATCCGTCCCAGCAGGCCGTCCGCCCGGGCGGCCCGGCTCCGGGAACGGCCCGACGACGGTTCGTCCTCTCCCAGCGCCAGCAGGAGCGACCTCAGCTCCGGAGGATGC
>JACQZM010000106.1:0-12291 GCA_016213885.1 Candidatus Rifleibacteriota bacterium | reverse complement strand
CAGCTCCGGAGGATGCGGATCGGTCCGGTGGGCCAGGATGCTGGGCGTCGGGCCATGGGCCCCCTCTTCGATCTCGGCCACGCAGGCGTCGATGCCGTCGGCGCTGGTGCCGGACATCAGGCCGACCACCACGAGCCGTCTCTTCCGGGCGAGCTCGATGAGACGTCTCAATCTCCACCTCCGGGTCCCGTGGACGCGCTCGCCCCATCGTATCGGCTGCCCCGCCCGGGAGCAACGACGGCGATGAGAGATCCGCCTAGCTGTCCCGGCCCTGTCGATCAATCCGAAGGAAACAGAGAGAGCAAGAGGAGAGGATCAGGTTGGAGGTCGGGCTGTGACGTACCGCGCGTCGCATGCCGGGCACACGCCAGCCCGACAGGATCAGCACCTCCGGTTCGTTGCCGATCCTGGTCGTGAAGCGGGGCGATTGAAGGTGGCCAGGCCCCGTGCTACCTTTCGAGGTGCGGGTCGGCGTCGGGAACAGGACCGCTCGATCGGCCCGTCCGTCCAGACGCGAACTCTCGAGCAGAGATGACCGATCAAGACCGGATCGCCGTGGCGAGGTTCCTCGAGGGCCTGAGGGGGGGTGGCACGCCCACCTCCGATCGGATCGCCCTCATGCTGCTGGAGCTGCCGCCCAGCCCGGAGGTGCTCGAACTGGCGCTGGAGTGCGCCGAGAGGGAGCGGCTCCCGGGCCTGGAGGCGCTGAAGAGCACGGCGATCCACCTCAAGGGGTTCTTCGACGATGCCCCGCTCGACCAGGGGCAGACCAGGGCGGCCCGGGGGCTGGCGCAGCTGCTGGCCTCGCCTCTGCCGTACCCGCCGAAGGTCAAGGCGCTGACCGCCTGTCTGGAGCAGCGCGACGCGGCGTCGCAGAAGGTGGTCCGGCGCTACATCGCCAACGAGCAGGACCCGTTCGTCCTGGCCACCATGGCCAGCTTCCTGGGCGCCCTGGGCGACGCCCAGGACTCCACCACCCTGGTCACGCTCCTCATGAACCAGGACCAGCGGGTCGTGGCCAACGCGCTCGAGGCGATCTGCAAGCTCCGCATCGAGGTACCGACCCACATGCTCTCGCCGCTCATCGCCAGCCCCGATCCCCGGGTCAGGGCCAACGCCCTGGCTGTGCTGGAGAAGGCCGATCCGGAGGCGGTGCTGGCGCTGGTCGCCAAGGCGACCCACTCTCGCGACCTCGGGTTGCGCCGATCGATCGCCCACCTGCTGGGACAGCTCCAGGACCACCCGAAGGTCTCGGAGCTCCTCCTGGCGATGCTGAAGACCGACCCTGACACGGGGGTGCTCAAGCAGGCGGCGGCCAGCCTCAAGCGATCGACCAGACGCCGTCACGCGGCTGCCGTGGTGGGGCCGCTGTACGAGCTCAAGTACATCGCTTCCGGCTCCCGCCTGGCCCTGGTGAACATGCTTCTCCACGAGATCGCCATCGAGGTCGGCTGGACCGAGGACCAGGTCCGGGAGGTCGGCGATCAGTACCTCGACGCCAGGGTCTCGAAGGCGGCCGCGTCGGGGAGGTCAGGCACCGGCCGGGAAGCGGCCAGGCCGTCGTCGGACCCGGGCCAGGACGCCTCGCCCAGGACTACTCGGTCAACTCGAAGATCTCGCCCCGTGCCGGGAACGAGCTCTCGATCCCCAGCTCGCTCTTGATCAGCTCGGCCATGGCCTGTCCGCTCTCCGGCTCGCCGTGGACGACGATGATCTTGCCCGGTCTCTTCCCGAAGCTCTTGACCCACTGGATCAACATCTTCTGGTCCGCGTGACCGGACATGCCGTCCAGGGTCGCCACCTTGGCCCGGACCTGGACGCGTCTCCCCTGGATCGCCACCTCCGTGGCGCCGTCCTGGAGCTGCCGCCCCGGGGTGCCTTCGGCCTGAAAGCCCGAGAAGAGGATGTCCGTGGTGGGCTCTCTGGCGAACTGCTGCACGTACTGCACGATCTTCCCGCCGGCGAGCATGCCGGACGAGGCGATGACGATGGCGCCGTCGGGCACCGGCTCACCCTTGGCCAGGCCGAGGTGAAGCCCCGGAAACTCGACGAACACCCGCTTGGCCGAGTAGGCGGCCGACGCCTCGGCCGGGTCGAGACATTCCGGGTGTCGGCGCATGATCTCCAGCGTCTTGATCCCCATGGGGGTGTCGAACACCACGGGGACGTCGGCCGACAGACTGCCGTCGTTCTTCATCCGCCCCAGCCAGTAGAGCAGCGTCTCTGCCCGACCCACGGCGAACGCCGGGATCAGCACGACGCCCCGGTCGGCGATCGCTCCCAGGATCGACTTCTTGAACCGGCTGTACCTCTCTTCCAGGGTCACCACGTCGTGAACCCGGGCGCCGTAGGTGGACTCCAGGAGCAGCACGTCGGCCCCCTCCACCGGCTGCGGGTCCCTGAGCATCGGGTACGGGTAGTTGCCGGTGTCGCCGCCGAACACCACCTTGGTCTCGCCCGTGCCGTGACTCACCCAGACCTCCGCCGCCGCGGAGCCGGGGAGGTGCCCGGCATCCTTGAGCCGGACCTTCACGCCGGGCAGATCGGACCAGACCTGATCGTAGTTCAGGCCGTTCACCAGCTCCATCGTGGCGTTGACGTCTTCCATCGAATAGAGTGGCTCCGGGTGCGGCTTCCTCGAGTCGCCTCCGCCTCCCTTCCGGCCTCTCTTGTCGCGGCCTCCACGCTTCCGGCCGCCCTCGTGCTGCTGCAGCTCCGCGGAATCCTCGAGGAGGACCTTCAAGAGCTCCGCCGTGGTGGCCGTGGTCAGGATCTTCCCCCTGAACCCCTCCTTGGTCAGGCGGGGGATCAGGCCGGTGTGATCGATGTGGCCGTGGGTGACGATCAAGATGTCGATCTCCTTCGGATCGAACGGGAAGCGGCCCGCGTTGAACTCCCTCGACTCCTCGTCGTTCCCCTGGTCCATCCCGCAATCGACGAGGATGTTGGCCGCCGGAGCCCTGAGGAGGTGGCACGACCCGGGCACCTGCTGGGCAGCGCCCAGGACCTGGAGCGTGACCGCTGGCCAGGCGGGCATCTTGGCCAGAGCAGCCTCCACGCCGGCCTTGTTTCCCTGCTGCATCTGGGTCACGGCGAGCCCGAGCGCCTCGGCGTGTCTCGCCGGCAAGAAGGGAGCTAGCCATGCGGCCCTGGCCGACACGGCGCCGGCGTTGCCCTCGGGCCCGCCCTGGTTCAGCGCCACGTGCCGGACCCCCTTGGTGAGCTGTTCCAGGTAGGCCGGAGGCCTGGCCCAGGCCGCACTGACCAGCGTTGCGAGGACCAGAGCCACCCCGAGCCACCGACTCGCCGTCATCGAACTCTCCAGTCAATGAAGGAAGCACGCGCGATCGACCCCGCGCGATGCAGGTCTTCCTCTACTACGAAAAAGGGAGACAGGAGGTTCGCGATCGTACAGAAAAACGCCCGATATCGACTGTTCTGAAGCACGACGGTCGCCAGGCAACCGGATCAACGACGGCTCCGAGCCGTCGACTTGCCGGCCCGGGAGCTCGGCTTCGCCCCGGCCTTGGCCCTGGCTTTGGCTTTGGCTCCGGCCCCGGGCTTCGGCCCGGCGGCCTTCCCGGTCGACCTGGCCGGCCTGGCAGCGGCTCCGGGCGCCTTCGGCCTGTGGACCCAGGGCCAGAGGGTTCCGCTCTCCTCGATCATGATCTCGTTGCACCGGTCCAGGCACCGGTCGCAGATCGAGCCGCCCTCGCCACAGATGAGCTTGCTCACCGCCTCTTCGGTGGCCTCACAGAACGAGCACTGGAGCACCTTGACGTCGTCTCCGGTCTTGCCGGCCATGGGATCTCCTCCATCGGGGAACTGTTCGGCTGTCAGGCCGCCCGCCGCCGGGGGCGCCGCCGGGGGCGCCGCGCCTGGCCCTCGGCTCGGGCCGGTTCGGCGGCCCCGGACCTGTCGGGCCCATCGAAACGGATCGCCAGGGAGCGGGCGTGGGCCTCGAGCCCCTCCACGTGGGCGAGGGTGTCCACGGCCCGGGCAACGCCGGCCAGGGAGTCCCTGGTGTACGTGACCACGGCGGTTCTCTTCAAGAAGTCCCACACCCCGAGCGGCGAGCCGTACCGGGCAGTGCCGCAGGTGGGCAGCGTGTGGTTGGGGCCGGCCACGTAGTCGCCCAGCACCTGGGGAGTCCAGGGGCCGACGTGGATCGCCCCGGCCGTCCTGATACGATTCAGCACGGCCTGCGGGTCGGCGGTGTGGATCTCCAGGTTCTCCGGCGCGATCCGGTTCACCACATCGACTGCCTCGTCCAGGCTCTCGAGGAGCAGAATCGATCCCAGCGTGGCGAGGCTCTTCTTGATCACGGCCTCCCGGTCCAGGCCACCGACCTGACGGGAGAGCTCCGCGGCCACGGCGTGGGCCAGCGGTCCGTCGACGGTCACGAGCACGGCGATCGCATCGGCGTCGTGCTCGGCCTGGGCGATCATGTCCGCGGCGATGAAGTCCGCCCTGGCCGAAGCGTCGGCCAGCACCACGATCTCCGACGGCCCTGCCAGCCCGTCCGTGGCGACCGCTCCCGAGACCGCCAGCTTGGCCATGGCCACGTACATGTTGCCCGGCCCGACGATCTTGTCCACGGGCCTCACGCTCTCGGTGCCGTAGGCCAGCGCACCGATGGCCTGGGCTCCGCCGATCTTGTAGATCTCGTCCACATCGAGCTCCGCCAGCGCCACCAGGAGGTGCGGATCCAGCGTTCCCTCGGCGCGGGGCGGACTGGCCACGACGATCCGGCGGCAGCCGGCGATCCGCGCCGGGATCGTGCACATCAGCGCCGTGGACACCAGCGGCCTCTTGCCGCCGGCGCCGCCCGGGACGTACGCCCCCACCGACGCGATGGGGAACACCTTCAGGCCGAGGAACACCCCCTCGTCGTCGGTCATCATCCAGGAGCGCTCCAGCTGGCTCTGATGGAACCGCTCGATGCTGGCCCGGGCCAGCTCGAGCGCCTTCATGAACTCCAGGTCCACCAGCGAGTAGGCGCGATCGATCTCCTCCGTCGTGACCCTGAGCTGACCCGGCTTCAGCGAGACCCGGTCGAGCTTCCGGGCGTAGGCGAGGAGCGCCTTGTCGCCCCTGGACCGGACCTGGGCGAGGATGTCCTCCACGGTCTGGACCACCCTGGGGTCGACCGTGGCCATCCTGGCCTCGAGCCGCTTGACGCGGCCTCTCGCTTCGACACCTGACAGCACGGCAATCACAGGGGACCTCCCTCGAGGTGACCGGGGCCAAGGGCCGGGACGCAAAGCCGGTCCGGAAGCGCGCGGCAGGCCTGGCTCGCCCGCCGAGTTCGCCGGGCTCGTTCAGTGTAGACCCGGCCCTGGTGGGGATCAAGGGCTGGAAGAAACCCGGGGTAGGGCACCATCGAGACGTCTCGACGGGGGCCTCCTGGTCAGGACCCGGGCAGGCACCGAGCTCTCGCATGGCCTGTCGAGGGCGGCGGCTCCGCACTCGCGCGAAGGCGCTGCGACGGATCAGACAGCGTCGGGCCGCTCGCGACTCTCCGCGCCGGCGAGCCATACGTAGGCCGCGCTCGCGACCAGGTAGGCGGCAGCCGCGACGCGCAGCGTCGCGTTGAATCCGAACGCCTGGGCGATGATCAGCGAGACGACCGATCCCAGCACGGTGAAGCCCGAGTTGATGCCGAGCGCCCAGGCCACGCTCGCTTCGTGATGAGTGCCCACGAGTCGCAATCCCAGCGGCAAGAACATACCCATGGAGAACCCGATGGGTGCCAGTAACCCGCAGCACACGCCCATGCGCACGGCCGTGGACGAACCCAGGAGTCGCTCGAGGAAGGCGCCCCCGGTCGTCTCGAGTACGGCCAGGTATCCCACGATAACGAACGACAGCAGCCAGACCAGCCTCCCTCTGCCGCCCAGAAGGCCGGTCGCTCTCTCCATGGCGAGGCTGCCCAGGCTACAGAACACGAGCAGCGAGGCCAGCGTGACCGAGATGGAGTAGACCGGGCTTCCCAGGACGAGCACCAGCTTCTGCATCAGGGCGACCTCTATCAGGATGAAGCCAATGCCGATGCTCCCGAAGTACAGAAGGAAGGGGGGGCGGCCGCCCGCCGCCAGCACAGTCAGCCCAGTTCGACGAAACACCATCAGCGGCAAGAAGATGAAGACCCCCACGAAAACGAGCGTCTGGATGAAGATTCCCAGCTGGACGTAGAGCGCAGGGCCTCCGCCGGCGGGATGCTTCGCTCGTTGCACCAGAGTCCAGTCCAGACTGAACTTGAATCGCTTGTAGAAGAAGGGAGAGTCGTCCCGGACTGGCGAGATATCAGCGAAGTAGTCATCGATGAATGCGTTCTCCCGACCCTGCCGGTAGGCGTCGCTCAGGCCCTCGAAAGCGTTCTTCGGTTCCAGCGTCTTTCGGCCGCCGGGCAGCAGCACGAGCTGCGCCCCATGCTGCTCGAAGTAGGTGGCTACCCGCGCCTCCTCATCGGGTGTGAATGGCCGTTTTCTGACGAGCATCACGGACCAATCAGGGCGCTCCCGCCCGATGATCACATGCTCCCACGGCCTCGTGGCGCCCTGGGACCGCAGCGCTTCCAGCACAGTGACAAGCAGCCGGAGCGTTTCCTGGGGGTTCTTGTACTCGAGCCAGCGGTTGAAGTTGATGACCCCGTCGGCACTCAGGCAGCGGAGGTAATCTTGCACAGCCTCTTTCGTGTACAGGTACGACTCTGCAAAGGTATACGCACCGCTGGACAGCGAGGCAAAAGTGTCCACGCCGTTGAGGATGACCAGATCCAGGCTGCCTGGAGCACGCGTCCGCGCCAGATGTCGTCCGTCGCAGTTGTGGACCCGTACCGTCGGGGCCTCGTAGATTCCCCCCGTGTAATCGAAAGCCACCCCCCCGCGCGACATCGCCCGGTAGGTCGAAGGGTTGACCTCTGCTCCGGTGATTTCGGCGGCGCCGTGGGAGCGGGCCATGAAGATGTCGCGGCCGCCACCCGTCCCGATGATGAGCACCCTCGGTCTGCCGATCAGCAGGTACGGGATCTCCATCGTCTGAGACAGAAGCTCGACTCTCGATCCCCTACGCCGCAGACCCTCGTCCGAAAGCTCATACGCTGGCGTTCCGGCCCTGTAGCTGTTCGCAAAGTAGCAGAAGGCGGGGACAGGTTTCACGTTCAACTCGAAAGCACCCACCTCGCCACCGCCGGAGGAGAGGTTCTCCCTCACCTGGGGGTCTGTTATCTGATACAGCTCCGTACGCCCCAGAGGGTGCCATTCGCTCAACAGGATCTTGTACTGATCCTCGCGAAAACGATAGGGTACACACTCCCACCCGAAGTCGTCGGTCACCACGTAGGCCGGCTCGGGCAAGAAGCAGGCCCCACCCAGCGCAACCGCGAGGGCCAGGAGCACCGAAGGCAGCCATCCGGTGCGCCGCTCGGCCGACAAGATGCTCCTGGCCACGATCATCGCCAGGAAAGAGAGGGCGGCCAGCGTACGGTGCGGGCCAAGCCACGCAAGCGCCGGGAAGAAGCAGATGGCGCCCAGCCCCGCACCCACGAGGTCGCAGAAGTACAGCCATCCGCTCTTCTGTGGGGACGAAACGAAGATCTGAGTCAAGGCGAAGCCGACGCTCACGAAGGGCGCCGCCACCACGAGGTACAGGCCTGCTATCGACAGCCAGAGGTGAGGGTCCAGCACGCGTTGGGTGGCGGGCGCGGGCAGGCAGGGGATGAGGCGTGAACTCAGGAACGTGGTGATCGCCAGCGCGCAAAGGGACAGCGATAGCGTGAGCGAGGCGTCAACGGTCTTCAGGCGTTTCTGGCAGAGCAAGAACAGGTTCGAACCGACCCCGTATCCCAACAAGGCGAACGAGATGACGACGTAGACCATGTGGGTCCAGGTCTTGAGACCCAACATCATGCCGAACATCAGTTCAGCGCAGATTGCCAACAGCGAGATGAACAAGAGGAGGGCTGCCATAGGAAACTCGTGAGGTCGCCATCCCGCGAACTGCTCGATCGGTGAACCGAGGCTCCGGGTTGGGGAGCCTTATGGTAGCCGCATGGGCTCAGGAAATCAACCGCGACACGCAGCCGGCGGCGCTGATGTGGACAGACACAACGTCGTTGTGGGGCACCGCGACTCGGGATACCATGGCCACGATCTTCCCGGTTGCCTGACTGTACCCGACGGGAGGCCAAGTGGCGCAATACGATCGGAGCTACGAGATCGTGCGTGAGCTCGGCAGAGGCGGGATGGGGATCGTCTACTTGGCGCGCCAGCGATCCCTGTCGCGGCTGGTCGCGTTGAAGGTGCTTCTGCACCAGGGCGAGCAAGGCCTGACCGAGGTACGTCGTCTTTCTCGAGAGGCCCGAGCCGTGAAGGCACTCGGTCACCCCAACGTGGTCCGCCTGCTGGACTACGATCTCGGATTGGTCGAACCGTTCCTTGTCTTCGAGTATGTCGACGGTCAAGGCAGCTTGAATCAACTGCTCCAGACAAGCAAGCCCTCGATGCCTCAAGTGCTGACCCTGGCGCTGGAGCTGTCTTCCGGCGTGGCTCACATCCACGAGCGGGGGATCCTCCACCGCGATCTGAAGCCCTCCAACGTTCTGATCGACGCCGAGGGACATCCGCGGATCATCGACCTTGGTCTCTCTCGTCGGTTGACCCCGGACGAGACGCGGCTGACGCTGGACGGCCAAGTCGTCGGCACATTCGCCTACATGGCACCTGAACAGCTGCTGGGCCGGGAGGTCGATGCTCGAAGCGATGTCTATGCTCTGGGGTTGATGATGTACGAGCTCGTGGCTGGCCGGCTCGTCTTCTCTGCCCTGGCCGACCCGAACGTGAGCCCAGCGCGTCGCATCGCCGGGTCGATCCCTCAGGTGCGATCGGTCAATTCCCGGATCTCGCCACGGCTGGAGCGACTGATCGATAGGTGCGTGGCCGCCGTCCCGGCCCACCGGCCGGCCAGCGGCGCGGACGTCTTCCTGGAGCTCACTGCGATCGTCGACCCCGACGGCGACTCGACCAGCTCAGCAGCCACGGCACTCCCGGTGGCTCTTTCTCCAGCCACCGGCGAGACGGCCGCGCTGCTGTCTGGACGGGGCCCCCCGATGCGGCCCGACCGGTCGGTCGTGTCGCCCGGGGCGCCACCGACGAATCCACGACGCGAAGGGACCTGGACCTCTCGGTGGGTGGGTCTGACCTTGGGGGCGGCTGTGTCGGTGACGGCGGTGGCGCTCGGTTGGATGCGGGCCACAGGAGATCGGGCCGGAGTGCGCCCGGTGCAACCGACGTACGAGGCAGGCTTATCGGCGATCCGCGCGAGGATACCTGGAGTGCTGAACGCCGACGAGCCACGCCTCGAGATGAGGGTGTCCACCTCGTCGCTCAAAGTGGCGTTGTTCTCCGCGGACGGCAGCGATCTCGTTGCCGTCCACACGGCGTTGGACCCAGGAACCAGCCACGAACTTCGGGTGAGCCCAGGGTCCGGAAGATGGAAGCCTTCTCCGTGGACAACCGTGCGGACCCTGGGGTTTGCACAGACGTCCCTCAGATGGCGGACGAGGCCGGGATACCTCTCGGGCGTGACCCTGGACGCGCCAGCGGGTGTGGTGGGGCGACTGGGCACCGTTGTCTGGGGGGAGAGACGCAGGCTTGCGTTGCCGTGGACGGCGCCGTCGCCTGGCGCTGAGATTCCGATGTGGGGATGGGACCACGCGACCCTGGAGCTGGAAGACCGTCTCGGAGGCACGGCGTCTCGAGACGTTCTGCACATGCTGGATGCTCAAGTGGAATCGCTCACCAAGCCGTTGGAGCGCTTCTCGTGGGTGGCTCTCGAGTCGGCCCTGCCGTTCAGCGATGGCGCCCCTGTCCGACGCGAGGAGGCGAGTCTGCTCAAGGCGAACGTGCCAACCATGGCCGCAGACGAGCACGAGGACAGGCTTCTCCATGCCCTTCGGATCTACTTGACCGCCGCATGGGTGGCACCGGTTCGCCAGGTGCGCATGTGGAATCTTCTCATGCGCCGAGAGCAGCTCAACCTCGCACTGGCCAGACATGCGTGGCCCTTGCTGGGGGCGAGCCTCGAGCTCCCCGCCGAGCTCCTACCAGGTTTCTTCCCCGGCGAGACTCTGTTCAAGCACTTCGCCTTGGGCACCGACGGCTGGCCCACGGCCGGAGAGGTGACCGCACGCGAAGGCCCGAAGCTGCCCATCCTGCACACGCGACACGAGTATCATCACCGGATCAGGGTCGACTTCCTCAGTCACGTCATGGGACAGGAACCGCGCGTGGACGAGTTGGCCGTGGCCACGGGCTTCCCGAGCGAACCCAAGCGGCCGGATCTGCTCTCCTTCGTCGTGCCGATTCCGGCAGCCCTTCGCGGCCTGCGTGGGCCTGTGCTCGTGGTCCTTGGAGCTGCCCTGACCGAGAGGGGGGAGATCTTCCGCGTCGGATTGGGCGAGCTCCCTCCCGTCGAACTCTCCGTTGGGCCTTGGGCGGCGGATACGGCTCCTGGCATTCGCGGGGGCGATCGGTACTTCGTCGTTCCGCCACAGTTCGCCCGCTCGATGCCATCAGACCTTCCGATAACGGTGTCTCTCGCAACGCACCCGCTGGTGCGCCAGAACAGGCCCATCAACATGTGGTCTCTTCACATTGTGTTCGGTTCCGGGAGCGCGCTGGGGAGACTGGCCAACATCCGACAGGCTCTGGAGAAGGTACCTCCCTCTGGTCGGTGAATCGACGTAGCACTGGTCCGTCGGCCGGGACCTCGGACTGCACAGAAGAATCGCCCGACCAGGGACTGCCCTCCTGTGGCCGGACGCAGTCGCAGATACCTCGGGCGCGGGCACCAAGACCCGGCGCCTCGCCGGGTCCGAGTCGCGCCCCCGAGCGCGACCTCAATCCGGATCCCCTCCTCTTTCTCTCTCCCGAGCGCGACCTCCAACCTGATCCCCTCCTCTTCCCTTCCCCCGAGCGCGACTCCGCGAAACAGGTGGGGGATCCTGGGTGCACCGGTCTCTGGCGGCCGCGTCCACCCGCTGCTAGAATCCGGTGCGGAGCGACTCCAGCGGCCCGGCCCACGTCGTTCTCGACTCCGGAGGTGACACCGCAACCGTGTGCTGCCGCATGGCGCTCCTGCTTCTGGGGCTCGTGCCGATCCGGGTGCTCGGCTCTCCGCTCCCCTACCCCTCCCGGCACCGCCCGCCCTCCCACGAGCTCAGGGTGGACGAGCGGTTCTTCCCGATGCCCGACCGGGTCAGGCTCGCGGCGACGGTGTTTTGTCCGCTGCCCCGCGTGGCCGGCGAGCGCTTCCCGGTACTGCTGGAGCTTCTGCCGTACAGGAAGGACGATTCGTTCGCCCGGCGAGACTTCCGCCACCACGCGTACTTCGCCCGCCGTGGCTACGTCTGTGTCCGTGTGGACGTCAGGGGCACCGGCACCTCCGAAGCCTCCGGAGGGGCCGTGCCGGACCGCGAGTACTCGAACGTCGAGCTCGACGACGCGGTCTCGCTGATCCAGACCCTGTCCCGGGAGCCCGGCACCAACGGCCGGGTCGGCATGTGGGGGATCTCCTGGGGCGGTTTCAACGCCATCCAGACCGCCATGCGACAGCCCCCCGCCCTGGGAGCGATCCTGGCCGTGGACGCTACCGACGATCTCTACCACGACGACGTCCACTACCTCGACGGCATCTTCCACGTGGATGCCTACCAGCTGGAGATCGACCACGAGAACGGACTCCCCGTTCCGCCGGACTACCGGGTCGACGCGCCGTTCCTGGCCGACCGGTTCCTGCGGCGTCCCTGGATCCTGCGGTACCTGGAAGAGCAGCGAGACGGGGCGTTCTGGGCGACCGGTTCGCTCCGGGGCCAGTACCACCGGCTTCGCACCCCTGCGTTCCTGATCGGGGGCCTCCAGGACCTGTACCGCGACAGCGTTCCGAGGATGCTCGAGCACGTTCGGGCTCCGGTCGTCGCCTGGATCGGGCCGTGGAACCACGACTTCCCCGACTCCGGCACACCCGGCCCGGACCACGACTGGCGCGAGGCCGCGCTGGCGTGGTGGGACCACTGGCTCCGGGGTATCGATCGCGGCGTCGATCGCTGGAGCCGGCTGGCGGTCTATGTACGCCACGGGCATCCGCCGGGCGGCGCGGTCACGACAGCGCCCGGGCACTGGCGCACCCTCGATTGGCCCGACCGGAGGATCCAGGATCGCGCCTGGCACACCGCGGCGACGGGTCGTCTCGTGGACTCCGGCGCGCCAGGCTCGGACGTCGCGCTGGTCT